>DASZCN010000013.1:0-23458 GCA_035943095.1 Gemmatimonadales bacterium | reverse complement strand
AGCGACGTCCGCTCGGCACGGCCGGCGGGACGTATTTTCGAGGACCAGGGCCAGTTTTACCGGCCGGCCCAGGACTGCTCCACCCACTACGGAGCGGCGGTTACCATCAACCGCATTATTCAGTTGAATCCGGAAACGTATAAGGAGGTTGAGATCGGCAGAGTGGAACCCAATTGGAGTCCCGATGTGGAGGGCGTGCACACCTTCAATGCGGCGGGCAACATCACGGTGATCGACTGCCTCTTGCGGAGCAGGAGGTTTTTGCATCGCGGAGCGGAGCGTAAGACATCCCGCCGGAGCGGCTTATCCTCACGCGCCGATGCCACATAGCGGCGATGCTACAGCACCGCGCATTATCACGTATCTCACTGTCCTGCAGTGACTTGTCTGCCATCCTAGACGCCGGTCTGCTGTGCGCAGCGGGCGGCGCTAACCTTGCAAACACCTTCGGCCATGCTGGCAGCGCGGGCGTCACGGTGCCTTGTCACGGGGGGGCTCGACGGGAACCCCGCCGGGGAAAGCTGGCTTTCGCGGTCAACCCGATCCCTACGATGATCCTCGCGGAGCGGGGCGCGAGCACGGACGACCCACGCTCCGCACCAGAACGCATCGCAGCCCTGGTCCCTGATACGAACGGCGTCTCCGGTCCCGGGCGTCAGCTGACGGCCCTGGCGCGTGGGCTCCAGGATGCGGGCATCAGTTTCCTGGTCATCGCGTTTCATCGACGCGGCCGGCCTCCCTCTACATTCGCTCACTACCTCCGGGAGGCCGGCGTTGAGCATTGCGTCGTGGAAGACGGCGGGCCTCTCGACTGGCGGATGGTCTTGAGAGTGGGAGCCGTGCTGCGCCGCTGGCATCCATCGATCGTTCAGACCCACGGCTACAAGGCGACGGCGGTGGCGTACTTGCTGCGACGGCTGCGGGCCTCATGGCCGTGGATAGGATTTTTCCATGGCACAACGACCGAAGACGTGAAGGACCGACTCTATCACCGGGTCGACCGGCGGCTGCTCGGTGCGGCGGAGCGCGTTGTCGTTATGTCGCGCGTACAAGCCCAGGCGTTCCACCATTGCGGCGACCGGGTTCGCATTATCTACAACGCGGCGCTGGACACTCCGCCGGCGGGCGACCCGGCGGAGCGCGACCGGCTCACCGCCCTCGGTAGCAGTCTCCCACGGCCCGTAGTTGGCGTGGTCGGCCGGCTGAGCCTCGAGAAAGGCGTGGATCTGTTTCTCGACGCCTGCGCACTCCTCGTGCGGAGGGGCCTGGTGTTCTCGGCGCTCCTCGCGGGGGACGGCCCCGAGCGAGCGCGTCTCGAAAGTCGCTGCATTTCTCTCGGCTTGGCCCCATACGTCCGCTTCCTGGGACGAGTGGACAATGTGGATGTTGTGTACAGGAATCTCGATCTCGTCGTTCTGCCGTCCCGGAGCGAGGGGTTGCCCAACACCCTGCTCGAGGCGTTGCGGGCGGACGTGCCGGTCGTGGCGACGGCGGTGGGCGCGGTGCCGGAGGTGATCGGAATGTCGGCGGCGGCTCGGGTGGTGGCGCCCGGATCCGTCGCCGCGCTCGCGGAAGCGATCGAGCAGGCACTGACGCAGGGCGATGCGCCCGGGGCGGCGACCGCGCGCCGGGAGGCCGTGAGCCGCTTCTCACTGGAGCGCCGCCTGGAGGCGCACATGGAGCTGTATCGCGAGCTCCTCGAGGAGCGGGCAGGAGTAACGCCCATATGTGTGGGATCGCCGGCGCCGTAACCTTCCGGCCCGGTGCCCGCCCGGACCACGAGCGCTTGTGCCGGATGGCGGGGCTCATGGCGCATCGCGGGCCCGACGGCGAGGGCTTCTGGGCCGATCCGCAGGGCCGCGCGGCCTTCGCGCACCGTCGTCTCTCCATCATCGACATCGCAGGCGGACGCCAGCCGATGTGCAGCGACGACGGCCAGATCGCGCTCGTGTTCAATGGTGAGATCTACAATTACCGTGAGCTGCGCCGGGTCCTATCGGATCAGGGGGTGCAGTTTCACACCGTATCGGATACCGAGGTGCTGCTGCGGTTGTACGAGCGGTTCGGCAGCGACGTGGTGCACCACCTTCGGGGCATGTTCGCCTTCGCCGTCTGGGACGGGACGCGCGGTGAGCTGGTGCTGGCGCGGGATCGGGTGGGAAAGAAGCCCCTGTTCTACTCGCTGGACGACGACTCCTGTTACTTCGCATCGACGCTCGGCGCGCTCCGGGATACCGACGCCGGTGCCCGTCGCGTAAGCCTCGCGGCGTTGGACGCGTTCCTAACGCTGGGGTATGTCCCGGCTCCCCAGTCGATTTGGGACGGCATCAGCAAGCTCCCCGCAGGAACGATGCTGCGGGTGAGCTCTCAGGGCGCGCGTTCCCTCCGGTACTGGGCGCTCGAGCAGGCGGTGCAGCCCTTCATGGGGCGCTTCACCCAGGCCGTCGATCGGCTCGAAGCCCTCCTCACCACCGCGGTCGCCTTGCGGCTGCGGAGCGACGTGCCGCTTGGCCTGTTCCTGAGCGGCGGCGTCGATTCGAGCCTGGTCACCGCCATCGCTTCCCGCCAATGCCCCGGGGAAACCTCGACGTTCTCGCTCGGCTTCGCGGAAACCGCCTTTGACGAGAGCGGCTATGCCGAACGTATCGCGCAGCACCTCGGGACACGGCATCGCACCATCACCGGACACCCGGACATGGTGGACATCCTTCCGGCCCTGGTGCGGCATGCGGCGGAGCCGTTCGGCGACGCCTCGGCGCTGGCCGTCTGGATGCTGGCGGAGGAGACGAGGAAACACGTCACGGTGGTGCTCACCGGCGACGGCGGCGACGAAGGCTTCGGCGGATACGATTGGTATCGGACGGCACTCGCGCTCAAGCGCTGGCGCGGCCTTGCGCCGAATGCCGCGCTACGGCTCGGCACCGCGGTGCGGAGTCGCCGGCCCTGGGCGCAACGGATCCAGCGCGGCCTGCGCGCCCTCGCGTTGGACGAACCGGAGCGCTTCGCCGCGTTGCGGACGTGCGTGGCCGACGAGGAAGTGCAAACCCTCTACGCGGGCGATCTGCTGCGGGAGCGGCGGGACAACGGGAACGCGGTGCGCGCGTGGCTGGCGCAGCTGTATCGGAGTGGCAACGGCCCGGCGCTGCGACGGATGCGGCTCGTGGACGTGCACAGCTATCTCGCGGACTGCCTCATGCCCAAGGTCGATATCGCCACGATGGCTCACGGCCTGGAGGCGCGCTCGCCCCTCCTGGATCAAGAGGTGCTGGAATTCGCGCTAGGGCTGCCCGACGAGTGGTTGCTCGACGGCGACGGCGGAAAGCCGCTGCTCAAAGCCCTGTTGGCGCGATTCGTCCCGGCCGAGCTATACCAGCGACCCAAGCACGGCTTTGACGTCCCGTTACCCGTGTGGTTCGCGTACGGGCCGACCAGCGCTTGGGCCGACCAGCTCGCTGACAGTGAGAGCCTGCGCGATTGCGGCTGGCTCAATCCCGTCGGGATTCGCGACATGGCTCGTGAGCACCGGGAGGGCGTGCGGGATCACAGCCAGCGGCTGTACAACCTCGTCGTGTTGCGCGAGTGGCTCAACCAGCATTGAGCGCTCGTCGGTAAAGCCGACGCCAAAGCTGGCCTAGCGGCGAATCACGGCCACGGAGCACTCACGGTAGGCGTTTGCGCGATCTCAGGCTGGTGGGTCACGGCGATGCGGGCGGCTCGGTGGGGGTTTCCGCTACCCCGAACTCACCCCAGCAGGCCACACTCGCATCGTGCTCCAGAGCGCACGTAAAGGAGCCGCCCGCGCTCAACTGGGTGAACGCACCCGGCGGCGTCGTCGCCTGGCCCCAATAGTTGTCCCCCCAGCAGGCGACGGTCCCGTCCGCCGTGAACCCGCAAGTGTGCTGGTACCCCGCGCTCACTTGGGTGAACGCGCCCGTCGGCGGCGTCGCCTGGCCATACACGTTGTCGCCCCAACACGCGACGGTGCCGTCAGGCTCGAGCCCGCATGTGTGGTAGCCGCCCGCGCTCACCTGGGTGAACGCACCCGGCGGCGGCGTCGCCTGCCCGTAATAGTTGTTCCCCCAGCAAGCGACCGTGCCGTCGGCCTTGAGCCCGCATGTGTGGTAGGCCCCCGCGCTCACTTGGCTGAACGCAGCCGTTGGTGGCGTCGCTTGGCCGGAGCTGTTGTTCCCCCAGCAGGTGACGGTGCCGTCGGGCTTGAGGCCGCACGTGTGCGAGAACCCGCTGCTGACCTGCGTGAACGGGCCTGCCGGCGGCGTCGCTTCCCCGTAATAGTTATTCCCCCAGCAGGCAACCGTGCTGTCGGGCTTGAGCCCGCAGCTGTGGGAGCCGCCCGCGCTCACCTGCGTGAACGTGCCCACCGGTGGTGTCGCCTTCCCGTAATAGTCGGCCCCCCAGCAGGCGACGTCCCCGTCCGTCTTGCGTCCGCAGATGTGCTGGTACCCGGCGCTCACCTGCGTGAACGTGTTTGCTGGCGGGGTCGCCTGCCCATAGGAGTCGTCCCCCCAGCAGGCGACCGTGCCGTCGGGCTTGAGCCCGCAAGTGTGGGAGCCCCCCGCGCTCGCCTGGGTAAACGCGTCCGATGGCGGTGTCGCCTGGCCAGAGCCGTTGTACCCCCAGCAGGCGACCGTGCCATCGGGCTTGAGCCCGCAAGTGTGGAAGCCCCCCGCGCTCACCTGGATGAACGCGCCGCCCGGCGGCGCCGCCTGGCCGGAGCCGTTGTACCCCCAGCAGGCGACCGTGCTGTCGGTCTTCAGTCCGCAAGTGTGGGAACCCCCCGCGCTCACCTGCGTGAACGTGCCCACCGGTGGCGTCGCTTGCCCATATTCGTTATCCCCCCAGCAGACGACGGTGCCTATGATTTTCAGAAGCCCGCAGGTGTGGGCGCCCCCGGCGGTCACCTGGGTGAACAGGCCCACCGGGGGCGGCGTCGCTTGCCCGTATTCGTTATCCCCCCAGCAGGCGACGGTCCCTTCGGTCCTGCGCGCGCACGTGTGAGAGCCGCCCGCGCTCACCTGCGTAAACGTGTCCTTCGGCGGCGTTGCCTGGCCAGAGCCGTTGTACCCCCAACAGACGACGGTGCCTATGGTTTTCAGAAGCCCGCAGCTGTGGCCTCCCCCTGCGCTCACCTGGGTGAGTTGGCCCACGGGCGGCGTCGCCTGGCCGAAGTCGTTGTTCCCCCAACAGGCGACGCTGCCATCCGTCCTGAGCGCGCAGCTGTGACGGCCCCCCGCGCTCACCTGGGCCACGGTGCCCGGCGTGAGCAGGACGAACGCGGGCTTCGCGTTGCGCCCGGGGTTAGTGAGGTCGGACTCGCACGCCACGGTAAAGACAAGCACGAGCAGAGTCAGCATCGGAATGCAGGATCGGGGGTTCTTTATCATTCAGTTCGTCTCCGATCTCCGTCCGTTGCTCGGGCCATCGTCGGCGTCGGACCACGTCCACTCCGAGGCCCAGAAAATCACTGCTTCACAACATCTCCGCTCGTTACGATGCCCGAGCGCCCAGCTCCCGACGCGTCCGGTTTAAAGATGAAGAAGCTCAAGAAGTCTCTCCCGCTCCCCTGCGGCCCCTCGTCGCACACGATCACGGTATAGGGCACAAGGTCGGGCCCATCCCGGCCGAGGGCGTCGAATTCCGCCCCGTGGCTCGGATCGCTGCAGGCACTCGAGCTGGTGCGGTACGCCTTGATGGAGGTCGCGGCGTCCCTCGACGGATCCGTGAATACCGTGGCGATGGTCCCGTCCGGATGAATGTCGTCGTATGCGGTGATCGTGAACCGCCCGGTGAGGTCGGCTCGCACGTCGAAGTCGAAGGTCTGCACACCGTTGTGGGGCGTCGCAGTCCCCATCCCGAGCTGTCCCGTACCGGTTACGCGCGCCACGGGGGCGGCGCAAGTCACTGCCAAGGTCGTCGTGTCGGTCCCGCCCGCGGTCACGGTGACGGTGCTCGTGTCCCCGCCAGCCACCGTACAGTTCGAGGCCACTCCCGACAGCATCACCGGGTTGGCGCCCGCCGGCACCGTGAAGGTGGCACTGCCGTTGATCGCGATCGCTTGGCTGCTGGTGCCGTCGACCGTCACCGTATAGCCAGCGGGCACATTAGAGCCTGTCGTGGGCGTCGTGACCGTCAGGGTGCCATTGCCCGTACCGACCGGGGCGCAACTCGCGGAGAAGGTCAGCGACGTTATCTGGCCCGCCGACACGGTGAACTGTTGCGTGTTCGGCCCGCTCAGCGTGCAGTTCCCCGCGACGCCCGACAAGGCGACCGAGTGACTGGTGACGTACAACTGGGTGAACGTGACGTTGCCGTTTGCTGCAACCTGCTGGCCGGCTCCGCCGTCTACCGTGACCGTGTAGCCGCCGCCGGGCAGGTCCACACCAGTGGTGTTGATGGAGACGAACAGGCCGCCCCACGATCCGCACCCCAGGGAGAAATTCGTGGACGCCCCCATGCCGGCAATCAGCGAGAAGCCCTGCGGGTCGTTGGGGCCTTTATTCGGGGTGCTCACCGTGCAGTTGAAGGGAATCCCGTAGAGGGCCACTTCGTGATTGCCCGCCGCGAGCCCGTTGAACGTGACGACGCCGTTCGTCCCGACGGAC
Organism: Gemmatimonadales bacterium; assembly: GCA_035943095.1. Lineage (GTDB taxonomy): Bacteria > Gemmatimonadota > Gemmatimonadetes > Gemmatimonadales > GWC2-71-9 > AG41. The sequence continues at coordinate 16,838 of DASZCN010000013.1, read as the reverse complement.
TGGCTGGCGGAGGCGTCCACCCAGACCGTAAAGCCGCCTGGAGGGATTGACCCCATACTGCTGGCGTCGGGGACGGCAAACGTGGTGTTGACGTCGACGGCGAGTGAGCCGCCGTCCGTCAACAAGGCCTGTACGTGCGAAGCCGGACTTTGTGGATCTTCACACGCGCTCGCGACAGTCAGCATCGCGGCTGCCACTGCCCACCAGTTTCTACCAACGGTGCGTACCACGAGGCTCCTCCACTCAGCGTTCGCCGGACACTGGGCGCAAAAACCGGACCGGGTTTAGGACCCTCAAACGCGAGCTGCGGACGCCGTGTGGCGCCGAAGCCCCGAACGGATATCCCTGAGTTTGATTGCTGCTCCATCGCCACAAGGCGGGCACGCCCCATTCAGCGTTGCAGCGACTTCACACGTACGGGGTGGGCGGCGCAGGGGTCAGGCGTCATCTCCCACCGTCGTGATCGCTCGCGCCAACTCCCGCACGCAGCGCTCGATGCGGGCGTAGGCTTGCTCGAACACTGCAGGCGGCTGGTTCACGGGATCGCGAATCACGCGGGCCCCGAAGGGCTGCGGGTCGAGGTCCCCCAAGACCAACACGTCTCGCTCGGCCCGCCCGAAGCGCGCGCAGATCTCGCGGCGCTGGGCGAAATCCATGACGACGATGAGATCGGCCGCGCGGACACGCTCGGCCGTCACGAACTGCGAGCGGTGCGCGGAGAGATCCACGCCATGGCGGGCAGCTACCGCAACCGCCGCGGCTGGCGACGGTCGACCAGGAACCGTGAGGCCCACCGAGTCGACCCGCACCGGGGGCCGGGGCGGGGAGAGCTGGTGGCGCAACAACGCGGCCGCGAACGGGCTGCGGCAGAGATTGCCGCGACAGACGACGAGCAGGGACGCAACGCCGCGTCGGCGGCGCAAGGCATTGAGGGCCCGCTGCCGCCACAGTCGATGCAGGACGCGTTGGCGCACGCGGCGCAGTTGTGTCAGAAGCTCAGGCACGACTCAACGCACGGATCCAGACGGCCCGCTTCTCGACTCCCGCGCCGCGAACAGTGCCCAGAGCCAGACGGCTAGGGCCAGCGCCGTATCCTCAATCCAACTCCGCTGAGACCGCTTCATGTGAGGCTCTCATTTTCGAGCTTTGCGTTTCATACAAGGCAGGAGTTATGCCAACAACGGACGGAAAACCTCGGTATAGACGTTGGTCTCTCTTACTGTCGCACCGAGGCCTCAGCTTGATGACAAGCGCCCCAGATCAGTGCACTTGCGCACCAAGAGGAGGCGAAGCGCGCGGGCGACCGTGACGTTTGCGTTCGTCCATTTACGGGTGGTCCAACACCTCGCGCACCTTGCGGGCGAGGGCCGACGGCGTGAACGGCTTCTGGAGAAAGTTCAGCCCGGGCTCGAGCATGCCGTGGTGCACGATGGCGTCGTCGGTGTAGCCAGAGACGTAGAGCACACGCGTTTCGGGGCGAGTGGCCACTAAGCGTTGAGCCAGTTCGCGTCCACTCAGGCCGGGCATGATGACGTCCGAAACCAACAACTGAATCGGTGCCTTGTGTGCTTGGGCCAAGGCCAGGGCCCGCGAGGCGTTCTCGGCCTCGAGCACGGTATACCCAAGTTTCTCTAGCACGCCCTTTGCGAGCGGCCGCAGCATTTCGTCGTCTTCGGCGAGGAGAATCGTCTCGGTCCCCGCGAAGGTCGCCGCTTCGCGCGGCGGCAGCGGGCGCTCCGCCGTCGCCTCAACGCGTGGGAGATAGAACTTGAAGGTCGTGCCGCGACCCAGCTCGCTGTATACCCAGACGTACCCTCCCGACTGCTTGACGATGCCGTAGACGGTCGACAGGCCGAGCCCGGTTCCCTTGCCCTTGTCCTTGGTCGTGAAGAACGGCTCGAAGATTCTGGCCCTCGTCTCGGCATCCATGCCAACCCCGGTGTCGCTCACGGCGACCATGACGTAGGCGCCCGGGGTCACCGACTGGTGCAGCTCGGCGTACTGGTCCGTCAGGTGCGCGTTGGCGGTCTCAATCAGGAGCTTGCCTCCCGTCGGCATCGCGTCCCGCGCATTCACGGCGACGTTCATGAGCACCTGCTGGAGCTGCCCGGGATCCGCTCGCACATTGCCGAGGTCTGGCGCTAAGGCCAGTCGCAGCTCGACGTCCTCGCCGATCAGCCGGCGCAGCATCTTGTCGAACTCCTCAACGAGGTCGTTCGTGTTCAGGACGACGGGCTCGAGGAGCTGCTGGCGGCTGAAGGCGAGCAGCTGCCGCGTGAGCGCCGCGGCGCGCTCGGCCGCCTTGCGGATTTCCTCGGTGTCCTGGCGTGCCGGGCTTCCTTCCGGGAGCTCGTCACGCAGCAAGTCGGAGTACCCGAAGATAGCGGTCAGGATGTTATTGAAATCGTGCGCGATGCCGCCAGCCAGCCGTCCCACCGCCTCCATCTTTTGCGCCTGGCGCAGCTGATTCTCCAAGAGTCGGCGCTCGGTGATGTCTTCGAGAATCACGTTGAAGTACTCCACGCTGCCCTGCGCATCCCGCACCGCGCGGCCGGTCTGCCGGACCGTGACGGTCTTGCCGTCCTTGCGGCGCCAGAGGGACTCGGCGCCGAGGCTTCCCAGCTTCGACACCTGGTCGACGAAGCGTTTCCGCTCATCGGGATCGACGTAGACGTCGGTCGCCACGTTCCTCGCGAGCAGCTCGGCCTCCGAGTCATACCCAAGGATGCTCACCAGCGCCGGGTTCACCGCGAGCAGACGACCGTCGGGGGTACTCCGGAAGATCCCGAACGGGGAGTCTTGGACCAAAGAGCGGTACGTTGTTTCCGAGCGCGCCAGCGCCTCTTCCGCCCATTTGCGCTCGGTGATGTCCCGGACGAACGCGCTGAACAACCACGCCTCTCCGACGCGCAGGGGCGTGATGGTCAGCTCAACAGGAATCTCTCGTCCGTCGCGATGCAGGCCGGTGATCTCGATGCGGCGGTTCAACACTGGTCCTTCACCGGTCGCGAGAAAGCGGGCGAGCCCGCGCTCGTGCGCTGCGCGATGCTGCGGCGGGACGATCGTCGCCGACAGCTTCCGCCCGCTCGCTTCCGACCCGCTCCACCCGAACATGCGTTCGGCCTGGGGGCTCCAGCTGCGGATCACCCCCGTCCCGTCCATGGTGATGACCGCGTCCAGGGCGGCATCGATGATCGCGTTCAGCCGCGCCGCGGCCGCCCGGCTCTCATCCTCCGCCCTGCTGCGCTCGATGGCCAGCGCCACCTGAGCGGAGACGAACTGCAGCAGGTCCTTTTCCCGCTTGTCGTACCGGACGCCGGGCGTGTACGTCTGGACGGCCAGCACCCCGATGGTGCGGTCGCCGACCTTCAGAGGGATGCCCAGCCAGTCGATCGACGGGGCGCCGACCAGCTCGACTTGCCCCTGGGCCTCCAGTGCTGCCTGCACCTCCGGTGTGACGAGCAGCGGCTCTCCGGTCCGGAGGACGTATTCCGTCAGCCCCTTCCCGGGCCGCCTCGGGGCGACGTCCGTGTCGTGCTCGTCCACGGCGTAAGGGAAGCTGAGGAGGTCGGTCGCGGCTTCGTAGAGGGCGATGTAGAGATTCTTCGCCGGCATCAGCTCACTGACGATCTGATGGATGACCGGCAGCAACGTGTGCAGGCCCGGCGTAGCAATGGCGGCTTGGGCGATGCGAAACGTCGCGGCCTGGAGCTGGTGAGCCCGAGCTTGCTCTTCGCGGCTGCGCTTGGTATCGAGGGCGCGCAGCAGCGCTGGACCGAGGCGATGCAGGTGGTCCTTGAGGATGTAGTCCGCCGCGCCCAGTTGCAGGTACTGCACGGCGGGCTCGTCGCCCAGCACGCCGGTCACGACGATCACCGGTGTGCCGGGCGCGAGCTGTTGCGCGAGCGCGAGCGCGTCACGCGCACTGAAGGTCGGGAGAGAGTGGTCGGTGAGGATGACGTCGGGCGCGTAGTCGCGCAGCGCCGCTACCATCCCCTCGCGCGAGTCGACCCGGCGGAACGTGCAAAAGACGTCCGCCTTGCGGACCTCACGCTCGGCGAGGGCGGCATCTTGGGGGTTGTCTTCGACCATGAGGATCCGGATCGTGGCGGGCATTGGGCTATCGCCTCGCGGGCGGCGGCGTGCCGCGGGAACTCATCCGCCGGCGCCCCCCCAGTTGCGCGCGCACTCCGGGCAGATCCCGTGGCTGAACTCCACCCCGCTGTGCGCGCGTACGTACGACTCGAACTGCTCCCAGCTGCCTTCGTCGGTGAGCACGCGCTTGCAGTGGGCGCAGATCTTGATTAGACCGCGCAGCGTCTTGACCTCAGCGAGGGCGGTCTGAAGCTCGCGTAACAGGGTCTGCTGGTTCGCTTCGGCGGCCTTGCGCTCGGTGATGTCGAGCGTGAACACCACGCCGTGGTCGGGCCGGTCCTTCAGCGGAGTCACCCCAAGCATGACGGCCACGCGCCCGCCGTCCTTCCGGATCAGCTCCTTCTCCCACGGCGGAACCTGCTCACCCGCCGCCAAGCGCTCCAGAACGCGCGTGTCGATCTCGGCGAATTCCGGCGGCGTCAAGGATCGGAAATTCACCGCACCGGCGGCCAGGTCCTCGCGCGTGTAGCCGATCGTGCGGAGGTACTCGTCGTTGGCATCGGTGACCGCCCCGCTCGCATCCCAGAATCCCATGCCGATGATATTCGAATCAGCGAGGCGCCGGAAGCGAGCCTCACTCTCCTGCAACTGGAGCGTGGTTCGGAGATGCTCTATCAGCGCGTCGTGCGCCTTCGCATGCAAGCGGACGAGCAGTAGGACGACCCCGGCGACGAGCCCCAGTTCCACGTTGTTCAGCATGGCTTGATCCGTGAGCGCTAGGCCCAACAAGACCGGAACAATCATGGCGGCCGCGTACAAGGGAAACGTCCAGCGATCTGCGACCAGCGTGGTCAGTCCTCCGGACAAGAGTCCGAGGAGACCGATCAGCAGCACGGCCGCTTCCGTCGGCGACACCTTGGCGAGCGCGAGCGCGACCCCCATGCCCCACGCGAGCCCCAGCGCGAGCATGGTGGCTCGGATCAGGCGGATGGTCGCTTGAGGGGTCGCGGGACCGCGCCGCGCGCGCTGCCACGACACCGTGCGAAGGGCGGTCGTCGCCAAGACCAAGCCCACCCATGGCGCGAGCAGGGTGAGGGGCAGCTGATCGCCGACGACCAGCACGACCAGCACCAGCAGCGCGAGGTGGGCGATGAGCGGAATCGCCCGCTCGGCGAGCAACTGATTGGCGAGCGTGCGCCCGATGTCTGGGGCGGTGGTTGCGGGCGTTGTCATGTCGCCGCGGTGCGCGATCTCACGACTCGCCTTTCGTGGCGTCCAGCACCTCGCGCACCTTGCGCGTGAGCGTCGACGGCGTGAACGGCTTCTGGAGGAAGTTGAGCCCGGGTTCGAGCATGCCGTGGTGCACGATGGCGTCATCGGTGTAGCCCGACATGTACAGGACCTTCGTGTCGGGCCGGGACGCGGCGAGCCGGCGAGCGAGCTCGCGCCCGCTGGCCCCCGGCATTACGACGTCCGACACGAGCAGGTGGATCGGACCCGCGTGCGAGGCCGCGAGGGCCAGCGCCTGCGCGGCATTCGGCGCTTCCAGCACGGTGTAGCCCAATCGCTCGAGCAGCCCCCTGGCGAGGCGGCGCAGACTCTCGTCGTCCTCGGCCAACAGGATCGTCTCGGTGCCGACGATGGTGCCTGTCTCGCGCGCCGGGGCGAGCACATCCACCGGGGCGTCCACCCGCGGCAGGTACACCTTGAAGGTTGTGCCGCGACCCGGCTCCGAATACACCCACACGTAGCCGCTCGATTGCTTGACGATCCCGTACACCGTCGATAGGCCCAGTCCCGTCCCCTTGCCCTTCTCTTTGGTGGTGAAGAAAGGCTCGAAGATCCTGCCCATGACCTCCGGCGTCATGCCCACACCGGTATCGCTGACCGCGAGCATCACGTAGCGTCCCGGGATCACGGGCTGGCGTCGTTCGCCATATTCCTCCGTTAGGTCCGCGTTGGCCGTCTCGATCAGCAGCCTGCCGCCGCTCGGCATGGCGTCGCGCGCGTTGACCACCAGGTTCATGATCACCTGTTGCACCTGGCCCGGATCGACGCGCACGTTACCGAGGTCCTCCGCCAGCTGCAACCGCAGCTCGACGTCCTCCCCGATCAGGCGCCCCAGCATCTTGTCGATATCCTCGACCAGCTCGTTCAGGCTCATCACCACCGGCGCCAGCACCTGCTGGCGGCTGAATGCCAGCAGCTGGCGCGTGAGCGTCGACGCGCGCTGGGCGGCCTTGCGGACCTCCTCGAGATCCCTGTGGGATTGGCTGTCGGCGGGGAGATCTTCCATCACCAGGTCCGCGTAGCCGAAGATGGCCGTGAGGACGTTGTTGAAATCGTGCGCCACGCCACCCGCCAGTCGTCCGATCGCTTCCATCTTCTGCGCCTGACGCAATTGCCGCTCGAGCCCCTGGCGCTCCGTGATGTCTTCGCCGATGCTCAGCGCGCCGATGGGCTGTCCCCGAGCGTCCCGCAGCACGGTGTTGTTCCACGCGATCATCCGCTCTTCACCGGCCTTGGTGAGAATCGGGTTCTCGTAATGCGGATGGAACTCGCGCTCCAACTGCTCGCGAAACACACCTTGCATGGTGGGGCCGTGGGCCTGAGGAAGGAACTCGAGCCACCTCTTGCCGACCACCTCCTCGCGCGTGTACCCCGAGAGGGAAGCGAAGAAGGGATTCACGTACTCCACGTTGCCGTCCGCGTCGAGCCCGAGGACGATGAGGTTGACGGTCTCGAACAGCGTCCGCAGGCGCCGCTCGCTGCCTCGCAGCGCTTCCTCGGCGCGCTTGCGCTCCGTCACGTCCAGGAACGTGACCACGGCGCCCACGACCACACCACCCTTGCGGATCGGATACGACCAGTACTCGACGGGGAAGCTCGATCCATCGGCGCGCCAGAAGACCTCGGTATCCACGTGCGTTCCGTCGCCGCGCCGGAAGGCCTGATAGATCTGGCACTCCTCCGGGGGGTAACGCGTCCCGTCGGCACGCGTGTGGTGCATCAGCGCGTGCACCTTCTTGCCGTGCAGATGCTCGGGACGCTCGTAGCCGAGGAAGCGCGCGGCAGCGGGATTGCAAAACGTGCAAACCCCCGAGACGTCCAGACCGTAGATCCCTTCCGCGGTGGAATCGAGCAGCAGGCGAGACTGCTCTTCGCTGGCGCGTCGCGCGGCCTCCGCCGTCTTGCGCTCCGTGATGTCCGCCTGCACGGCGAGAAAGTGAACGACGGCGCCGCGCGCGTCTCGGATTGGCGAGATCACGACGGAGTCCCAGTACAGCTCACCGGTCCTGCGCCGGTTCTGGATCTCGGCGCGCCAGGTCTCGCCTGCGAGGATCGTGCGCCACAGCGCCTGGTAGTGCTCGGGCGGCGTCAGGCCGGACTTGAGGATGCTCGGTTTCCGCCCGATCGCCTCGTTGGCCGCGTACCCCGTGATCTCCGTGAACCGCGCGTTGACGTACTCGATCGTCCCGTGCGGGTCGGTGATGAACACCGCGGCCGGGCTCTGCTCCACGGCGAGCGTCAGCCAGCGCAGCCGGGTCTCCGCGCGCTGGCGCTCGATGGCGTAGCGGATCACCCGCGCCAGGAGCTGCCCTTCGATGCGACTCTTGACCACGTAGTCCTGGGCGCCTGCGCGCACCGCCTCGACCGCCAGGGCCTCGTCGTCCAGACCCGAGATCACAACGATCGCCTCGTCGCTCGTGCCGCGGCGCGTACGCTCTAAGGTCTCGAGGCCCTGGCTATCCGGCAGCCCCAGGTCCAGCAGGACGACGTCCACGGCGGCGCGGCTCAGCCGCTCGAGCGCCGGGGCCAGCCGATCGACCCGTTCCACGTCGAAGGTGTCTCTCTGGACTTCCCCCAACATCTCGAGGATCAGGCGCGCGTCGCCTGGATTGTCTTCGACCAGGAGAACCCGGATCGGAAGCACGGCGGGTGACGCAACCGCCGGCTCACTGCCTCGTCGCTGCTTGCGTATCGGCATGCCCGGGGTCAGCCTGCGTTCAGGATCTCGCGCACCTTGCGCGCGAGCGCCGCCGGCGTGAACGGCTTCTGCAGGAAGTTGAGCCCGGGCTCGAGCATCCCGTGGTGCACGATCGCATCGTCGGTGTAGCCCGAGATGTACAGGACCTTCGTGTCGGGCCGGGACTCCGCGAGCCGCCGCGCGAGGTCGCGCCCGCTCGCCCCGGGCATCACCACGTCGGACACGAGCAGGTGTATCTGGCCCTGATGCCGGCTCGCCACCGCGAGCGCCTGCGCGGCGTTCTCGGCCTCGAGCACGGTGTAGCCGAGCTTCACGAGCAAGCCCTTCGCAAGCGGCCGCAGCATCTCGTCGTCTTCGGCCAGGAGTATCGTCTCCGTCCCCGCGAGCGTTCCTGCCTCGCGCGACGGTGCGGGGCGTTCCGGCGGCGCCTCCACTCGTGGGAGGTAGATCTTGAACGTGGTGCCGCGCGCCAGCTCGCTGTACACCCAGACATAGCCGCCTGACTGTTTGACGATGCCGTACACCGTCGACAAGCCGAGCCCGGTGCCGCGGCCCTTCTCCTTGGTTGTGAAGAACGGCTCGAAGATTCGCGCCTGGGTCTGCGCGTTCATCCCCGTACCCGTGTCGCTCACCGCGACCATCACGTAGCGGCCGGGAATCACGGGTTGGTGCGACTCCACGTATTGCTCGCTCAGCTCCGTATTGGCGGTCTCAATGAGCAATTTGCCACCCGTCGGCATCGCGTCGCGTGCGTTCACGACGAGGTTCATGATCACCTGTTGCAGCTGACCGGCATCGGCCCGCACGTTACCCACTTTGGGCGCGAGCACGAGGCGCAGCTCGACGTCCTCGGCTACAAGGCGTCGCAACATCTTCTCGAAGTCCTCGACCAGCTCGTTGACCCTCAGCACCATAGGCTGGAGCACCTGCTGGCGGCTGAAGGCCAGCAGCTGCCGAGTGAGTCCCGAAGCGCGCTCGGCGGCCTTGCGAATCTCCTTCAAGTCCTGACGGAATGGGCTCTCGGCGGGGAGCTCTTCCGCCAAGAGGTCGGTATAACCAAAGATCGCGGTCAGGACGTTGTTGAAGTCGTGCGCCACGCCTCCGGCGAGACGGCCGACCGCCTCCATTTTCTGGGCCTGCCGCAGCTGCTCTTCCAGGGTTCGGCGCTCGGTCACGTCCCGGACCGTAGAGAGGAGGCGGCCGTCCGAAAGTGCCCGGGCACTCGTTTCGACCGTGATGATTGACCCATCCTTGCGCAGCAGACGGCGCTCGAACGACCGAACCTGCCCGGTGGCGATCTCGCTCAGCTGGGCGGCTGCCTCCTCCCGATCGACCTCCAAGTACGTGTCGGTCACCTTGAGGCCCATGAGATCGTCCCTGGCGTACCCGGTCAGTTCGCACGCACGCGGGTTGACGTCCAGATACCGGCCCTCGGCGTCGGCGATGAACACGCCATCCGCAATGTTCTCGAGGATCGTTCGGTAGTGAGCCTCCCGCGCTCGCAGCGCTTCCTCGGCTCGTTTTCGCTCGATGGCATACAGCAGGACGCGGGCGAGGAGCTGCCCTTCGATGCGCCCCTTCACCAAATAGTCCTGGGCCCCGGAACGCACCGCCTCGAGTGCGAGGCGCTCGTCGTCCAAGCCGGAGATCACGACGATCGGCTCGTTGGGTGCCCCGCGACGAGCGCGAACGAACGTGTCGAGCCCCTGACTGTCGGGCAGGCCCAGATCGAGGAGCACGACGTCCACGCCGGCGCGACCCAGACGGGCGAGCGCGTCCTCCAGCCGGTCGACGCGCTCCAGGTCGAACACCTGGGCCTGCACTTCCCCCAGGAGCTCGAGGATCAGCCGCGCGTCGCCTGGGTTGTCCTCGACCAGGAGAACTGTGATCGGCCGCACCGCCGTCGCCGTACTCACGGGAGTCTCACGATCTGCAGCCAGAACTCTTCGATCGAGTTCACCGCCTCGAGGAACTCTTTCGTGCTGATCGGCTTCGTGATGTAGGCGTTGGCGTGGAGCCGATAGCTCCGAAGCACATCTTCCTGTGCGCGGGAACCGGTCACGATCACCACGGGGATGTGGCGTAGCTTATCGTCACGCTTGATGTCCGCCAGCAACTGGCGCCCATCCATGGCAGGCAGATTCAAGTCGAGCAGGATCAGGTCGGGGTGCGGTGCGTCGACGAATCGCCCTTCGCGGCGCAGGAATGCCAGCGCCTCCACGCCGGTGACAGCGAGATGCACCCGGTTACGCACCTTGGCCTGCTGGAGCACCCGCATGGTCAAGGCCGCATCATCGGCGTTGTCCTCCACGAGGAGGACCTCGATCGGCGCACCGCCGGGGATCCCTTTCATATCCGCGACAGTTTCACGATCTCGAGCTAGAAGTGCTCGATCGACTGCACGACTTTGAGGAACTGCTCGAGGTCCACCGGCTTCGTCACATAGGCGTTGGCGCGCAGGCGATAGCTCTCGATGATGTCCTTCTCCGCTTGCGACGTCGTGAGGATGACGACCGGGATGTGTCGGAATTGATCGTGATTCTTTATTTCCCCCAGCACCTCCCGACCATCCTTCTTGGGAAGATTCAGGTCGAGCAGGATCAGGTCGGGTGAAACGGCGGTCGCGTGCTTTCCTTCTCGTCGCAGAAATGCCAATGCTTCGACGCCGTCCGGCACGACGTGCAAGTTGTTTCGCACTCTCGCGTCTCGGAGGGCTTCCCGCGTGAGACGAGCGTCCCCGGGGTTGTCTTCGACGAGCAGGATCTCGATCGGAACCGGTGCGAGGTCAGCCATGTTCAACCTCCGCGCTGGCCGGGAGGGTAAACCAGAACGTCGAGCCCTGACCCGGCGCCGATTCGACCCAGATCCGGCCCCCGTGCCGCTCGACGATCTTCTTGCAGATCGCGAGCCCGATCCCCGTCCCCGGGTACTCGTTCTTCCCGTGCAGCCGCTGGAAAATGACGAAGATCCGCTCGAAGTACTGCGGATCAATGCCGATGCCATTGTCCCGGACGCTGAACAGCCACTGCCGATCGTGCCGCACGGCCGAGATGCGGATGTCCGGGGGCGCGGTCCCGCGAAACTTGAGTGCATTGGAGACCAGGTTCAAAAACACGTGCTCCAGCTGGCTCGCGTCGGCCGAAACCGCCGGGAGTCCGTCGTGGGCCACGGTCGCACGGGCCTCGTCGATCGAAAGCTTGAGGTGCCCGAGCGCCCGGTCGACGACCGCGTTCACGTCCGTCGGCGCGAACGCGGCGCCCCGCGTGCCGACCCGCGAGAACGCCAACAAGTCCTCGATGAGCCGCTGCATCCGGAGCGCCCCGTCCAGCGCGTAGCCGATGAACTCGTCGGCGTCGGCATCGAGCTTCCCTTTGTAGCGCTTGCCGAGGAGCTGCACGTAGCTCCCGACCATGCGCAGCGGCTCCTGTAGGTCGTGCGACGCGACATACGCAAAGCGCTCCAGCTCCTCGTTCGAGCGGCGCAGCTCTTGCTCGGAGCGCTTGCGCTCCGTGATGTCGACCACGGAGGCGAGCACGAAGATTCCTTCATCGGTCTCGAGCGGGTTCAAACCGATCTCGACTGGGATCTCGCGACCGTCCTTGCGCACGCCGAACAGATCTCGGCCCGCGCCCATCGCCCGCGCCTGTGGGCTTGCGAAGAACGTGTCCCGGAATGCCGGGTGCCGCGCCCGCAGCCGGTCCGGCACCAGGACCTCGATCGGTCGGCCGAGCAGCTCGTCACGCCCGTACCCGAACAACCGCTCGATCTCTTGATTGACGAGTACGATCTTCCCTTCGTGGTCGATCATCACCATGCCGTTGGGAGACGACTCGACCGCCGCCCGGAATCGCGTCTCCGCCCGCTTGCGTGCCGTGATGTCCACCACCGAGGCCAGCACGAACAGCCCTTCATCGGTCTCGAGTGGATTCAGCCCGATCTCGACTGGGATCTCCCGACCGTCCTTGCGGCGGCCGAACAGCTCCCGTCCGGCGCCCATTGCCCGCGCCTGGGGGTGGGCGAAGAACCCGCCGCGCAGCGTCGGGTGTCGGGCGCGCACCTCCTCGGGCACGAGCGTCTCGATCGTTTGCCCGAACAGTTCTTCACGGCCGTAGCCGAACAGCCGCTCGATCTCCCGGTTGACCAGCACGATCTTCCCCTCCCGGTCGATCATCAACATGCCGTTGGGGGACGACTCGACCGCCGCCCGGAATCGCGTCTCAGCTCGCTTCCGCTCGGTGATATCCACCACCGAGGCGAGCACGAACAGCCCTTCATCGGTCTCGAGCGGATTGAGCCCGATTTCTACCGGAATTTTGCTGCCGTCTTTGCGGCGACCGAACAGCTCGCGCCCGGCGCCCATCGCCCGGGTCTCGGGCTTGGACAGGAAGTCGTCGCGTAGCGCGGGGTGTCGGGCACGCAGCTCGTCGGGTACGAGCGTCTCGATCGGCCGGCCCAGCAACTCCGCCCGCAGGTACCCGAACATGCGCTCGATCTCACGGTTGACGAGGACGATCTTGCCCTCCCGGTCCACCATCACCACGCCACTCGGCACCGCCTCCACAACGGCGCGGAAGCGGACGTCTGGCCGGATCGACTCGCCCTGGGACTGCGGCGCCGCGCCGCCAGCCCCCTTGCGTCGAGCGGCCGGTTTACGCCGCGGGGGCATCCCCCGCTCCGGTTCGTTGTTGGTTCGGCGCTGCGGGGCAAACTGGGGGAGGATGCCGGAAGGAATGCACGAACTGCGCGCCCGAGCATATTACCGTCCAGCGGTCTCGAGCGAGGGTCAGGTCGGGACGGCGTGGCACCCAGGCGGGGCCATTGGTGGAGCCCAGCGAAAACCAGACCACAGTCCACCGAGGGGCTCGGGCGCCCCTCTCTCTACTATCTATATGACGCCGCCGGAACGGCCGCCAGAGCCCAAGCGGGCGGGTATCGCCGGCTGCAACGGACCGTTTCCACTTCGAACATCTTCGACGAGAGGCACCGCGATGCTCTTCTACCTGCCCATCGCCCTCACCGCGCTCGCCACCACCCTGTACCACGTCGCGCAGAAATCCATCGTGCCCGGCGTGCACCCGATGGTGTCCCTCGTGGTCACGTACGCCACCTCGCTCGTCGCGTGCCTCGCCGCCGTTCCGTTCGCACCGGGCGGCACCGTGTTCGTACGCTCGCTCAAGGACCTGAACTGGGCGACGTATGTCGTGGGATTGTCGATCGTAGGGGTGGAGCTCGCCATCCTGCTCGCCTACCGCGCCGGGTGGAGGATCAGCCTCGCCTCTGTCATCGCCAACGTGACGACCGCCATGCTGCTCGTGATCATCGGTGTGCTCGGCTACCGCGAGCACCTCGCGGCGCGGCACGTGGTGGGATTGCTCATGTGCCTCGGGGGGCTGGTGCTCGCCGCCCGGCCGTGACCTCTTCCACGAGCGGGATCACCTCGGCCGCGAACCGTTCCATCTCCTCGTACTGCGGGCTGAACTGGAGCAGCAGGAGATCCACGCCCGCCCGCTCGAACTCGCCGATCCGCTCGGCGATCTGCTCCGCCGTCCCGACGAGCCCGGCTTTCAAGCCACGGTTCGATACGGAGTAGTCCTCGAGACTCACCTGCTGCTCGAGTTGGGTGTTCGCAAGCCAATCCTGGTAGTTCGCATACCCCGCGGCGCTTTGGCGTACGTCCGTGATGCGGGTGACCTCGGCACGCGCCGATGTGTCGCTGTCGGCGCAGACCACGTATCCGGCCACGCCGAACGTGAGCGGCGGACGACCCGCTTGCGCCCGGCGTGCGCGCATGTCGGCCACCTTCGCGGCCACGCGCTCGGGCGGGTCGCCATGCATGAGGTATGCATCGCAGTCCTCCGCAATGAGCTGTTTCGCCGCGTCGGATTCACCTCCGGCGTAGATCGTGGGGCGCGGTCGCGCCATCGGCTTGGGCTCGAGGATCGCGTCCTCCACCCGGTAGTACTTCCCGGCGTGGCTGAAGCGGGGCTCGGACCACATGCCGTTCACCACCGCGAGCCATTCGGCGGTCCGTGCATAGCGCGCGTCGTGCTGGTCGAACTCCACGCCGTATTGCTTCGCCTCGCCCGCCCACCAGGACGACACCACGTTCAGCGTCAACCGGCCCCCGCTGATCCGATCGATATTGGCGGCCTGCTTGGCGAGGAGGGCCGGCGGATGGAACGTGGGCCGGACCGCCACCATGAGCTCGAGCCGCTCGGTGACCGCAGCGAGCGCCGCGGCCGTGCTCCAGGCGTCGAGCGACGGCGCGTCCGCTCCCTTGATATCGTTCAGGTTCAGCTCGGCGATCAGCGTGAGGTCGAACCCGATCTGCTCGCTCCGCTGCGCCAAGCGACGCACGTACTCCCACGTCGCCTCCATCCCTTCGTCCGGAACGTTGCGGAGCCAGCCGCCGAACACCGGAAGCCAGTAGCCGAAGCGCATGGTCATTCCGCCTCCGCCTCGAGGTAATCCACCAGACGTGCGAAGGGGTCGAACCCCACCACGCGCGGCCCGTCGGCCACGAAATTCGACAGGGCGTTGATGTCGTAGAAATGGAGCCGCCCATCTCGCTCGTCGATCAGGTACTCCACGCCGCCCACGTCGATGTGCGCCGCCTGCATGATGCACTCTACCTGCGCCACGATCTCGGGCGGCGGCGTGTAGCCCTCCACGCGCATGTTGTTCTTGGGGGCATCCACCGGACAGGCCGCCCTGACGAGCTCCGCGCCCCCTACGGTCTGGCACACGTCGGCGGGACAGAGATTGAAGCTCTCCCCTGACGTGTAGATCCGGATCGCGTAGAGATAGCGGCCACCCAGCACCTCGACCCGCACGATGCGCTGATCGGCCGCCGGGATGAATTCCTGCACGAGCGCGGTGTGATCGATGCCCAGGTCGAGGGCGCCGGCGCGCGCTGCCTGCTCGAGCTGCTCCGGCGCCTCGAAGCGGCGGATGCCGGCTCCCGAGCCTCCGATGTTGGGCTTCAGGACGACGGGGAAGCGCAGGCCCTCTGCCGCCGCCCGAGCCTCGGCCGCGTTGTTGATCACCCGGGCCCGCGGATACGGCAGGCCGAGCTGCTGAAGCAACGCCAGCTGCAGCGCCTTGGACGTCTCGGTGACGTAGGCATCGTAGCCGTTGATCACTCGCACGCCGTGACGCTTCAGGTGCGCCAGGTAATGCAGCGTATAGAAGATTGCGTTCCCCGCCCCGCGCAGGTACGCCGACGGACTCATCCGGTTGAACACGAGGGAGTACGGGGGTGGTCCATCGGCCGCGTCGAACCGGTGGCTCGCCGCGTCGAGGCGGACGTAGGGGACGCGCCACCGGTCGAGCTCCGTGAACAGCGGCCGGAACCAGTCCGGGTGCTCGTAGTAGATCGCGATCGGACGCTCAGTCGTTGCGCTCATCTCTATCCTCTCGTCTCAGCCCGCCGTGGCCCCTGCGAGGGCCCACGCCTCGCGGACCGCCCGGTCCACCACTTGGAGCAGCTCCGCAGCCGGCTTCCCGTCCTGGAACTGCGCGCTCGTCCCGTACACGCCGGCCGCCACCACCGTGGCACCGAGGCTCGCGAACAGGGGTCGCAGCCCATGATCCACCGCCAGCGCGTGCGCCGCCGCATGACCCGTGGCGATCGGAACCCCGATCTTGCCCACCAGACAGTCCTGGGGCAGCAGGTCGAAAAACAGTTTGAGGAGCCCGCTGTAGGTCGCCCGGTACACCGGCGTTCCTGCGACCACGATCCGCGCCTTCGTGGTCGTTTCGAGCGCGGTCGTGACCGCCGGAGCCACCACCCGCCCCAGGAGCGCGTCGGCCGGCAGTCCCGCCAGATCGATCAGCTCGCTCGACGCTCCGCGCGCCGCAAAGCACGCGAGCGTGTGCTCGACCAAGGATCGTGATCTGGACGTGCCCGACGGGCTGCCCGAGATCCCCACGACGGTCAGGCGTGCGGTCGAAATGGCGTCTGCCTCCTCCCTGAAAAACACAAGCCGCGATGCCTCACCGGGAATCGCGGCCGATCTCTTTGGTGCCCTGGCGCCTTCGCGCCTCAACGCCTTACTACGAGATCGCTCGCGTCCTGCCGCGATAGAGTCGCGGCGAGCGACAACACCCGCAGTACATGGCGAAGGCGTAACGCATCATGGAGTCGCAAGCTATGCGAGGCCTCCGGCGCCAGCAAGGGCTTGGAGGCACGACCCTCACATTGCATAGTAGTGGCCCATGACCACGCCCGTTTCCCCGGCGCCGATCGCGACCGCGTCGCCCGGCTCCCTCCGGCTCACGCCGACGGCCGTCGTGCTCGTTGCGGCCAATCTCGTGCCGCTCGTGGGAGTGCTGTTCTTCGGATGGAGCGTCTATGCCACACTACTCCTCTTCTGGGTGGAGAACGTGATCGTCGGCGTCTTCAATATCCTGCGGATGGTCGCCGCTACGCCGGACAACCAGTTGGCGTGGGCGGCGAAGGTGTTCATGATCCCGTTCTTCACGTTCCACTATGGAATGTGCGTCATGGTGCACGGGCTCTTCGTCCTTCCGCGCGGGCACCTGCGGGAGCATTCTGCCATCCGGCAGCCGGTGCCCGTCTGCTGAGCGTGCCGGACAACCCCGAGGTCGCTCACTTGAGGGAGGAGCTCGAGCGCTTGAGCTACTCCGTGTCGCACGATCTGCGGGCCCCGCTCCGCGCCATCAACGGATTCTCCCAGGCGCTGCTCGAGGATTATGGGAGCACGCTGCCCCCGGACGGTCAGGCGCTGCTGCT
>DASZCN010000012.1:0-24797 GCA_035943095.1 Gemmatimonadales bacterium | reverse complement strand
GCATACCGGGCGGAGACCAGTCCGGACTCGGCGTCGTCCAAGTCCGACTGCGCCTTGAGCAGGTCCAGTATGGTCGATGCGCCCGCCCGGTACCGGCTCTGCTGAACGCGATACGACTCCCGCGCCACGGCCCTGGCCTCTGCGGCGATGTCCGCAGCCGCGCGCGCCGTTACGTACCCGTCGTAGGCGGCGGTCACGTCTCGCCGGATCGAGCGCTCGGCCGAATCGCGTTCTGCGCGAAAGATGTCCCGGGACACCCGGGCCTGCGAGATCAGAGTCTGTCGCTGAAAGTTGTCCCAGATTGGGAGTATGACCGTCAACGTCAGCTGAGTGAACTTGGCGGCCTTCGGGTAGAAGTGGTTGTCGTAGCCGATGCCGATGCCCGTCAGGCTCACGCGCGGCAGGTAGGAGCCCAGCCGGCCGCGAAACACCGCTGCCGCGGCGCGTTCGAGGGCGCGCGCCTGCCGGTAGGCGGGCCCCTGATCCGTCGCCTCGTCCACGGCGGCATCGAGCGTCATCGGTGGCGTGGCTGGGAGGACGCTGTCGAGCGGCACGGCGTCCACCGGCCCGGTCGCGCCGATCCGGCTCCCGAGGGACAGGCGTGCCACCCGTAAGGCGGTTTGTTGCAGCAACAGTCCCACCTGCGCCCGGCTCAACTCGAGCCGCAGCTGCAGTGAGTCGGTCTGCACCGCCGCGCCCGACACGACGCGCGCTCGAGCCACGCCGAGCTGTTGCTCGGCGCGCTGTACCCGCTCTCGCGCGACTCGCAGGAGCTCGGCATCAGAGAGCACCGCGTAGTACGTCGCTTCGGTGGAGAACGCGGCGTTGAACCGCGCCTGCAACTCGCCGGCATGGGCAGCGTCCAGCGCGGCCGCTGAGCGGGTGAGCTCAGCGGCCTTTTGCCCGCCCGTAAAGAGGTCGAACCGCGCGGTCAGCTGGGCCGAGACCGCGTACGACTCGGGCCGCAATGTCCCAAAGTTGAAGAATGCTGGCAGGTTCTTGGTCGCGTCCGTCTCGACCGAGACGGCCGGGAGCAGGAACACGGCGAAGGCGCTGCGTCGTGCCCACCTGGCGTTGTCCACCTGTCCGACCGCCGCCACATAACTCGGGTCCAACCCGGCGGCCCGTCGTAACGCATCGGTGAGCGTCACCGTCGGAAACGAATCAGGGGCGGTCATCGCCAGTGGGGGGGCCTGCAGCTGAAACTGCAGGGCCGCAAGCAGGGCCAGCATCAGTCCGCCTCCACCGGTTGAGGCACGCGCACCGTTTTCGTCTCCCGAGCGGTCAGACGGTCGAGCAGGGTGTACGCCACCGGCACGACGAACAGCGTCAATATCGTCGAGAAGAAGATGCCGCCCACGATCGCGTAGCCCAGCGGCTTGCGGGAATCGGATCCCGCGCCCACTCCAATCGCGATCGGCACCGCCCCCATGATCGTCGCGACCGACGTCATGAGAATCGGGCGCAGTCGGATGCGCCCCGCCTCGAGGACGGCGGCGATGGTATCGAGCCCCTTCTCACGCAGCTGGTTCGTGTACTCGACGAGGAGAATCGAGTTTTTGCTGACCAGTCCGATCAGCAGAATCATCCCGATCTGACTGTACAGGTTCATCGTCGCCCCTGAGAAATTCAAGAGCCGCCCGATGAAGGTGGGCGTGAGCAGTGCCACGACCTTCAGAGTCGCCAGCGCGCCGGTGACGGCGAGTGGTACGGCCAGGAGCACCGTCCAGGGGTGCAGCAGCGATTCGAACTGTGAGGCGAGCACCATGAACACCACGATCAGCGCGATCACGAACGCGAAGTAGATGGCGCTCCCGCTCTCCTTATACTCGCGCGATTCTCCGGAAAGAGCCGTCGTGGTCCCGGGCGGCAGCAGTTGCTTCGCGACGGCGTCGATCGAATCGAGCGCTTCGCCTTGCGCGAGCCCTGGCATGAGCGATCCGGACAACGTGAACGACGGGATCCGGTTGAAGTGGTTGATCTGCCGCGCCCCCACCCCTTCCTGGACGTTCGCCAGCGCGTCGAGCTGCACCAGTTGCCCGCTCTTGCCCCGCAGGTAGATCCCGCGCATGTCACTCGGCGTCGCGCGATCTTTGGGATCGAGCTGCACCATGACGTAGTAGAGCTTGTCGTTGCGCGTGAACGTGCTCACCCGGCGGCCGCCGAGGAACGTCTGCAGCGCGCTCGCCACGTCGCGGACGGGCACCCCCAAGTCCTCGGCGCGGTCGCGGTCGAACGTCACTCGCAGCTCCGGCTTGTTCACAAACAGGTCGGTCTGGACGTTCGCGAGACCCTTGATTTGTGAGACGCGACCGACGAACGGTCCCATGATGTCCGTGAGTTTCGCGAAATCGGGATTCTGCACGACGTACTGAATCGGCTGCGAGAAGCCGATCGCGCCGGGCGCGTACGGAAATGCCAGGACGCCCGAGATCCCCATCAGCTGGGGAAACAGGCCGCCCACCGTCTGCTGCACGGACGGACGCTTCTCCCCATCCTTCATGATCACCCCGATAAACGCGCTGTTCACGCCGCCCGCGAATCCGCCGACGATGGTGAAGTAGCCGTTGACACCGGGTGTGCGTCCGATGATCTGCTCGACCTGGCGCACGTAGCCGTCGGTGTACGGTAGTGATGCGCCTTCCGGTCCGCGGACGACGATCAGGAAAAAGCCGCGATCGTCTTCCGGGATCAGCTCGTTCTGCAGCCGCGTCGGCGGGAAAATCAGAAACACGTAGACGGAGACCACGACGATCGCCAGCGTGCCGAGCAGGACGGCGACGCGGTGATCCACGGCGCGGCGCAGCAGCAGCGCATACCGCTCCGACAGCGCATTGAAGCCGCGCTCGAACAATTGGAAGACGTTGCCGTGCTGGTGTTGCATCCGAAGGATCTTGGCGCAGAGCATCGGCGTGAGCGTCAACGCGACGAAGCCCGAGATCACGACCGCGCCCGCGACGGCGATCCCGAACTCGCTCAACAGCCGGCCCGCGGTGCCCGTCAGGAACGCGAGCGGCGAAAACACCGCCACGAGCGCGATCGTGGTCGCGATGACGGCGAATCCGATTTCGTTCGTCCCCCGCACCGCCGCGTCTCCCGGCGATTCGTGGAGCTCTTCCTGGTGCCGGAAGGCGTTCTCCAGCACGATGATCGCGTCGTCCACCACGATGCCGATCGCGATCGTCAGCGCGAGCAGCGTGAAGTTGTTGATCGAGAAGCCGAGGAAGTACATGATCGCGAACGTCGCGATAATCGACGCGGGGATCGCGAGTCCGGGGATGATCGTCGCCCGGACGTTTCGCAGGAACACGAAGATGATGAGTACGACGAGGATCGCCGCGATGAGCAGCGTGAACCGCGCGTCGTCGATCGAGTGCGTCACGAAGACCGAACCGTCGTAGGCCACCTGCAGTTTCACACCGGGCGGCAGCGCCTGTTGGATGCCCGGGACCGCTCCGCGGATCTCGCGCGCGACATCGATGAGGTTCGCTTTCGACTGGCGCACCACGCCGATCGCGACCGAGGGCGACCCGTTGTAGCGGAAGATCGAGCGATCGTCCTCGGGACCGAGCTCGACGCGGGCGACGTCCTTCAGCTTGACGAGCTGCGTGCCCTGGCTCGCGACCGCCAGCTCACCGAACTCCTGCGGCGTTTTGAGCTCGCCGAGGGAGCGCACCGAGAACTCGCGCCGGGTCGACTCGATCCGGCCGGCGGGAATCTCGACGTTGCGCGAGACGATCGCGCCCTCGACGTCCTGCACGGTGAGCCCGCGCGCGGACAGCGCTTGCGGCTCAACCCAGACGCGCATCGAATAGCGTCGCTCACCGAAGATGCCGGCGCTGCCCACGCCGGGAAGACTCTGCAGCCGCGCCTTCACGACCCGGTCGGCCACGTCGGAGAGCTGCATGAGGTCGGTGTTCTCGCTGGAGAGCGCCAGCCAGTAGAACGGCTGCGCGTCAGCCGACTGCTTCGCGATCACCGGCTCGAGCACGTCGACCGGCAACCGGCCGCGTACCCGGGACACCTTGTCGCGCACGTCCTGCGCTGCGACGTCGACCGGCCGGTCGAGGGTGAACTCAAGGACGATCTGGCTGTTCTCCTCCGAAGAGGAGCTCGAGAGCGTGCGTATCCCCTGAATGGTGGACAGCTCTTCCTCGAGCACATCGGTCACTGCGGTTTCCACCACTTGCGCGTTGGCGCCGGGGAGGGTGGTCGAGACCGAGATGACCGGCGGATCGATGTCCGGGAGCTCGCGGACCGCCAGCCGGGTGTAGCCAATGACGCCGAACAGCACGAGCGCCGCTGAGAACATGCTCGCCAGCACCGGACGCCGAATAGACGTTTCAGAGAGTTTCATAGGGCCCGAAAATTAGCCGAATGAGTTGTGGAGTGCGGAAGGGGACCGACCGTCAGGAAACCGTGAAAAATGCGGCCCGCCAATCCATAGCGATCTACTACGATGCTTTCCCACGCTTGCTTCACTCTACCGCGGCCTTGCCCGCCGGGGCAAGGAGACGAATTGGGCTCGACGCCGGGCCTCCTAGTCGCCGGCGGCCGAGTCGCTGGTGACGAAGGTGGGCAGCGCCATCGTCCGCACGCAACTCGTGTCGACCGCCGTGGGCGACGCCGCGTCGAGGAATGCCCGTTCCATGGAATCGATGCACGGGCCTGTCGGCACGTGCGCCCCGGGGGCGAGGACGTGGATGCTGTGAGACAAGTATCGCGCCGCGTCCGCGGCGAATTGCTGCGGTGAAACCGGATCGACTGTGCCCGAGAGGAGGAAGACCGGGACATCGGAGCGCACCGGGTCCCCATAATCGGCGGGCAGCGACCCATGAGGCCAGCCCGCGCACGCCGCTATCTGCTCCCGCACGCGCGAATCGCCCAGGTAGGTGCCGGCCGTCTCGCGCTCGATCTCGTCGGGCGCGATTCGCGACACGTCCTCGGTGCAGGTGACGGACAGGAGGAACCCCAGCCGCAGGATCCTTCGGAGCCCGCGATTGGACGCGATCCCGGCTCGCGCGAAGGGGGCGAGGTCGCCGAGGTACGCGCGGTGCACCAGCATCGGCACGCGCCGGGCCGTGCCGAGGTTGTAGGTCATCACGCGCAGCGCCTCGGCGAACTGCTGCCACGACAGGCGTGCCGTGAACCGCGTGCCGGCGGCCGAATCGGCAATGGTGACCTCCGCCGGACTCCGTTTCAGCCGCTCAAACACGGCCGCGAGCTCATGCCGGACATCGGGGAAAGCCGCGTGACAGGCCGTCTGACGATCACACTCCTTGAACAGGGAATCGATGGCGTCCTGCGCGGAACGCGCGTGCGGGAGCGGGTTCTTGAAGGAGACGGGCGCGACGCCCTCGATGATCGCGCTGCGGACCGACTGGGGGTGACGTCGCAGGTAGATCAACACCGCGCGCGTGCCCCAGGATGCTCCCCACAGATTCACTATCTTGTAGCCGAGCGCGGCACGCACTTCGTCCACGTCGTCGACGGCGAGCATCGTGTTGTAGAGCCGCAGATCGGCCACCTTGGAAAGCTCATCTCGACACGCACGTATGGCTGCGGTGGGGAACAGCGTCGAGAGATAGCCCTCGGGATGGTCGTCGGACCCGGGCATGCGGCAATCGAGCCGGTTGGGCCCGCTCGTCCCGCGCAGGTCCACGAGCACGACGTCCCGATTGTCCCGCCAGGCCGCCCCCAACGCCACCGTCACTCCCAACTCGCTGTTCGTGCTCCCAGGCCCTCCCGGCGACACGAGGAGCATCGGATCGGGAGCGGAGACGGGATCCCGGGCGGGGAGGATGATCACCTTGAGCGGGATCCTGCGTCCCGCCCTGCGTGCCCGGTCCTCGTACACCCAGTACGTGCCGCATCGGGCGGGGGGGGGGGCGTCGACGGAAGCCAGGTGGCAAGGTTGCAGGGCGAAGGGGCTCTGCGCCACTAGCGCAATCACGAGTGTAAATGGCACCGGTCCATACTCCCATGCGCCCGGGAGGCACGCAAGGATGCCACTTGTCAGAGCCGCGTCCGGACGCCGGCACCTGGCGCTGCTGGCGCCGCCCAGCGTATCGTCTCCCCGCGATGCCCCCCCCCCTCGCCGATCTCGTCGTGCGCAGCACCCGCGTGGTCACGCCGCATGGCGTGGTCGCCGCGGCTGTCGCGATCACGGGCGGCGTGATCACGGCGGTTACGGGACAGGGCGGGGCGCCAGAGGCCACCCGGCACCTCGACATCGGGACCGCCGCGCTGCTCCCCGGAGTCGTGGACACTCACGTCCACGTGAACGAGCCCGGTCGCACCGAATGGGAAGGCTTTGAAACCGCCACGCGCGCCGCCGCCGCGGGCGGTGTCACGACCATTGTCGATATGCCGCTCAACAGTGTCCCGGTCACGACCACCGTCGACGCCCTCGACCGAAAGGCCCGCGCCGCCCAAGGGCATGCGGCGGTCGATTATGCCTTCTGGGGCGGCGTGGTTCCGGGAAACGGCGACGAGCTCGCTCCGCTGGCGCGAGCGGGCGTGCGCGGCTTCAAGTGCTTCCTCGTGCCGTCGGGTATCGACGAGTTTCCCGCCGTGGGGGAATCCGACCTGCGGGGCGCCATGCTCCGCATCGCGCCCCTGGGCGTGCCGTTGCTCGTGCATGCAGAGCTTCCCGGACCGATCGCCCGGGCCCTGCCTCCAGCCGCGAGCGACCCACGACGCTATTCGACGTACCTGGCGTCGCGCCCAGCCACGGCCGAGCTCGAAGCGGTGGATTTGGTACTGCGGCTCTGTCGCGAAACCGGCTGCCGGGTTCACATTGTGCACGTCTCGGCGGCGGGCACGCTCGACCAGCTGCGGGCCGCGCGCCGCGCTGGTCTTCCGGTCACGGCGGAGACGTGCCCGCACTATCTCACGTTCATATCGGAGGAGATCGCGGATGGCGGCACGCCCTGGAAGTGCGCCCCGCCGATTCGCGACCGGGCGACCCGTGAGCGTCTGTGGCACGGCCTTGCCGACGGCTCGCTCGACCTGGTGGCAAGCGACCACTCGCCGGCACCACCCGCGCTCAAGTGTCTCGAGACCGGCGACTTCGCGCGCGCGTGGGGCGGCGTGGCCTCGCTCGAGCTTGCGCTCGCCGCGACGTGGACGGGAGCCAAGGCGCGCGGTCACGGGCTCGTTCGATTGGCACACTGGCTCGCCGAGGCACCGGCTCTTTTGGCCGGGCTCGGGCGCAAGGGCCGGGTCGCCGTCGGGTGCGATGCCGATCTCGTCGTGTTCGATCCCGACGCGGAGTTCACCGTGGAGCCCGCGCGCCTACGCCAGCGACACCCGATCACCCCTTATGCGGGGATAAACCTGTCGGGCGTGGTGAGACAGACGTTCGTGCGGGGCGTGAGCGTCTATGACGAAGGGGAGCGTCGGAAAGCGATGAAGGGGACATGGATCCGCTAGGCTTTATCGATCTCGCCTCGGCGAGAGTGGGCGGCCGCGCACTAGTCGCGAGCGACGAGTTCTTCGCGCCCAAGGAGAATCTCCTCGCTCCCGGACGCGGCGTATTCATCGAGGGCAAGTACACCGACCGGGGGAAGTGGATGGACGGCTGGGAAACCCGGCGCCGGCGCGGGCCCGAAGGCGAGTACGACTGGTGTGTGATCCGGCTCGGCATTCCCGGCCTAATCCGCGCCATCACGGTCGATACGAATCACTTCCGCGGCAACCATCCTGCGGCTTGCTCGCTCGATGCCGCGATGCTCACCGGTGCGCTCGGGAGCCGGCAGCTGCGTACCTTGGACCGCGCATTCACGGAGCTGTTGCCCCGCTCGCCGCTCACGGGGCATACCGAAAACGAGTTCACCGTCAGGAGCGGCTCGCCGTACACGCACGTGCGGCTCAAGATCTACCCCGACGGAGGGGTGGCGCGTTTGCGCGTGTGGGGTGAGGCGCGCCCCGACTGGGAACGGATGGCGCGGGCGCGACGCGCCGTCGACCTCGTCGCCGTGGAACACGGCGGCCTGCCGCTCGCGACGAGCGATCAGTTTTTCAGCGAACCGCTCAACCTGATCATGCCAGGTCGGTCGCGCGACATGGCCGATGGCTGGGAGACCCGCCGGCGCCGCGGGCCCGGGCACGACTGGGTGGTGCTCCGCCTTGGACGGCGCGGCGTGATCGAGCGCGTCGAGCTGGACACCACGCACTTCAAGGGCAACTTCCCGGAAAGCGCGAGCCTCGAGGGTTGCGACGTAGCCGGGGGGGGGGGCGGGGCGGCACCGGGCGATGACGCCCGTTGGCGCGAGCTGGTGGCCCGCACCCCGCTCCGCGCCAACGCGCTCCACCGGATGCCGGTCGCGCGCCCGGCACGCACGCCGGTGACGCATGTGCGGCTCAACATTTTCCCGGATGGAGGCGTTGCGAGGGTGAGGCTGTGGGGACGGCCGGACCCGCTGAGCACCTGAACGGCTTGTCGGCGAGCGCGGCCCGCGCCGCGCTCACCCGATGCTGCGCTTCTCGGCGCTGGGTCGACGCGATGCTCGCGGCGCGGCCGTTCGCGAGCGATTCCGCCCTGTTCGACGGGGCCGAGCGAGCGTGGTGGACGCTCGGCAAACCAGACTGGCTCGAGGCGTTCGGCGGGCATCCGCGGATCGGCGAGCCGGGAAGCGATGCATGGGCACGACGCGAACAAGCAGGCGCGAGCAGTGGGGGGGGGGACGAAACGCGGGCGGCGCTGGCTCAGGGCAACCGTGAGTATGAATCCCGGTTCGGCCACGTGTTCTTGATTTGCGCCACCGGCAAGAGCGCCGCCGAGATGCTCAGCGCATTGCGCGGACGGCTCTCGAACGACCCGGCCACCGAGCTGCGAATCGCGGCCGGAGAACAGTCGAAGATCATACGACTCCGTCTCGAAAAACTGGCGGCCTCATGACAGGAATCACGACGCACGTGCTCGATACCGCGCGGGGACGACCCGCCGCCGATATCGCGGTGTCTTTGTCGCGCCGCGCGGGCGAGGCCTGGACCGAGCTCGCCGCCGCGCGGACCGACGCCTCCGGCCGGGTGGCGAACCTGCTGCCCGAGGGTCTCAAGAACCCGACCGGCACGTACCGCCTCCGGTTCGACACGGGCACGTACTTCAAGGCTCAGGGCGTGGCGTCGTTCCATCCGTTTATCGAGATCGTGTTCGACCTCCGCGACACGGAGCACTACCACGTGCCTCTCCTCGTGAGCCCGTTCGGCTACACGACATACCGCGGCAGCTGAGCCGCCTGCCGCCTGTTGATGGACGCCCATCTCGGCCAGTGGCTCAACCTCGCGCTCCGGTGGACCCACGTGATCACCGGCGTCGCGTGGACCGGCACGTCGTTCTACTTCAATTGGCTGAACAGCCGGCTCGCCCCGCCCCCGCCCCTGTCCAATCGGTCGGAGCCGGGCGTCGCGGGCGAGCTCTGGTCGGTGCACGGCGGCGGGTTCTACCGGGTGGTGAAATACGCCATAGCCCCTGCGCACCTCCCCGGCACGCTGCACTGGTTCAAGTGGGAAGCGTACGCGACGTGGCTGACGGGCTTCCTCCTGCTCGTGCTGATCTACTACGCGGGCGCTGTATCGTTTCTCGTCGAGCCCGGGCCTGGGCACCTCTCGCCGGTCGCGGGGGTGGGGGTCGGCGTCGGTGTGCTGGTCGTGAGCTGGCTTGTGTACGACGCGCTGTGCCGGTCGCGCCTCGGCGCCAAGCCACTCGCCCTCTCAGCAGTGCTGTTCGTCCTCGGCACCGTGCTGACGTGGGGGCTGACACGCGTGCTGAGCCCGCGCGCCGCGTACATCCACGTCGGCGCCGCGATCGGAACGATCATGGCCGCCAACGTTCTGATGGTGATCATCCCTTCTCAGAAGGAGATGGTGGCGGCGATGGCGCAGGGGCGATCGCCCGACGCGGCTCGTGGGAAGCAAGCGGCGCTCCGCTCGCTCCACAACAACTACCTGACGCTGCCGGTGCTCTTCATCATGGTGAGCAGTCACTATCCCGCGACCTACGGGCATCCGCTCAACTGGGCGATCCTCGCCGCGCTGGCGGTGATCGGAGTGGGGACGCGGCACTGGTTCAACCTGCGGAACCAGGGTCGTCGGAACGTCTGGCTCCTGCCGGCGGCGGCGCTCGGGCTCGTAGGGCTCGCATTCGTCACGGCGCCGCGCACCCGTCCTTTACAGTCGAACGATGGAGGCGGGGGTGCGGCGTTCGCGGACGTACGAGTGATCGTGGCGCGCCGCTGCGCGGGATGCCATTCGAGCGCGCCTACTCAACCGGGGATGCCCGTCGCGCCGCTCGGCGTGATGCTCGACACGCCGGACCAGATCCGCGCCAACGCGCCGCGCATCCTGGCGGTCGCCGTCGACGCTCAGACCATGCCGCTTGCCAACCTCACGGGGATGACCCCTGACGAGCGGGAGCTACTCGGGAACTGGATCCGCGCGGGTGCGCCGCTCAGGTAGTGTCACGCTAGGGGAATCGCCCCGGCGCTTCGCGCGCGCTCGAGCAGCGCGTCACGGACTCGGGCCGCCGCCGGATCCTCGAGCACAGCTCCCCCGGGGGCCGGCGCAACCAAGCACTCCGTAAGAAACGTGAACACCGCCGCATAGCGCGTCACGAGCTGGGCTGGGTGGAGATCCCATCCATGATAGAACCCGCTCACGAGCGAGTGCCGCACGTCGTCGAAGTGCATGCGCCAGGCGCGAACGACGTTCTCGCGTGGTGGGACGGGCAGCACGTTGGTCGAGCCTGCTGAGACCTCGACGCCCGTGCCCACGAGCGCGACCTGCATGACGTGTCGCGCGTGATCGCACGCCGGATGGCGCAAGCCGTGATGAGCCGGCGCGATCCCGAGCGCGGCCGAGTAGTCGTACACACCGAAGTGCACGCCCCGGCAGCGACCGCGCGCCGCCCCGACCAGTTCCGGTAGCGGGCAGCGCCCGTCGGAGTCCATAATCGCCTTCGGTGTCTCGACCATCAGCTCGACGCTGAGCGCGCCACCGTCGATGTGGAGCCGTGCCTCCAGTTCCTCGATCAGGTGCACCAGTCTGGTCACGTCCTCGACGCTCGCAACTTTGGGTAACGTGACCGCGAACGGCGTCGGGAGCGTGCTCCCGCACTTCTCGACGAGAGAGGTCAGGAACAGCTCGAGCGTGCGGGCGCCGCGGCCAGCCCCCTCGCCAGAGAGGGCTTTGATGCGTATCCCGCGCGAGACCGGAGCTGCCGCTCGCGTGATGTCGGCGGCGAGCTCCACCGCGGCCGCGCGCGCCGCACTGTCCTCCTCCTCATCCGATCGGTGGCCGAAGCCATCCTCGAAGTCGATGCGCAGGTCTTCCACCGGCTCACGTTCGAGCTTCTCCGTCACTCGGGCGTACATGTCATCGTCGCAAGCGTGGTCGACCGCCGTCGCGAGCGCGCGGGCGTCCGGGGCGTACATCTTCAGGACTTGCAACGCGAGCTGGCCCCAATGCGAGGCAAGCTGTGCGTGGAACAAGTGCGCGCTGACATACACCGTGTGGACCGGCCGCCGCGGGGGGGAAGTCACGTGGGACGTCCCCGCCCCCAGAACTCGCGCAGATCGTGGTACAGCACGCGCGCCATCACGCGGGTGCGATACCGAGCGCTCGAGCGGATGTCGTCGATCGGTGCCACGTCCCGCGCGATGGCAGGGGAGAGATCTTCCGGGGACGAGACGCGGGCGCCGGTCTCGAGCAGCCCTTCGAGGGCGGTGCAGCGACGGATGGTGGGCGCAACGCTCGCCGCGACGACCCTCCACCCGGCGCTCGAGTGAGTGATCGCCAGGCCGACTTTCGCGATCGCCTGTGCACGTCGCGAGCCGACCTTCTCGAACACCTGGAACGAGTAGGCGTGGCGAGGGATCTTGATCGCGACCACGAGCTGATCGGCGCGCCGGCGCATCTCCTTGTAGCCCGAGTAGAAACGATCGAGCGGGACTTCCTCCCTGCCATCGCGAGACTCGAGTACCACGGTCGCGTCGTACGCCATGAGCGCGGGCACGCCGTCGGCCGCGGGCGAGGCGTTCACGATGTTGCCCACCCAGGTGCCACGCGCCTGAATCTGGATTGCCCCCACCTGGCGGGCGGCCTCGACCAGCAGGGGAAAGTCCCGGCCAGCCTGCTGATCGCGAATCACGTCCCAGTACGTCGTCAGCCCGCCCAGCACGAGCTCATCTGCCTTCCAGGTGAGCGGCTTGAGATCGTGGAGTCGCGACAGATCGACGTACGTACGATCGTGTGCTTCGAGCCGAATCGGCCAATGCACGAGCAAGTCGGTGCCGCCGGCCATGGGTACGGCGGCCGGGTCGCGAGCGAGTATGTCGAGCGCCGCGGGGACGTTCGCCGGAAGCAGAACGTTCACACCCTTCCCCCTTCCCCGAGTGCTTCTCGAACCGAGTCGATGATCCCGTCGTAACCGGTGCACCGGCACAGATTCCCCGCCATGAGCTCGCGGATCGTGTGGGTGCGGAGCAGCTCGGCGTGCCGGTGTATCCACCACGCCGTCATCACCACGCCGGGCGTGCAGGCTCCGCATTGCGTGGCGCCGCACCGCTCGAACGCCTCGAGTGCCGCAGGGTCGAGCGACTCGATCGTCTCCACGCTCCGGTCGCGCACCTGATATGTGGGAATGAGACACGAGTTGACCGGCAAGCTATCGAGGTAAACGGTGCAAGCGCCGCACTCGCCCTCGCCGCAACCTTCCTTCGTGCCGGTGAGTGACAGCTGGTAGCGCAGGGTGTCGAGCAGGCGGGCGGCGGGATCGATCTCGAGCGAGGTGGGCGATCCGTTGAGGGTGAACGAGATGTTTATGGTGGACATGATCTACGGTAGGGGCGCAGCATGCTGCGCCCCTACTTCGGATGGACCGTCCACCAGCTCCATCAGGCGCTCGGGCGTCAGCGGAATCTCCCGCGCGTCCGCGCCCGTCGCCGCCGCCACGGCGTTCACGATCGCGGGGGCGGGGCCGTCGATCGGCAGCTCGCCCAGGCCCTTCGCGCCGCCGGCGCCGTAGGGGTAAGGGTTCTCGAGGAAGGCGACGCGGATCGCGGGGACGTCGTCGGACGTGGGGATCAGATAATTGGTGAGCTGGTTGTTGGCCATCGCGCCGTCCTGCCACTTGCAGTCCTCCATCAGCGCCCAACCGATGCCCTGGACCACGCCGCCCTGCACCTGACCGCGGGCCAGGGTCGGGTTCAACACCTTGCCGACTTCCTGGACGGCCGTGAAATCCAACACGCGCGTGGCGCACGTCCGAAGATCCACCTCCACCTCGGCCACGTAGGTCGCCCACGCGAACGCGCCGTAGGCATCGCCACGATACGCCTTGTCGTCCCATGTGATCCCGGGCGGCTTTTCGTAGGCGGCCTCTCCGTAGAGCGGCTCGCCCGGGTGGTCCACGTGCCAGCGACGGATCGCCTGTTTCACGGTCGGCCCTCGGGCTGAGCTATCGAGCCCGACACGGCGACGCAGGTCGTCCGCGGCGCGCTCGACCAGGCCACCCACGATCATCGTGGTGCGCGACGCCACCGTGGGTCCGCTATTGGGCACGCGTGAGGTGTCCGCCTCCGCGATCGTCACGTCGTCGGGCTCGAGTCCCAAACGCGCCGCCGCGAGCTCGGTGAACACCGTCAGTGTGCCCTGGCCCATCTCGATGTTGGCGCTCAAGACTTCGACGCCACCGTCGGCTCGCCCGGCCACGCGCAACCGCGACTGGAGCGCCACTTCGCCGCCGCCCGTGAACCCCGCACCGTGATAGAAAGTCGCCAGCCCCATCCCGCGGCGCCGCTCGTCGTGTGTCGCGTTGAACGCGGCGTGCTCAACCTTTTTCTCCCGGTAGCGGGACAGCTCGAGCGCTCGCTCCATCACCGCCAGCCGATCGGTGCCGTCTTGGATCACCTGACCCGTCGCGGTCGTCTGGCCGTCCTTCAGGAGATTGACGCGCCGCAGCTCAACGGGATCGACGGCAAGCGTGCGCGCGATGACATCCATGTGCCGCTCACCGGCGAACTGCGTTTGCGGCGCTCCGAAGCCGCGAAACGCGCCGAATGGGACCGCGTTGGTGAACATCGCGCGTCCGGTGATCCGCACGTGGTCGCACGCGTAAGGTCCGGCGGCGTGGATGATGGCGCGGGAAAGCACCACCGGGGACAGCGTCACGTAAGCCCCGCCGTCGATCACCACCTCGATGTCCTGAGCCAGGAGCCGGCCGTCACGGGACAGCCCGGTGCGATGGCGCACCAGCGCGGGGTGCCGCTTGGTCGTGGCGGCCATGTCCTCGCCGCGGTCGTAGATCAGCTTCACCGGGCGACCGCTCTTGAGCGCGAGCAGCGCCGCATGCAGCGCGATGTGCGACGGGAATTCTTCCTTGCCGCCGAACCCGCCGCCGGTGGGTGTCTGGATGACGCGCACCTGCGTCTCGTCGCGTGCCAGGGCATGCTGCAGTGCCTTGAGAACGTAGTACGGACACTGCATCGAGCCTTTCACCACCAGCACGCCGGCCTCGAGATAGGCGATCATGCCCTGGGTCTCGAGATACACGTGCTCCTGCGCCCCGGTCTCGTACGTGCCCGACACGACCACGGGGGCCCGGGCGAGCGCGCGGTCCACGTCGCCCTTCTCGATCTTCAGGTGCTTGAGGACGTTGTCGGTGCCGTACTGGATCTGCTCGCGGGTCGGGGCGGCCCGAAAATCCAAGGCCGTCGGCTCGGCCGCGACGGTGACCTCGATCGATCGGACAGCGCGGCGCGCCGCCTCGCGCGAGGCGTGCGCCACCAGCATCACGGGCTCATGGACGTGTCGCACGTAACCGGCGGCGAGCACCGGCTGGTCTTCTTCAATCAGAGCGACGACGTTCGGTCCGAGGATATCGCGGTGGTCCACCAGCACGCACTGCGACCAGTCGACGTCCGTGCCGAGCCGTACGCCGGTCACTCGGCCTCGTGGCGCCGGGCTGCGAACGGTCATGCCCCATAGGAAGCCATCGAGCGGGAGGTCGTCGACGTACTGCTCGCGGCCGGTGAGCTTGGCGAGTGCCTCGCGACGTCGCATCGAGACTCCTTTCCGCCGCGCCCTTTGTGAGCCAACTTCTGGGACTCGGGAGCGAGGACGAATCTATGGAAGGCGCGGAGCGGGTGCGAGAGGCGATGGAGCGGAACGTCAAGGCGGTCACCCTTCGTCCCGCCGTCGCCCGGGGGACTGCCGTGACCAAGGTCCGGCTCGGACCCGGCCTCGAGTGCGAAGCCGCGGAAGGCCATTGGCGCATGACCGTCGGCATGACGGACAAGTACGGCGGCTCGAATGCCGGACCCAACCCGGGCGTGTACGGCCGCACGGCGCTCGGCTCCTGTCCCGCGATCGGTTATGCGCTTTGGGCCGCGCGCCTCGGCGTGCCGCTCGACGCGCTCGAAGTGGAGATCCAGGCGGACTATGACGCCCGCGGCGAGCTGGGTGTCGCGGACGACGTGCGCCCGGGCTATAGCGAAATCCGCTACGTCGTGCGCGTCGAGAGCCCGGCGCCCGAGGCCGACGTGCTCCATCTGCTCGACACGGCCGAGCGTTACAGCTCCTACCGGGACGACTTCGCCAACGCGGTGCCGCTGCGCCGCGAGGTGCACATCACCGCCTCCATCCGGTGACCATGGACGCCCGCCTCCAGCGCCGGGTCCAACGGTACGGCTGGGACAAGGCCGCTGCTTATTACGAGCGCTTCTGGGCGCGGCAGCTCGAGCCGCAGCGCCCGCTCTTCTTCCAGCTGGGGACGGGCGAGACCCTCGCACTCAACCTGGAAGCGGCAGGGTTCGAGGGCATCACGGTTGAGCGCCTATCGACGACGCTCGCGTACGAGTCGGGGGCCGACGCGTGCGGCGCGGCCTTTGCGGGCGGCCCCATGGCGCTCGCCTACGACCGATTCGACGAGCCTACTCGCGAGGAAGCGCATGCCGAGTACCTCACTTCGATCGCGCCGTACCGGCGGGGAGCAGGGTATCACGTCCCCGGCGAGTTCGTCGTCGGGATCGCCCACCGATGAAGACGGTGGACCTGACGGTGAATGGTGTCACCGCGCGACGCAGCGTCGAGCCGCGGCTGCTCTTGTCCGATTTTCTCCGCAACGAGCTGGGCCTCACCGGTACGCATGTCGGGTGCGAGCACGGGGTGTGCGGAGCGTGCACCGTGCTCCTGGACGGCGAGGCGGTGCGGTCCTGCCTGCTGTTCGCGGTGCAGGCGGATGGCCACCAAGTCGCGACTGTCGAAGGGCTCTCGGCCGGCGCCGTGGAGGACGGCGCGCTGCACCCGCTCCAGGCCGCCTTCCGCGAGGCCCATGGGCTGCAGTGCGGGTTCTGTACGCCGGGCATCCTCATGACCCTGGTGCCGTTCCTGCGGGATCATCCCCATCCGGACGAGCGCGAAATCCGCGAAGCGCTCTCGGGCAATCTTTGTCGCTGCACCGGCTACCAGAACGTCGTCGCGGCCGTACAGTTGGCGTGTGATGGAACCCCGACGCCAGATCGGTGAGCGGGTCCGGCGCACTGAAGACGCGCGGCTCCTCACGGGCCACGCGCTCTTCGTCGATGACGTACGCCTGGATGGGATGCTGCACGTCGCGTTTCTGCGGAGCCAATACGCGCACGCCCGGTTGGTTAGGGTCGACGCGACCGCCGCCCGCCGCCGGCCGGGCGTGGTCGCCGTGTATACCGCAGCC
This sequence comes from Gemmatimonadales bacterium, assembly GCA_035943095.1. Taxonomy (GTDB): domain Bacteria; phylum Gemmatimonadota; class Gemmatimonadetes; order Gemmatimonadales; family GWC2-71-9; genus AG41. Next base: position 8,083 of record DASZCN010000012.1, on the reverse strand, counting down.
GACCTGGGCGACTACTGGCGCCCCGGTCCCCTGCTCGTTCCACCTCCACCGATCGCCGGGCTCGTGTTCAACGCCTGCACGCAGGTCCCGCTCGCCAAGGACAAGCTGCGCCACGTCGGCGAGCCAATCGCCATGGTCGTTGCCGAGAGCCGTTACCTCGCGGAGGACGCGCTGGATGACATCGTACTGCAGGCCGAGCCGCTACCGGCGGTCGTGGACCTCGAGGCGGCCCTCCGCGACGGCGCCACGCGCGTGCACGAGCACCTCCCCTCGAACGTCGCTGCCCATGCGGTGCAGCGAAAGGGGGACTATGCACGCGCGGCGCGAGGCGCCCACACGGTGATCAAGCGGCGCTTCCTGTATGACCGTGGGGCTTCCGCCGCGATCGAGAACCGGGCCGTGGTGGCGCAGTGGGACCCACGCGCGGAGGAGCTGACCGTGTGGGACACGACCCAGGCGCCGATTCCCATCCGGAACGGCCTCGCCCAGCTGCTGGGGCTCCTCCAGTCGCAGGTGCGCGTCGTCGCGCCGTTCGTCGGAGGTGGGTTCGGACCGAAGATCATGATGTACTACCCGGAGGAGGTGCTGGTGCCGTGGGCCGCGATGCGGCTCGGTCGTCCGGTCAAGTGGACCGAGGACCGGCAGGAGAATTTCTTTGCCACCACTCAGGAGCGTGGCCAGATCCACGACGCCGAGATCGCCCTCGACAAGCGCGGCAAGATCCTCGGCGTGCGTGACGTGTTCTTGCATGACACCGGAGCGTACGATCCGTACGGACTGACCGTGCCGATCAATAGCCAGTGCACCCTGCTCGGCCCCTACGAGGTTCCCAACTACGAGAGCGAGTTTACCGCGGTCTTCACCAACAAGACGATCGTGACGCCGGTGCGGGGCGCGGGCCGCCAGCACGGCGTGTTCGTGATCGAGCGGCTGCTCGACTTCGCGGCCAAGGAGTTGAAGATCGACCGCGTCGAGATCCGCCGTCGCAACCTGCTCCGGCCGGACCAGTTTCCGTTCAACAACGAGATCCTGTTCCAGGACTCCGCGCCGCTCACGTACGACAGCGGCGACTACGAGCCGGCGCTCGACCAGGCGCTCGAGCTGATCGACTACCACCGGTTCGTGCGCGAAGAGCAGCCCCGGCTCCGAGCCGCGGGTCGCCACGTGGGGATCGGGATCGTGTGTTACGTCGAGGGCACGGGGATCGGGCCATACGAAGGTGCGCGGGTGACCGTGGAGCCGGGCCCGGGGGTGCGGGTGCGACTCGCCACGGGCGTCGGGACCCAGGGGCAGGGCCACTTCACGTCCTTCGCCCAGATCGTGGCGGAGGTGCTCGGCGTTGAGGTGGCGGATGTGCACGTCATTACGGGCGACACGCGGGAATTCCACTGGGGCACGGGCACCTTCGCGAGTCGCGGCGCCGTCGTTGCGGGGAGCGCATGTCACGCCGCGGCTACGCGGGTTCGCGAGAAAATTCTCGAGCTCGCGAGCCACGAGCTCAACGCGTCTACCGCCGACCTCGTGCTCGCCGGCGGCAAGGTCCATGTGCGGGGGGGGGACCCGAGCGGCGGAATCGCGCTCGGTGCGCTCGCGGTGAAGGCCAACCCGCTGCGCGGCGCCGTGCGACCCGGCACCGAGCCGGGGCTCGAGGCCACCGCGTACTTCGGACCCGACCGCGGTAGCACCGCGAGCGGCGTCCACGCCATGCTCGTCGAGGTCGACCCGGAGACGGCGCAGGTCGAGATCAAACGGTACGTCGTGGTGCACGACTGTGGCCGCGTGATCAACCCGATGATCGTCGACGGCCAGATCCATGGCGGCGTGGCGCACGGCATCGGCAACGCATTCTACGAGCAGCTGGTCTACGACGAAGAAGGCCAGCTGTTGAACGCGTCCTTCATGGACTACTTGCTGCCCACGGCGACCGACGTGCCGCACATCGAGACGGCGCACCGTGAGACCCGCTCGCCCTTGAACCCGTTGGGCGCCAAGGGCGTGGGTGAGGCGGGAGCGATCCCCACCGGCGCGCTGTTCGCGCAGGCGGTGGAGGACGCGCTGAGCGATACCGGGCTCGAGATCTGCGAGATCCCGCTCAGCCCGAACCAGCTGTTCGCCTTGATCGAGCGGGCGCGGTGAAGCCCGCACCCTTCGAGTACTTCGCCCCCGGCACGGTGGACGAAGCGCTGGCGCTCCTCGCCGAGCACGGCGACGAGGCCAAGGCATTGGCGGGTGGGCAGAGTCTCATCCCCGCGATGAACTTCCGTCTCGCCCGGCCTCGCGTACTCGTGGACTTGAATCGCGTCGAGGCACTGTCGTACATCCGCTCCGAGAAGGGAGGAGTCGCGATCGGGGCGATGACGCGTCAGCGCGCAGTCGAGCGGAGCGACGTGATCGCGCGTGGGGCACCACTCGTCGCCGAAGCGATGCCCTCGATCGCTCACCCGCAGATTCGGAATCGCGGCACCGTAGGCGGGAGCCTCGCGCACGCAGACCCGTCCGCCGAGCTGCCCGCGGTGGCGGTGGCGCTCGAGACCCGCTTCCGCGCCCGGAGCACAACGGGCGAGCGCACGATTGTCGCGGACGATTTCTTCAAGGGCATGCTCGAAACGGCGCTCGAGCCAGGCGAGCTGTTGGTCGACATTGCGTTTCCGCCTCTCCCGCCACGGACCGGGACGGCGTTCCTCGAGGTGGCCCGCCGTCACGGCGACTACGCGCTCGTCGGCGTTGCGGCCGTCGTGACCCTCGACGCGCAGGGTCTATGCACGGCCGCCCGTATCGTTCTGTTGAGTGTCGGCGATGGTCCGGTGCTGGCAGCCGAGGCGGGGAAGACCCTGATGGGCCAGAGTCGATCGGACGATCTGCTCCGCGCTGTGGCGGACCGAGCGGCCAACCGGGACGTCGATCCGCCGTCCGACATCCACGCCTCTGCGGCATACCGCCGCCGGCTGGTCGCAGTGCTGACTCGACGGGCGCTGGAGCGGGCGTTTGAGAGGGCGGAGACCAAACAACCGAGGAACCAATGAAGATCTACGATCTTTCACAACCGTTGAACGAGCGGAGCTCCTTTTGGCCCTACTATCCGCCGTTCGAGGTCAAATACATCAAGCGCAAGGCCGAGCACGGCGTGAACGCGCAGTACATCATGACCTCGAACCACATGGGCACCCACCTCGACGCCCCACGGCATTTCGTGACCGCCGGCAAGACGATCGATGAGCTCCCGCTCGAATGGCTGTGCGGCCCCGGGGTGATTGTGGACCTGCGCGACGAGATGGGCGAGCTGGCGGTGTACACGCCCCAGATGATCGAAAAGCGAGTGCAGGTGAAACAGGGAGACATCCTGCTGCTGCATACGGGGTGGCACGCGTACGCGGACTTCGGAGCCACGCCGGACGAAGAGCGCTACTACCACTATCACCCCGGCGCGCATCCCGACCTCGTGCCCTGGTTGCTCGAGAAAAAAGTCCACGTCTGGGGCGTGGACTGCGTGTCTACCGATCACCCGATGAACCTTCCGATCGGCCGGTTCCTGGGGAAGGGCATGCATGGGCAATGCGACAAAGTGCGCGCCAAGGCCGAACAGAAGTTCGGCGGCAAGGCGGCGGTGGATAACATGTTCCCCGACTCGGCGTATCAGCTGACCCACAACGCGCTGTTCCCGAAGGACTGCATCCACATCGAAAACCTGGGCGGCGAGATCGAAGCGCCCGAGCTTCAGAACAAGCGCCTCATCGTCGGATGCTTCCCGTGGAAGTTCAAGGGAGGCGAGGCCGCGTTCGCCCGCACGGTCGCGTTCCTCGGAGAATGGAAGATCTAGCCGACCGCTCGGCCAGCGAGCTCACCGGGCTCGTCCGGTCGCGGGAGATCTCTCCGGTCGAGGTCGTCGAAGACTGCTTGGCGCGGGTGGAGCGCTACAACCCCGCCGTCAACGCAATCGTCACGCTCAATCCCCGCGCCCTCGACGAGGCCGACGAGCTCGAGCGGCGGCTCGTGCGCGGCGAGGAAGTCGGCCTCCTCGCGGGCCTCCCGGTCGGCATCAAGGACGTGACGCCGGTTGCGGGGCTGCGAACCACGTACGGGTCGGCGCTGTATCGCGACCATGTCCCGACCGAGGACGCGCTGGTGGTCCAGCGGCTGCGCGCGGCTGGCGCCGTCGTGCTGGGTAAGACCAACTGCCCCGAATTCGCAGCCGGAGGCGCGACGTTCAACGACGTCTTCGGACGGACGCGCAACCCGTGGGACCCGACCCGCACGGCAGGCGGCTCGACGGGCGGCGGCGCGGCCGGCCTCGCTACGGGCATGATCGCGCTCGCGGAAGGCACGGATCTGGGCGGGTCCCTCCGGATTCCGGCCTCGTTCTGCGGCGTGGTAGGGCTGCGGCCGTCCGTAGGGCTCGTGCCGACGTATCCGGCCGACTGGCTGTGGGACACGCTCCAGGTCGAAGGCGCCATCGCTCGGTCGGCCGAGGACGTCGCCTTGATGCTCCAGGCGGTGAGCGGGCCCAGCCCGCTGTCGCCGCTCGCGCAGCCGCGCGACGGGCGGAACTTCGTCGCGGCGGTCGCGCGCGGGGTGTCGCCCGATCTGCGGGTGGCCTATTGCCGCGACGTGGCCAATATCGGGATCGACCCGGTGATCGAAGCCGTGTGCGGGAGCGCGGTACGAGGACTCCGCGATGTGGGAATCACCGTGGAGGAAATCGAGCTGGACCTCTCGTTCGCGCGGACGCCATTCCTCGCGTTGCGTGGCCTCTGGTTCGTGGCGCAGATGTTCCCGCGGCTGGACAAGACCGATCGGTTCGGCAGCAACGTCGCGGGCAACATCCGGGCGGGGCTTTCCACCACGACGCTGGATCTGGGCGCCGCGGAAGCGGCGCGCACCAGAATCTGGCACCTGTTCCGCGACCTGTTCCGGACGTTCGACCATCTGGTGACGCCCTGCATGGCGGTGCCGCCGTTTCCGGTGGAGCAGAACTATCCCGAGACGGTGGCAGGCAAGAAGATGGAGACGTACGTGGACTGGATCGCGCCGACGTTTGTGTTGAGCCTCACCGGACTGCCGGTGGCGTCGGTGCCGTGCGGGCGAGACCCCGACGGACTCCCGGTGGGATTGCAGATCGTGGGGAGGCCCCAGGGCGAGGAGGCGGTGCTGGCCCTGGCGTCCCAGGTCCAGCACCGCCATCCCATCGGCCGTCCGTTGCTGCGCGCCTAGGTTCCGGCGCTGGCCTTTTGCTGCGCGTCTTTCCGAACGAGCGCGAAGCCCAGGGCATTGAAGTTGTAATCCGCAACCTGACGGTACAGTTTCTTCGCCTGTGCGACGTCGCCCGCGCCCTCCGTCGCGACCGCAAGCTGATACTTGATGTACGGGTCGAACGGGCTGCCCAGCCGGAGGTGCCCGGCAGCGTCTTTATACTTGCCCTGATAGAGGGCGATGAATCCCTCGAGCTGGTGCATCGGCTCGAGCTTCCGCGGGTTCGCGTCGGGCGCGAGCAGCTGACTAATGCGGTCCGCCTGCTTCTGGGCCGTCGCGTAGTCGCCGCGCCGCGCGGCCCACCACCCCTCGAGATAGGCGATCAGCGCCTGTTGTCCTCGCTTGAATGCCGGGTTCGCCGCCTCGTCGGCCTGCTGCATCAGCAACGGCTCTAGCTGCTTCAGCGCCTGCTCCACCGCCGCGCGGCTCTTTGTGTGGGTCGCGATCACCACGACGTTGGTCAGCGCCGCCACCTTGTTGGCTTTCGGGTCGGGCACCCCCATGCCGTCCACGGACGCGACCAGCTGATTGAGCTCGGCGATCGCGGCCGCCGGATCGCCGGCGTAGACGCTGACGTAGGCACGGAACGGGGCGTAGGCGGCTTTCTCATTTGCGCGTCCGACGGCCAGAGCAGAATCGTAGTCGGCACGCGCGGCGTTGTAGTTGCCCAAGAAGGTGTTGGCGTGTCCGGCCTTCACCAGCAGCACGGCGCTCTTGGGGTCCAGCTCGTGGCCCCGCAGGTACTCGTCCCGTGCTTTCTCGAGGTTGCGCTGCGCACGGTAGGCATCACCGACGTTCATGTGCGCGTTGGGCTCGTCCGGCGCCAGCGCCTCGGCCTCCTGCATGTGATCGAGGGCCTTGGTGAAGTCCCGCGGCTCGCCGAAGATGTAGTTGTTGCCCATGGCGGCGTGCGCGACGAACAGCTTGGGCGAGAGCTCCAATGCCTTCGCCATCGAGGTCCGCGCGTCTTCGTTGCGATTCAAGGCTCCCTGGGCTCCGGCGAGGGCCAGCCAGGCGCGCGGGCTGTCGGGATACTTCGCGACCAGCTGTTGCCCGAGGGTGAGCTGACCTGCCAGGTCGTTGTCGAAGGCCTTCCGGACCATCTGGATCTGGAGGCGCTCCGCGTCCGACGTACCGGTCGCGTGTTGCTCGGCAAGCGCCAGGTTGGTCTTGAACTCGTCGAGCGAGTTCGCGGTGTTGGCGACGTTCAGGTAGGCGAACGCGAAGTTCGGGTCCGCCGCGACCGCCGCCTTGAAATAAACGTTTGCGTCGATGAAGCGGCCGAGATCGAACTCGCGCAGTCCGTCGAGGAAGTGAGCCCGTGCCTCCGCCGAGGACGTGGTGATCGGATGGTTGATCACCGCGCTCGTGATGGGATCGAGCGCGGCACGGGGGCCCTGCGCCGCGGCGCTGGCAAGCCAGGCGGCGGACGCGAGCACGACCGCCAGGGTCGCACGCCTGGACGCGTGGCTGACAGACGTCATCGTCGTCTCCGATGTGGAGTGTGAAGGCGAACGCTGACGGCGGGCGACCGGAGGTCGGGAGCGTCCCCTGACCGGGCCGAACATGGCCGCCGGGCGCAGGCCCCACAAGACGAATCGCGGAACCCTAACAGCTCCTTGACAACACCTTCAATCGGCTCGAGCGCCTACTCCGATTTCCCGGAGCCCGGCTGTGCAAGTCCCGAGAACGACGACCACACGGCCACGGCGGCCACGATCACGTTCGCCACGATGATCGGCATTGCGTGTATCGCGATGCCGTACGCGGCCCACGCCAAGGCGGCAAGACCCTGCACGCGACGCAGCGTCGCGGGCGTCCGGCAGAAGTAGGAGGCCGTGAACAACGCCGTCGCGAACCAGCCGATCCAGTCGTACTTGCTCATGCGACGAGCGGCGGCGCCGCGTCCGTCTCGCGGATCGTCAGCAGGTCCGTCTGCACCTTCTCCCATTCCTGAAGGAGCAGCCCATTCGACTCGAATAGCGCATGAATTGCCGCCACGTCCATGCCGACGATGTCCTCGAGGATCGGCACCAGGACGCTCACCGCATCGTCCGAGAGCACCGTGCGTTTCGCGATTTGGGCCAGGTACTTGTTCTCGGACACGGCGATCGTGGTTCCGTTCAGCCGATTGACGTGCAGCATGACGTGAATGTCCGAGTTTCCGTCGCCGACGTACACGACATGGTCGTGGCTCACCGGGAGCTCTCCGCGGAGCTGCTCGAGCAGCGCCACCTTGCCGTATCCCGCGGTGACGCGTTCGATCGACTCGATCTCCCCCGAGCCGGCGTCGTAGTGGAACCGCGTCCCGTAGATGTGGTCGGTGGGGACGATCCCCTCCAGGGCCGACTGGATGACTTCCTGCGGCGCCGCGGAAATGACGTAAAACGCAAAGTCATAGCCGTCCAGCTCGCCCAGGAGGCGCGCCAGGAGCGGCAGATTCTTCTTCAGCCGGACGCGCTTCCCGACCTCGACCAGGTGTTCCCTCCGCACGCGCCGATACGCGGGGTCGTGGAGCAGCAGATACGCCAGCTCCGCGCCCTGCTGCACGAGGTGCGTGCGCGACAGGCCAGCACTCTTCTCGCGGAACCCGGGGAGGCCAAGCAGCTCGCTCAGCACATCTCCGGAATCGTTGAAGCTCAGGGTTTGGTCGAAGTCGCTTGCCAGCAAGTATCGCCTCATCGGTCCTTTCCTATCGTCTGGTCGGTCACGAGAACGAGAACGCCCCCACCGGAGCGGCTCCGGTGGGGGCGTGGGCGCAGATCGTATGCGCACCCAGCGGGCTCGCTCGCTAGGGACTCGTCCCGTGGCAATTTCCGTTAAACGCCATGCGCGG
>DASZCN010000011.1:0-70726 GCA_035943095.1 Gemmatimonadales bacterium | reverse complement strand
TGGAGCCGCACAAACGTCAGCTCGGCTGCGAATCCTCGAAATTCTGGCTTCCGCCGGATGTTCTCGACAATCGAGTCCTGCAACTCAGCATCCGTCACTTGCTCGTGCAGCACTAAGACCTCCGGGGTCTACCGCTGAGGTGAAGGCGGGCTCTCGAGGAACAGCGGGCTCGTCCTGGTGTCGACTATCGTCGGAACATGCCCGTCGGTTCAGCGAGCCGCCATACCGCATTTTGCGGCGTGTGCGGATCGCGGCACGGGCTTTCGCTTGTGTTACGATGAAAGCGCTCCTATGATGGCCCCCCACGGCAGATGATACCAGCCTCTCATGAAGGGAGCGACCATTCGGATGTGCCTGCTGCGTTCCAAAGCGACCATTGCGGCGATCTGCCTTCTTACCGGCATGCTCGGCGGGTGCCAATCCCGTGCGCAGGAAAGGGCGTTTCTTGCTGCACGTATTCCGGTCGTTCGGCTCGACTCGCTGGTCCGCGCGTCCGATAGCCTCCGGCTGTCACTCGCCGATGCACGGACCCTCCTCTCCGTAGCCGCCGACACGACGTTCGTCAGGCAAGCTCCCAAGGACACCATGACGGCTGCTGAAATTCTCGCATGGGCGCGCGCGGAGGCCGTGCGGAAACGGCAGGCCGAGACGGAAGAGACCGCGGCCGCGCGGGCGCGTCGCGATTCCCTGAAGCGAGAGCTCGACTCGATGCTCGTGGTGAGCGTGGTGAACAAGTCGTTCCTACCCAAGGATCCCGAGCAGGAGCGTTATGAGGACTACATCTCACTGGCCTTTGCGTATCGCAACAAGGGCACAAGGACCATCGCCGCCTTCCAGGGAGATGTCACGTTCTTCGACACCTTCGGGGATACGATCTACAGTGCGCATCTCAAAGTCGACGGGCCCCTGCGGCCGGGGCGGACGCTCCGCGAGCCCGAGCGCATCGTCCGCTACGACCCGTTCCGGACGGCCCACCAGCGCCTCCGCAATACGCCACTCAGCCGCATGAAGGTCGTGTGGCAATCCACGGACGGGATCTTCGCCGAGCCCTGACGTCCGGGGGGTCCACCACCTCCTGACACTCCGGATGCAACCTTTCCGGCGTGCCCGACGTCTTAAACGTTCGAAGCCGTGCCGTCGGACCAGGTGTCTCGGAGGCATCTCATGCGGATTTACGCTCTTATGCTCGGCGTTGCACTCACGACCGGCTACGGCTATGCGGCGCAGGTGGCCGTCTCGTCTGTCGGAGCCCGTCCTCGTGTGAACACCCTACCGGCCGGATCAGTCACCGCGGACGAGGGCCCCGGCCGGCTCTGGTACGGTGGAGTACTCGATCCCGTCATCGTGGAGTCGGAACGGGGCACCGTGGCCACGAAGACTCGCATCTTCAGCCGGCCGACGGTGCGCTGTCCGGAAACCGCGCACTCGCAGTTCAGCGCGGTCTCCTGAGGTCTGGGGGGCTTCGGCCCCCCACGCCACCCCGCCGCTCGCCTCCTCCCGCGAAACCACGCCTCGCCAACCTTCGTAAGACCCGCCAGTATCAAGCTGTCCTGGACGGGGGGGAGCGGCGATGAGGTCGTTCTGGGAGACTTGGCGTACTGAGATCATTCGTGGGGCCACGCTGTTCTGCGTGGTCCTCGCGGTTGGTCTGACTGCTCGCTATCTCGTGGCCCGCGCGAAGGATCGCGTGGTAAACCGCCTTCCTGAGGCGCTACGCGAACTCCGTGGCGACTTGGAGGCGGACGGCGATGCCGGCGGCACTCGCACGGCCGGCGCCACCTGGACTGTTCATTCCAAGCTCACTCCAAAGCACGCGTTGTGGATCCGTAACATTCGCGGGTCCGTGACGGTCGAGCCCACCAAGGGCGACTCGGTTCTCATCCAGGCGTTCAAGAGCTATCGCTCGTCGGACACGGCGGGCGTCAAGCTAATGGCGGTCCCGTCGGACGGGGGGTTGGCAGTCTGTGCCCTGTGGCCGGGCGGCTCAAGCACCTGCACGCCGGAGGGCGAATACAAGACGGGGGGAACGGGGCGGAGCGACATCGCCGTAGACTTCAAGGTCCGTCTCCCTCGCGGCGTTCGACTCGACGCCAGCACTGTGTTCGGCGACGTCCGTGTCGCCGGAGCTAGCGCTCCGCTCAAGATCCGGACGGTGAGTGGAGGCATCGATGTGGAGACAGCTCAGGGCCCCGTCGCGGTTGGTTCGGTCAACGGGGACGTCCACGCTCGCATTCGGGGTTTCGCCGATACGGGAGCGGTGTCTATCACGACCGTCAACGGTTCGGCGACGCTGGAGCTGCCGCCGGCACTCGATGCCGACGTGGAAGCGCACACGATCAACGGTTCGATTTCTAGCGAATACCCATTGACGGTGACCGGAAAGTTTACGACGCACGCCCTCAAGGGCACGCTGGGTCGTGGAGGGCGCGACGTGCGCATCACCACCGTGAACGGATCGATTGAGCTGAAGAAAGCGGCCCTAGCCACTCGTTGACAAGAGCTGCGCGATCTCGTCGCCAAAACCGCGCACGTCAATCGGCTTGGCGATGTAGCCGTCGAACCCCGCAGCCAGGATTTTCTCCCGATCGCCCGGCATCGCATGGGCCGTGAGGGCGACCACCTTCCAGGGGTGGTTGCCCTCAAGTTTTTTCACGTCGCCCAGGATCGCGTACCCGTCCCGGCCGGGCAGCTGGATGTCGAGCAGCACGAGCTGTGGCGCGGGCTGCTCGGCGAGCAGTGCTGCCACGAGCCCTTCCCCCGACCGCAGCCCGACGACGCGATGCCCTTTCATGGTGAGCAGGGCCTTGATGAGCTTCAAATTGTCCGGCTGATCTTCCACCACGACGATGGTCGCCATCACGGTGGCTCCGGCCGCGAGTCGGCCCGTGGAAGAGTGAACCAAAAGGTGCTGCCCTTGCCGAGCACGGAGTTCACGCCGATGGTGCCGCCGTGCAGCTCCACGAGGCGTTTTGAAAGGGCGAGGCCCAGTCCCGTTCCTTCGTAGCGCCGGCTCGCGCTCGCATCGAGTTGGACGAATTCCTGAAACAGCTTGGCCTGGTCTTCTGACGCGATCCCGATGCCGGAATCGCTGACGGCGATGCGCACGAAGCCGACCTCCTCGAGTCGCGTACTGATGGCGATACGGCCGCCGTCCGTGGTGAACTTGATCGCGTTGGAGAGGAGGTTGAGCAGGACCTGGCGAAGGCGTCCGCGGTCGGCCTGGACGAGGACAGGCTCTCGCAGTGGCTCGATCACCAACGTGTGCTTACGTGCCTCGAGCTGGGCGCGCACGGTGTCCGCGGCTTCGCGCAGCAGGGCATGCAGGTCGAGCCGCTCGAGCCGCAGCTCCATGCGGCCCGCGGCGATCTTCGACAGATCGAGCAGCTCATTGATGAGCTCGAGGAGGTGCCGGCCGTTTCGCGCGATCGTTTCGAGATAATCACGTTGCGTCGCGACCTCGGGCCCGGTATCCGGCAGCATGTCCAGGAGCAAATCGCTGAAGCCGATAACACTGTTCAACGGCGTGCGAAGCTCGTGCGACATGTTCGCGAGGAACTGGTCCTTGAGCTTGCTCGCCTGATCGAGCTCGTCGTTCAAGCGGGTCACTTCACCGTGCTGCTGCTCGAGCTTCTCGTTGAGGGCGGTGAGATCCGCGTTCTGCGCCTCGAGCCGCTGTGCTGCATGCCGTACTTCCACGGCCAGGCGTCGGGTGTGTTGGTGGGCGGACTCTCGCTCACAAGCGATGGCCAGGTTGGGCGCCGCATGCGCCAGGGCATTTCGAGCCTCCTCGGATACGTGTCCAGGCATGGCCGCGAGGAGCAGGCCGACCAGCCGGTCGCGGGAGCGAAGCGGCAGGACGGCCAGCGATCCGCCAGAGGCGGACTCGCCGTTGGAGAATTGCAATTCCTTGCGCGCCATGGCCGCGGCGCTGTCCGCGTAGAGAATTACCTCGGTGGCGTCCGCGACCACGTGGCGAACCACGTCGCGAGCCAGCGGCCGGGCCGTGGCCCGGCGCACGGCGGTGGGACTCCACTCGTTGGTATCGTAGTGCGGCTGGTATAACGCCAGGGCCGTCGCCCCGGTGGCGGCTGCCAGGACGTCCAGCGCCGGGGCCAGGCTCCCGCCGGCGGCCGACTCCGGTGACGGGGCGTTCAACGCCGTGAGCAAGCGCGCTTCCTGCTCCTGCAACCGCTCTCGCCACGCCAGCGCGGTCGCCATCCGGTTCACACCGCGGGCGATGATGCGAAACTCCTCCGGCTGGTCCTCGCTCAGACGCTCCTGATACTGGCCGGCGGCCACGCGCTCCAGCGCGCCGACGACGTGCGCGAACGGAGCGGCAAGCCGGCGGCGGTTGTACCACGCACCGATACCCAGCGTCACGAGGACGATCGCGAACAATACCGTCGACTGTACCGCCGCTGTAATGGCGTTGTCCCCGACGTCGGCCGTCAGCTCCTGCATGGCCGCGAGCTCGGCCTGCAGCGCGGGAGAGGGGGAAAAACGGGAGAGCCGCTCGAGGCGCTGGGTCAGCGCCACCATGTCGCTCTGCGTGCGACGGGCACTCTGCCAAACCGCGTAGCGATCGGCGAGGCCGGCTACGGCGATCGCGACGAAGGCGACCGCGAACAGGCGGCTGATACTCGGGGTAGCGAGCAGCCGCCAGGAGCGCGCAAGGAACCTGGAGGGCGCGCCGGCGGGGCGCAGAGTGGGATCCGGCGCCGGACTGGTCATGCGACCGCCTATAAGTAGGGAGCGGACGGCGGTGGGACAAGAGCGCCGGTCACTGCGCGCTGGCGATGAGTTCGGCCGCGCTGTATCCTAGGCCCTCGCTCCCGTGCCCGAGCTCCTCGACTCCCTGCGCGACGCCCTCGCCGACCGCTATGCGGTCGAGCGGGAGCTCGGTCGCGGGGGCATGGCGACGGTGTTCCTCGCAGAGGATCGGAAACACGGGCGGCCCGTCGCGATCAAAGTGCTCCACTCGGAGCTCGCAGCCGCGCTCGGCGCCGAACGGTTCCTTCGGGAGATCGAGATCGCCGCCCGTCTCCAGCATCCCCATATCCTGCCCTTGTATGACTCAGGCTCGGCGGCCGGCTTCCTCTATTACGTCATGCCCTACGTCGAGGGGGAATCGCTGCGCGATCGGCTTAACCGCGAAAAGCAATTGTCTCTGGAGGACGCGCTCCGAGTGGCGACGGAAGTCGCCGGTGCGCTCGCATATGCCCACAGCCGTGGCGTGGTACACCGCGACATCAAACCCGAGAATATCATGCTGTCGGGCGGCTCGGCGGTCGTGGCCGATTTCGGCATCGCCCGCGCGGTCTCGGCGGCGGGGGACGGACGACACCTCACGCAGACCGGAACGCTCATCGGGACCCCCGCCTACATGAGCCCCGAACAGGCGGGCGGCAGCGACGAGGTCGACGGGCGCAGCGACGAGTATAGCCTCGCCTGCGTGGTCTACGAGATGTTGGTTGGCGCGCCCCCGTTCACGGGGCCCACCGCCCAGGCGATCATCGCACGCCATTCGTTGGACATGGTGTCTCCTCCTTCCATCGTGCGCAATACGATCCCCGACGCCGTGGAAGGCGCGATCCTGCGCGCGCTCTCCAAGGTGCCAGCGGACCGCTACCCGACGACCGCGCTGTTCGCGGAAGCGTTGAACACGCCGTCCGCGGCCACCGGAGCGTATCGACGGGCCACGCTGGAACGCGGTATCAAGCGGCCGCTCTCGACGTGGCGGCGTCTGCTACCTGTCGCGGCGGTCGTCGTGGTGCTCGCGGGCTACCTCGCCTTTCGCGCGGCGCGTACCGGGCGCGGAGCGACAGGCGGCGGGCTCGATCCCCGTCACCTGGCGGTGCTGTACTTCGACGATTTGAGCCGCGATCACTCGCTCGGCTATATCGCGGACGGCATCACCGAGGCCCTCATCGCGAACCTGTCCCAGGTGCAGCCGCTGACCGTGATTTCGCGCAACGGCGTGGCCCCGTATCGGGGCGCGTCGGTCTCGGCTGACAGCATTGCGCGCGCCCTGGCCGTGGGCACGGTGGTCGCCGGCAGCGTGGAGCGGGTCGGGGAGCTGCTGCACGTGACCGTACGTCTCGTTGACGGCGCAAGCGGCGCGGACTTCAAGCGAGCGAGCTTCGACCAGCGCGCGGGAGACCTGCTCACGGTGATCCGGGACAGCTTGAGCGCCCGCGTGGCGGAGTTTCTCCGAGAGCGGCTCGGCGAGGAGGTTCGGCTGCGCACGGAGCAAATGGGCACGAGGAATGTCGCCGCGTGGTCGCTCGAGGAACGAGCGGAGAAGAACCGCAAGGACGCTGAAGCCGCCCTCGAGGGCGAGCAGGCAGCCGTGGCGTTCGTGGACTTTCACCAAGCCGACTCCTTGGCCGGGCTCGCCGAAGCTGCCGACGACAAATGGGTCGACCCTATTGTCCTCCGCGGAACCGTCGCATACCGGCGAAGCCGACTCGCGGACGACCCCCGTGAGGCAATGGGGTGGATCAAAACGGGACTGGGCCACGCGGAGCGTGCGCTGCACATGGCGCCGGCTGACGGGAGGGCCCTCGAGCTCCGTGGGACGTTGCACTACTTCCAGTGGACCCTTCGCGCAACGCCCGATCCCGCGGCGGCCCAGGCGCTGCTCCAAAGTGCGCGTCAGGACCTCGAAGCCGCCGTACAGGCAGACCCGAGCCTCGCCAGCGCGTACAGCACGCTCAGCAGTCTGTACTATCAAGTCGAAGACGTGGCAGCAGCGGTACTCGCCGCCCGGCGGGCCTACGAGCAGGATGCGTACCTGAGCGTGGCGCGAGACGTCTTGTATCGCCTGTCTGTGGGGTCGCTCGACCTGGAGCAATTTTCGCAGGCGGAACGCTGGTGCGATGAGGAGATGCGGCGCTTTCCGAGCGATTACCGGTCGGGGCGGTGCCAATTGCTCTTGATGACGACGCCGGCGCGCGACCCCGACGTAGGGCGGGCGTGGCGGCTCGTGGCCCTGCTCGATAGCACCACGCCGTCGGCATTCCGGCCTTACATAGGGCTCGAGGCTCGCATGCGTGTCGGCGGCGTGATCGCCCGAGCGGGCCTCAAAGACAGTGCGCGGCATGTGCTGGCTCGAGCACGGGCCGCCATCACACCCGCCGCGGACCCCGGTCAGGAACTCCTAGCACTCGAGGCATACCAGCGCACACTGCTCGGCGACCGTGACACGGCGATCGCCCTGCTGCAGCGCTACTCGGCCGCCAACCCCGGGCACGTGCGTGGGAAGGACATCAGCTGGTGGTGGCGCGACCTGCGGGACGATCCGCGGTTCAAGGCTCTGATCGGAGCCAAGTGACAAGGGTGTGGCAGCCGAGCGACAGCACGGAGGCCTCCGAGCTGGCCTGGCTCGTAGGCTCTCGCTAAGTCGCTCTTGATATTCCTCTTACACACATCCTTCCCTGGGAGGCGGCGGGGCGCATTTTCTGCAACTTGCCACGGTTACCAGATCAGGAGCTGCTATGAAGGCCGCCGTAGTTGCAGTTCTCACCGTTGGGGTCCTCGTCGCATGTCGTGACCAGCAATCGGTGGCGCCGAAGGGCTTGTCGGCGGACTTCCTCGACGGGCGGGTCACTGGTCGAGGCAATCCCCATTTCTTCTTCCTCCCGCCCCTGGTTTCGCAGCCGACTTTCTCAGGCGTGTTCAACGCCCAGATCCAACCGGTCGTGGACATCTGCCAGCTAGACCTGACGCTTCTCCCGGTCGACTGCGCCGCGGGTGGTCAGCACATCAACCCCGGTCCAGTCGTGGTCGATGCGCCGGAGCAATACCACGTCAACTGGGACACGAGCCAGCCGCAGATCAACGTGAATCTGTTCTATCGGATTCGCGTCTTCGGCTCCTCTGGCGGCCTGTTGCTCGGCTTTGCAGATATGGACCCCGTTGCGAACGGAAGCGGGCTCAAGAACGTGAACACCGGCCAGTACATCGGGCTCGTGGACGGGCGCACGCTGCCGATCATGTTTCGGATCGAGCAAGGGGCGTTTCTCGGTGACCAAACCTGTACGGATTGCGTCGAAGCAACTGTAGGAAATGGCGGAGCCACGGTGGTGACCAACACCGGTTTTGCGGGTGCGCAGTTCCCGGCGGGCTGGCTCGCCAGCGCGAATCCCGTCGTGGTGACGATCGAGCGGGTGACGACCGTAAATGGCCTGCCGCTCGACAACCTCGGGGATGTGCTCGCGCGTTGCATTCCGCTCAGCAATACGCAGTTCGAGGGGTGCTACCGATTCACGACGCAGCCCACCGCCACCTTTGCCACGAACGTCACCGTCGGGGTGTGCGCCACCGTGGCCGAGCCGGATCACGATGTGATCCAGCTGTTCCAGGTCGAGGAACCGGTGGGAGGAGGACCGTTGATCCGCGCGCTCACTAACGTGCCCGCTCCCTTTGTATCGTGCGAGGGCTTCGCTTCATCCGCGGCGACGGCGGGGTGGCGAGGTAGCCTCGAGTGGCTGGTGAGACAGGTGGAGACAGTCGTGATGCCCAAACGCGCCTTCGCGTACCACCTCGGCGCTGGCGGTTCGACGTGCTGCTTCAGCCGCATGGGGTGGGTGTTGCCCGCCGGTGGCCTGATGAATTTCAACCTGGACCGGAATGGCGCCGCGGTGACTCCGGGGACCATCGTCGACTCGCTCTACTCGCTCTCGGGCGTCACGTTCACTCGAACGATGCCGGGTGCGGTGTGCGGAGATAGTCACGCGTATGCGAACGACAACGGTCCCGTGGTGGGCGGAGGGTTCAACTTCGGGTCGGGAAACAATGTCCTAACGGTCTGTCCAGAAGGGACGGCTTCGGACTTCAGCGAGAACAGTTTCGGGCGGATGGTGGCCCACCTCGCCGGGCCCGCGGCAGGGGTATGCCTCGATGTCTGGGTGACGGCCAGGCAGGACGGCGCGACCGGGTTCTTGGAAACCTTCGATGCGAACGGCACGTCGCTGGAGAAGCTGATGTCCGACCCGAATGCCTACGGCCAGACCCTGTGCTCGACGCGCGGGGGAATCAACTCGGTGCAGTTCGCAGGCTCGGGCGATGGCTTCGCGGAGTTCGACAATTTGAACGTCACGTTCATCACGCCGTCGAGCGAGTAGCGGGCGATTCTCCCGACAAGGGCGGCCCTTCCGGGGGCCGCCCTTCACGTTTTACCTCCTCGCCGCGCGCCGCTACCTTCCATTCCGTGCGGCCTCATACCCTCGGCATCATCGGCCTTGGCGCGATCGGCGGCTCCGTCGCGTTGCAGGCGAAGCGCGCGGGGATTCCCAACGTGATCGGCTGGTCCCCCGACCCCGGCGAGCGGGCGGCCGCGGCGCAGCAGGGCGCGCTCGACGACGCGCCACCCCGACCCGTGGACGTGGCCCGAGCGGCCGACCTGCTGATGCTCGCGGCGCCGCCCGCTGCCAATCTCGGGCTCCTCGATACCCTGCACGATCAGACGGGTCCGGGGGCGATCGTGACCGACGTCGGCTCCGTCAAACGGCAGATCGTCAGCCGCGCCGAGACGCTCGGGATGGGGGATCGGTTCGCGGGGGCGCACCCGCTCGCGGGAACCCATGCTCACGGATTTGCGGCCGCGCGGCTCGACCTGTTCCAGGGTGCCGTCGTCTACGTCACGCCGACGCGGGACGGCGAGGGCGCGGCGCGTGAGGTAGCCCACTTCTGGGCAGAGACGCTCGCGGCTCACCCCGTGGTGATCGACGCGGCCGCGCATGATCGACAGCTCGCATTCACGAGCCACTTGCCGCAGGTGGTCGCCTCGCTGCTCGCCCACTTTCTCGCCCGCACCGTGCCGGCGGGAGCGACTTACGGCCCCGGAGCACGCGACACCACGCGCCTCGCGGCGAGCGAAGCCGCGCTCTGGTGCGAGATCCTGCTCATGAACCGCGATGAGGTGCTCCCCGCGCTCCGCGCCCTGGAGGAGCCGCTTGGCGAGGTCGAGCGCGCGCTCGAAACGGGCGACGCCCGAGTCCTCGAAGCCTGGCTCGGGCAAGGGGCGGAGTGGCGTCGCAGGATCGACGCGTGAGGGTGAGCGGCGTCGTACGGCCGCCGGGCGACAAGAGCATCTCCCACCGCGTCCTCATGCTGGCGGGGCTCGCGCGCGGTACAAGCGAGATCGAAGGCTTGCTCACGGGTGACGACGTGAAGAGCACGGCGGGCGTGCTCCGTCGGCTCGGAGTGGACGTCTCGCCGGTGAGGATCGGCGCAGCGGTCACGGTGCACGGCACCCCGCTCACCGCTCCCCGCTCCCCGTTGAACTGCGGCAACTCGGGCACAACCGCGCGCCTGATGCTCGGTATCCTGGCCGGGCAACGGTTTAGGGCGACGCTCTCGGGCGACGCCTCCCTGCGGCGACGACCGATGCGGCGGGTGACCGAGCCGCTCCGCACCATGGGTGCCGACATCACCGAAAAGGGTGGCGACGCGCTCCCGCTCACCATTCGCGGCGGTCGCTTGCGCCCTCTGACGTACACGACGCCCGTCGCGAGCGCGCAGATCAAGAGTGCGCTGCTCTTCGCGGGCCTCACGGGTCGCGTCGGCGTGACGATTCGGGAGCCGTACCGCTCGCGCGATCACACCGAGCGGCTGCTGGTGCACCTCGGCTTGGGGCTGCACGAGCGGGACGGAGCGATCGTGTACGAGCCGGATCCCCGTTCCGTCGTTCCCTCATTCCATGTTGCCGTCCCCGGCGACGCCTCCTCCGCCGCGTTCCTGGTCGCCGCCGCCGTGCTTGCCGAAGCGGGGGAGCTGGTCATCGAGAACGTCGGCGTGAACCCAACCCGCACGGGTTTCCTCGTGGCGCTGGACCGGATGGGAGCGCGGGTGGAGCGAGTGAATCTCCGGGACCAGGGTGGCGAGCCGGTAGCAGACCTCGTCGCACGCCCGGCCGCGCTGCGCGGGACCGAGGTGACCGCCGCGGAGGTGCCCACGCTCGTGGACGAAGTGCCGGTGCTCGCGGCGCTCGCGAGCCGGGCCACCGGTGAGACCGTGTTCCGGGAGGTGGGCGAGCTGCGGGTGAAGGAAAGCAACCGGCTCGAGCTCATTGCGGCGAACCTGCGGGCGGTGGGCGCGGAGGCGGAGGCGCGTGGCAACGACTTGTTCGTCCGTGGCGGCGCGCGGCCGGCCCGGGGCCGGGTGGACACGGCCCGGGATCATCGCCTCGCGATGGCGTTCGCCGTGCTCGGCACCGTCCCTGGGGCGGATCTGCGGCTTTCGGAACGAACCTCCGTCTCCATCAGTTATCCGACCTTTTTCACGGACCTCCGCCGCATCGGGGGAGGGGGAAGGGGAGGGGGAGGGAGGGCGAAGCCATGACACTCCGGGTGATCGCGATCGACGGCCCGGCCGCCTCCGGCAAGAGCTCGACGGCGGCGCTCGTCGCGCGCCAGCTCGGCTGGGCGCATCTCGACTCCGGCGCGCTGTACCGCGCCGTGACGCTCGCCGTGCTGGACAACATCGGGGAGCAGGGAGCCGGGAGCCGGGAGCAGTGGTCCCCACAAAGGATCGTCTCGCTCGCCGAGGAGCTACCTGTGCGGCTCGTGCTCGTGAAAGATGTGTTCCGGCCCGAGGTGGCGGGCGTCGATGTCGAGAAGGCCATCCGCTCCGAGCGGGTGACGCGACGCGTGTCGGAGGTGGCAGCGATCCGGGAGGTGCGGCACTGGGTGAACATCCAGCAGCGGGAGGCGGTGCTGGGCCATCCCCGCGGCGTGGTCGTGGACGGCCGGGACATCGGGACGGTGGTGTTTCCGGACGCCCCGGTAAAAGTGTTCCTGACGGCCAGCCCTGAAGAGCGGGCCCGGCGTCGCCTGGCGCAGCGCGGCGGGCGCATCGACCCGGAGGAGCTGCGCCGCGAGACCGACGCGCTGGCCGCCCGGGACTTGGCCGACGCCACGCGCCCGCTGGCACCGATGAAAGCGGCGGCCGACGCGCGCCTCCTCGACACGACTCGGATCGGCTTGGACGAGCAAGTGCGACAGGTTCTGGCGCTGGCGCGTGAGCGGCTCCCCGGCTAGGTTTGGCCTCTTGTGCGTCATGGCTTGAGGTGCGGCTCGTACCCCGGGTCACCGTCCAAACCCACAACCGAACCGGTGTACTGAATGCTGGTAGATACGACGGAAGAGCTTCCGGAGTCGAAGTCCGAGACGCCTACCCCCACCCCCGCCCACTCCCTCCTTCGCGTTCGCTCGGATCTGCACGAAGAGTATTCGGCCGACGAAATCGCGAAGATGACGGAGCTGTACGAGGGCACCCTCTCCAACATCGAAGAAGGCGAGATCGTCAAGTCCAAGGTGCTGCGCGTGACCGACGCCGCCGTGATTCTCGACGTCGGCTTCAAGTCCGAAGGCGCGGTGCCGATCGACGAGTTCAAGGACCCACACTCGCTCAAGGAGGGGGATGAGATCGAGGTCTTCCTCGAACATCTCGAGGACCAGGAAGGCGCCGTGGTCCTCTCGAAGAAGAAGGCCGACTTCATGCGGGTGTGGGAGCGGATCCGCGAGGCCTATGAGAAGGACGAACCGGTCAGCGGAACGCTGGTCAAGAAGATCAAGGGTGGCGTGGTGGTCGACCTGATGGGAGTGGACGCGTTCCTCCCCGGGAGCCAGATCGCGTTGCGCCGCGTGCCGAACATCGACGAGCTGCTCGGCCAGAGTTTCGAGTTCAAGATCATCAAGCTGAACAAGCGGCGCCGCAATATCGTCGTGAGCCGCCGCGTGCTCCTCGAGGCCGAGCGCAAGACCAAGCGCGACGTCCTGATGAAGGAGCTGCAGGTCGGCCAGGTGCGGAAGGGGATCGTCAAGAACATCACCGACTTCGGCGCCTTCATCGATTTGGGCGGCGTGGACGGCCTGCTCCACATCACCGACATGAGCTACGGGCGGGTCTCGCACCCGTCCGAGATGGTGCACATCGGTCAGGAAGTCGAGGTGAAGGTCCTCGACATCGATTGGGAGCGCGAGCGCATCAGCCTCGGCTTGAAGCAGCTGCAGCCGTATCCGTGGAAGAACGTCGCGGCCAAGTACCCCGTGGGCACGCGCGTGCAGGGGAAGGTGGTCTCGATCACGAACTACGGGGCGTTCGTGGAGCTCGAGCCCGGTATCGAGGGTCTCGTGCACATCTCGGAGATGAGCTGGACCCGAAATGTCCGCCACCCATCGAAGATCGTGTCGATCGGTGAGACGATCGAAGCCGTGGTGCTGAAGGTGGACGAGACCGAAGAGAAGGTGTCGCTCGGCATGAAGCAGACCGAGGAAGATCCCTGGATGGCGCTGCCGCAGAAGTATCCGGTCGGCATGCGCATCAAGGGTAAGGTCCGTAACCTCACGTCCTTCGGCGCGTTCGTGGAGATCGAGCCCGGCATCGATGGCCTCATCCACATCTCGGACATGTCGTGGACCAAACGGGTGCAGCATCCGTCCGAGGTGGTCAAGAAGGGTGACGAGGTCGAGGTGCTGATCCTGAACGTGGACGCCGAGAACAAGCGCATCTCGCTCGGGCTGAAGCAGGCGCAGGAGGATCCGTGGCTGCGGATCGGCGAGACGTACCCGGTGGGCACCGAGCTCCGGGGTCGCGTCATGCGGCTGATGGACAAGGGCGTCGTGGTGGATCTGGGGCACGACATCGAGGGCTTCGTGCCAATGTCGCAGCTCGGTATCCCGGACATCCAGAACCCCGCCGACGCCGTGAAGGAAGGGCAGGCGATCGAGATGAAGGTCCTCGAGGTCGATCCCATCCACCATCGGATCGTGCTGGCGGCGACCGGATGGCCGAAAGACGACGGGACTCCGGAGACACCGAAGCCGGATGCTCAGGAAACCCCAAGGCTCGACGCGTAGACGCACGGCGGTGAACAGTCCGAGTGGTCAGGAAAAGCCCTTCCTGGCCACTTTTTGCTGTTCACCGCCGTGTGTCCGTGCGTCTCGTTGTAGCTGTCCTGTTCGCTCCTCTCTAGATTTTGCCTGATGACTATTCGCGAGAAGTTGGAGCTCCTGAAGCAGAAGCGCGCCGAGTCCGAGCTGGGCGGCGGTGCCGAGCGAATCGCGGCGCAGCACGAGAAGGGCAAGATGACGGCGCGCGAGCGGCTCGAAGTGCTGCTCGACCCCGGGACGTTCGTGGAGCTCGACCGGTTCGTAACACACCGGTCGACCGACTTCGGGCTGGCCGACCAGAAGTATCTGGGCGACGGCGTCGTCACGGGCTACGGGCGGATCGAGGGTCGGCTGGCGTACGTCTTCGCGCAGGACTTCACCGTATTCGGCGGCTCGCTGTCCGAGGCGCACGCCGAGAAGATCTGCAAGGTGATGGACCTGGCGCTCAAGGCCGGGGCACCGATTATCGGCCTGAATGACTCGGGTGGCGCGCGCATCCAGGAGGGGGTGGTGTCGCTCGGCGGCTACGCCGACATCTTCCTGCGCAACACACTCGCCTCCGGCGTAGTGCCCCAGATCAGCGCGGTGCTTGGACCCTGCGCCGGCGGTGCGGTCTACAGCCCGGCGATCACGGATTTCGTCTTCATGGTGCGGGGCATCTCGTACATGTTCGTCACCGGGCCCAGCGTGGTGAAGACCGTGACACACGAGGAGGTGGACTTCGAAGCCCTGGGCGGGGCGGACGTGCACGGCGCTACGTCCGGGGTGGCGCATTTCGTCCACGATTCCGAGCTCGAGTCCATCGCCGGGATCCGCGCGCTGCTCGCCTTCCTTCCCTCGAACAACCTCGACGCGGCGCCCGTGCGCCCGACCAACGATCCATCGGATCGGCGCGATGAGGAGCTGCTCGAGGTAGTGCCCGACAGCGCCACCAAACCCTACGACATGCACGACGTGATCCGGCGGGTGGTGGACGACGGCGTGTTTCTCGAAATCCACCGGGACTTCGCCGGGAACCTGCTCGTCGGATTCGCCCGCCTGGGTGGCCGGTCGGTAGGCGTGATCGCCAATCAGCCCGTGGTCCTCGCTGGCGTGCTCGACATCAATGCGTCCCTCAAAGGCGCGCGATTCATCCGGTTCTGCGACGCGTTCAACATCCCGCTGGTGACGTTCGAAGACGTGCCCGGCTTCCTGCCCGGCGTGGCGCAGGAACATGGCGGCATCATCAAGCACGGGGCCAAGCTCCTGTTCGCGTACTGCGAGGCGACGGTGCCGAAGGTCACAGTGATCGTGCGGAAGGCGTACGGCGGGGCGTACGACGTGATGAATTCGAAGCACGTCCGCGGAGATTACAACGTGGCGTGGCCGACAGCGGAGATCGCGGTCATGGGCCCGAAGGGCGCGGTCGAAATCCTCTATAAGGACGAAGCCACGGAGGCGCGCGAGGAGGAGTACCGGGAGAAGTTCGCCCACCCGTACCTGGCGGCGGCGCGCGGTTATGTGGACGACATCATTGATCCGCGCGACACCAGGCCGATGCTCATCGACGCGCTTGGCACGCTGGCCACGAAGCGCGATCGGAATCCTTCGAAGAAGCATGGGAACATTCCTCTCTAGCGCGCTCGCCCTCGCCGCGCTACTTCAGGCGCCGGTGCCGGGCGGGTCGCCGGACTCCGTTGCTGCGCTTCGCGACCGCGCCGAGCGGGACTCGACGGACGCGAGGCTGTGGCTCCTGATGGGCCGCGCATATCTGGAGCTCGGCGCCGACGCGCATGGCCCGGGACACCGGCCGGTGGAGGACAGCGCGTGGGCGCGGGCCATGCTCGACACCGCCGATGTGGCCCTCAGCCACGCGGCGGCGCTCGCCGGGCCGTTGGGCGCGAGCGCTGCTGGTGACAGTGCTCGAGTGCTCCGCGTGGGGGCGTGGGCCGCGCGGTCCTGGTCGGCGTGGGAAGCGGCGGGCATCGAGGCCGGGCAGCAGGCACTCGGGCCCCTGCCGACCGATCTGCGGTTGCCGGCGGTGCTGGAAGAGCTGGGAGAAAATCTCCTCCGGGCCTGCCCGAAGGCCGGGGTCCTGATGACGGCGAGCGGCGCCGATTCCTATGCCGCTTGGTATATGCGATTTGCCCGCAATCTGCGGCCCGATCTGCTCGTGCTCCCGCTCGCCACGTGGCGGGAGGACGCGCCGCTCCGCAGCCGGCTGATGCGCGACTTGAAGCTCACGCGAAAGGGCGACACCGACCCGTGGCTCCGGGACCTGGTACGACGCCGTCCGGTATGCGTGAGCATGGGGTTCGACCGCCCTCCCGAGACCCGCCCGCGGCTCGCGTGGCAGACTCGCACCCTGCTGTGGGTCGCAGGAGCCGGCGCCGCGGGCGCCCGCGTTCCGCCGCGGGACTTCGTGTTCGCCGCGCTGCGCGTGGCGCTCGACGGTAACGACCCCTGGGCCGAGCCGGCACTCGCCGCGTACACGCGAGCCGCGCGCACCACGCCGGGGCTGTGCGAGGCGATGGCGACGTTCAAGGTGGCGAGCGAGGTGGCGAGTTGCCGACGATGAGGGAGTCATCGGTCATCAGTACCTGACGACTGACAACTGAGGACCACGATGACTCAAATCAAGCGTGTGCTCGTCGCGAACCGCGGCGAGATCGCCCTCCGGATCATCCGGGCGTGCCACGAGGAGGGTCTCGAGGCGGTCGCGGTGTATTCCGATCCCGATCGGCTCTCGCCCCATGTGCGGGCAGCGAACCTCGCTATCGCGATCGGGCCGGCGCCCGCGGCGCAGTCCTACCTGGACATCGCGAAGCTGGTGGACGTGGCCCAGCGCACGGCGTGCCAAGCGGTCCATCCCGGGTACGGCTTCCTGTCCGAGCGGGCGCCGTTCGCCGAGGCCGTCGCCGCCGCGGGTCTCGTGTTCGTCGGCCCGCAGGCGTCCGCGATCCGCGCGATGGGAGACAAGACGGAGGCACGGCGTCGAATGCAGGCGGCCGGAGTCCCCATCGTCCCCGGCACCACCCGACCGCTCGCCGATCACGCGCAAGCCCGCTCCGAAGCGGCGCGCCTGGGATATCCCGTCCTGCTCAAGGCCGCCGCCGGTGGCGGCGGCAAAGGGATGCGCCTGGTGCGCGAGGAAGCCGAGCTCGAATCGGCGTTCGAGGCGGCCGCGAGCGAGGCGCTGAAAGCGTTTGGGGCCGGGGAGGTGTACCTCGAGAAGCTGCTCGAGCGTCCGCGCCACGTCGAGATCCAGATTCTCGCGGACCAGTTCGGTCGGGTGGTCGCGTTGGGCGAGCGCGAGTGCAGCATCCAGCGTCGCCACCAGAAGCTCATCGAGGAGGCACCGTCGCTGGCCGTCACGCCCGCCCTGCGTCGGCGCATGAGTGATGCCGCGACAGCCGCGGCCGGCGCGGTAGGCTACCTGGGGGCCGGGACGATCGAATTCCTCCTCGCGCCAACCGGCGAGTTCTACTTCCTGGAGATGAACACGCGCCTCCAGGTGGAGCATCCGGTCACCGAGCTCGTGTACGGGGTGGATATCGTGCGCGAGCAGTTGCGCGTAGCCATGGGTCAGCCGCTGCGGGTGCACGCAGGCACGCTCCAGCCGCGTGGCCACGCCATCGAGTGCCGGATCACGTCCGAGGATCCGTTCAACGGCTTCTTGCCCGCCACCGGCATCCTGCGCTACCTGCGGGTCCCCGGGGGACCCGGCGTACGATGGGACGGAGGTATCGAGGCGGGAAACGAGGTCACGCTCCATTACGACCCATTGCTCGCGAAGCTGATCGTGTGGGGGGAGACACGGCAGGTGGCCCTCGAGCGCATGCGGCGTGCCCTGCGCGAGCTCGTGATCGTCGGTATCCCGTCCTCCCAGGCGTTTCACCTTCGCGTGATGGACGACGCGGAGTTCGTACGCGGGGACCTGGACATCACCTATCTCGAGCGCGCCGGGGACCGGCTGCTGGCCGGCGGCGTGCGCCCGGACTTGGTCAGGCCGCTCGCCGTGGTCGCGGCGCTGCTGGCTGAAGAACGTCGAGCGACCGCCAGCGCGCCGGCGACAGTGGGTAGCCCGGGGGCCCCCCCCACGCCCTCGGCCTGGCTCGCCGCCGCGCGCCGCGAGGCGGTCGGAGGGGGGGGCAGCCAATGAACGACGTCGTGGCCATCACCGCGATCGCGGCGGGTGGAGACGGCGTGGGCCGCCTGGCGGACGGGCGTGCGGTGTTCGTGGCCCGCACGGCTCCGGGTGAGCGCGTGCGATTGCGCGAGGGCATGAAGCTGCACAAGCGGTTCGCCCGGGGTGAGCTGGCAGAAGTGGTGGCCCCGGGCACAACGCGCGTGACGCCGCCCTGTCCTCACTACGTGCAGGACCACTGCGGGGGCTGCCAGTTGCAGCACCTTTCGTACGACAGCCAGTTGGCGGCGAAGCGAGCCATCGTCGGGGACGCGCTGCGACGGTTGGGCAAGCTCGACATCGAAGATCCGGATATCGTCGAAGCCGCGGACGAATGGCGCTACCGGGCGAAGATCAGTCTGGCGGTCAAATCGGTCCCGCGGTCGGACCGTCGCACCGTCGGCTTACACCCCTTCGACCGACCGGCATCGGTTTTTCCGCTGCTCGATTGTCATATCGCTGACTTCCGGTTGATGGCGTTGTGGCGCGAGCTGCGGTCGCGCCTCGAGCTCTTGCCGCCCCGACTGACCCGGTTGACGCTGCGACTCGATCGCGAAGGCCGCCGCCATGTCCTTGCCGAGTCGGCCGGCGAGCCGTGGGGGAACGCGGCGGCGCTCCGCGCGGCGCTTCCGGGCGGCGCCGATGTGATCTGCTGGTGGCAGCCCGTGGACGGGGCGGCGCGAGTCATGGCGGGTCCGGCCACGGGCTTCCCGGCGACGGCGTTCGAGCAGGTGAACCCTGAGATGGGGGCGATCGCCCGCGCGTGGGGCGTAGAGCAGCTCGGCGACGTGCGGGGGGCGGTGGTGTGGGACCTCTTTGGGGGCATCGGTGACACGGCCGTGCTGCTCGCCGACCGGGGGGCACACGTCGTCAGCGTCGATGCCGACGAGAAGGCGATCGACTGGGCCCGGCGGCGCGCGGTACCGGCGGCCGTGCGGTTCATCGCCGGAAAGGCGGAAGACGTCCTGCCGACGCTGCCCGAGCCGAGTGCGGTGGTGGTGAACCCTCCCCGAGCAGGGCTCCCGTGGAACGTCACGTTGCGGCTTGCCGCGCAACCCGTGGGCCGTCTGGTCTACATCTCCTGCGATCCCGCCACCCTCGCGCGAGACGTCTATCGGCTCGGCGTGAACTACCGAGTCAGCGCGGTGCGGGCGTTCGATCTGTTCCCGCAGACGGCGCACGTCGAGACGGTGGCGGTGCTGGAGGCAGCGTGAAGTACTTCGTGACCATCGGTGCGCAGACCATCGAGGTGGAGGTCGAGGGGGCCCGGGTCCTCGTGGGTGGGGAAACGTTCGAGACCAATCTCGCCCCGGTACCCGGTACGCCGTTGTATCACCTCTTGCTCGGCGGAGAATCGTGGACCGTCGCGGTGCAACCGCGCGACGAGCTGGGTCGCTGGACGCTGGGGGTGGTCGGAGAGCGGGTGGAGGTGACCGCTCTAGACGAGCGGACGCATCAGATTGAGGCGCTCACGGGTCGTGGCCGGCCGGCCGTGACCGACGGGATCGTGCGTGCACCCATGCCCGGGCTCGTCGTGCGCATCGAGGTCGCCGAGGGGCAACGCGTAGAAGCGGGCGCCGGCCTGGTCGTGGTGGAGGCGATGAAAATGGAGAACGAGCTCCGCGCGTCGCGGGCGGC
This sequence comes from Gemmatimonadales bacterium, assembly GCA_035943095.1. GTDB lineage: Bacteria > Gemmatimonadota > Gemmatimonadetes > Gemmatimonadales > GWC2-71-9 > AG41. The sequence continues at coordinate 51,028 of DASZCN010000011.1, read as the reverse complement.
CGTGGTGCAGAAGGTCCACGTCACGGTGGGACAGCCGGTGGAAAAAGGCGAGCCGCTCGTGACGCTCGTGAGCGCGGCGGAGCCATCCCCACCGGATGCCCCGTCGTCTACCAGCTGAGCTTACAACTACCGCCGTTGGCGTTGACCCAATTCTGCTGAATCAGGAAATTCCTGCCCCCGAGGTTCATGTTCGCTGTCGCGCCATTGGCCGTCGTGTACGTGCTACCGAAGGTCCATGCACACTTGTCCGCGTTCTCGTTGCCTGAGGCGTCATACCACGCGTTGAGATCCTCGTCGGTGTTGGTCTCTTCCGTTTCGTGCCCAAGCGTATTGACTTCTGCATCCGCGGCCGGGTCGTTGTTCGGGGACCCGTTCAACGCGTTGCAGTCCGGAAAGTCGATATCGTGCGGCATCGCGGCATACTTCACATCGTTGCCATTCCACGTGAAGTTGCCGTGGTAGGCGCAGTACACGATGCCGAACTCTCCCCCGAGATTGACGAGTTGGTCGGAGAAGACGACGTACAGGGTGTTCGGGTCATAGGTCAACTTGCCGGTCGTGAACCCTGAGATGACCTGCGCCTGTATGAGCTGATCCGGCACGATCATCCCGGGCAAGGGCACGTTGGTATTGGACGCCCAGAATTGCGTGTACGTCACGCTATTCTGCACCGGTGTTCCGGTGCCGTCGTCATACGTCGTGTTGATGTTGTAGTACGGCGAACCCCCGAGGTGGTTCATGAAAAACCCCACCACCGACCCGTCCGCGCTACCGGAACCGGTCGTGCCGGGAGCCGGCCCGCCCGGGTAAATCGTCCCGCTCGACCAGTAGATCGCCGCGACTTTCTGCGCATAGATGATCGGGCCACCGTGGTAGGAGATGCCGTTGTTTGCGGCCGGTGCCGCGACGACGGGTCCGGCCGGACGCGCCCGCCCGCGCGGCAGCATGACGTGCGTGCCCGGGTGTTGCAGCTGGAACGCCGCCGGATCCACGGGGTTGGCTGCCTGCGTAGGGTTACGCGACTCGGGTGTACACGCCACTACCAGCCAACCGGCGGCGGTGCCGACGAGGAGCCATCCTTTCACGAGTCCCTCCTTGGGAAGGCACGGTCTGGTGGAGTTGCGCCAACGACTCATGTCATGTCAGCGTGCGCAACTGCGATGCCACACGTGTTCCACGGCGACTCGGGGTCAGGACCGTGGCGACGGTGCCGCGGCGCGAGCCCTCGACACCGATCCGCCCGCGGCGAAGACGCGACACGGAAAGGCATGGAACCTCAGGGTTGACAGGCCTTTACGCCCCGGGTATTGTTCCCGGCTATTGCTAAACCGGACCCATGCAAAGGGCGGGGATGAAGACGTTCAGCCTGCGAAAAGAGGACGTGACGCACCGCTGGTTCGTGGTCGACGCGGCCGGGCAGCCGCTTGGCCGGTTGGCGAGCCGGGTGGCGCAGATCCTCCGCGGCAAGCACAAGCCCACCTTCACACCGCATCTGAACAGCGGTGACTGCGTGGTGGTCGTGAACGCGTCCAAGGTCAAGCTCACGGGACGCAAGCTCGACCAGAAGCAATACTTCCGGCACACCGGATACATGGGGCACGAGCGGTTCACTCCGGTCAAGAACCTGCTCCAGTCGCATCCCGAGCGCGTGATTGAAAAGGCGGTGTGGGGCATGCTGCCGAAGACGACCCTGTCGCGACAGAAGGTGAAGCAGATGCTCAAGGTGTACGCCGGGCCCGAGCATCCCCACGCGGCGCAACAGCCCGAGCCGCTGAGCCTGGTGGAGGCCGGATGAGCTCCGCGATCACACCGGAGCTGCGCTGGCACGCCATCGGCCGCCGCAAAGTCGGCGTGGCGCGCGTGTATCTCACGCCGGGATCCGGGAAGTGGAACATCAACGGGCGCACGTTGGGGGATTACTTCCCGCGGCCGTCGCTCGTGTCGCACATTCAGCAGCCGTTCACCGCCACCGACACCCTGGGTGCCTTCGATGTCCGGGCGCTCGTGCGGGGCGGCGGCGTGACGGGGCAGGCGGGGGCGCTGCGGCTCGGCATCGCGCGGGCCCTGTGCCTCGCGGATGAACGGCATCGCAAGAAGTTGCGGGAACAAGGACTGTTGACGCGCGATCCACGAGTCGTGGAACGGAAGAAGCCGGGCCGCGCCGGGGCGCGGAAGCGGTTCCAGTTCAGTAAGCGGTAGGAGAGTCATCAGTCCTCAGTCCTCAGTCCTGACAACTGACAACTGACGACTCACAACACACGTCGCCCGATCCGGTGCCGGGTCCCCCTCGAGGGGTTGCATCGGAGATGACGGCGACGGCGGATCGAACCCACGAGAGGGAGTGCATGGCGCAGCCTGAGTTGCAGGACCTGCTGGAAGCGGGCGTCCATTTCGGCCATCAGACGCGCCGCTGGAATCCCAAGATGCGCCGGTTCATCTTCGCCGAGCGATCGGGGATCTACATCATCGATCTTCAGAAGACACTCCGGCAGATCCAGGAGGCGCAAGAGCTGCTGCGTGGTGTGGTCTTGAAGGGTGAAGGCATCCTGTTCGTCTGCACCAAGAAGCAGCTCAAGAACATCATCCAGGCCGAGGCGCAGCGCTGCGGCGCCTACTACGTCACCGAGCGCTGGCTCGGCGGCACGCTGACGAACTTCCAGACGATCAAACGGCAGATCAAGCGTCTGAAAGAGCTCGAGCAGGGTACGGCCGAGGGCGAGTTCGAGAACTACACGAAAAAGGAGCAGCTGCTCTTCGACCGTGAGCGGGTCAAGCTCGAGAAATATCTCTCGGGGATCAAGAACATGAACCGCCTGCCGGGCGCCCTGTTCATCATCGACTCGAAGAAGGAGCGCATCGCGGTCGCAGAAGCGAACAAGCTCGGCATCCCCGTTGTCGCGATCGTGGACACGAACGCGGATCCGGACCTGATCGACGTGCCGATCCCCGGGAACGACGATGCGATCCGGGCGGTGTCGTTGATCGCCGCGGCGATCTCCGATGTGATCGGCGAGGCGCGGCGACAGATGCCGCTGCGCGAGCCGGCGGAGGAGGGGGAGGGCGTGACCTACTCCACCGAGACGGGCATCGAAGCGGAGGCCGAGGGAGATAAGAAGAAGAAGCCGGCGCGGCGCAAGCGGCGGCCCAAGCCGGAAGCCATCGCGGCGCGGCTCAAGACCGACGAAACGCCGGCGCCCGCGGAGTCGAGCGGCGCGGGCGAGGGCTAAGCCGCGGGGCGTGTCGCCCCACACCGGGCGCGTCGCCCGGTGGACAACCGACCGCCGCCCTTCGAGCCCACCGGCGCGAGGGCGGCGTTTTCATGAGGAGTGAGGAGGGATGACGACTGTGAAAGAGATCCCGGCGAAGCTCGTCGCGGAGCTCCGAGCCCGCACCGGCGCCGGCATGATGGCTTGCAAGAAGGCTCTGGAGCAGACCGGCGGCGACCTGGAGAAGGCCGTCGACGAGCTCCGCAAAATGGGCGCGGCCAAGGCCGACACGCGCGCGGAGCGCGTCGCGTCCGAGGGCGTGATCGGCCACTACGTGCATCACGACGGCAAGACCGCGGCGCTGGTCGAGCTCAACTGCGAGACGGACTTCGTGGCGCGTACCGAGGAGTTCAAGGCCCTGGCGCGCGAGCTGGCCATCCACATTGCGGCGTCGAAGCCGCTGGCGGTCCACGTCGAAGACCTGCCGCCCGAGACTGTCGCGCGGGAGCGCGGTGTCTATGAGGCGCAGGTGGCCGAGCAAAAGAAGCCCGAAAATATCCGTGGCAAGATTGTGGACGGCATGATGAAAAAGTTCTACGAGGATAACGTGCTGCTCGAGCAGAAATTTGTGAAGGACGACAAGCGCACCGTGGGCGAGCTGGTGAAAGAGTTGTCCGCCAAGACGGGCGAGAAAATCGACGTGGGCCGGTTCGCCAGGTTGCGGGTCGGGGAAGGTTGAGTGGCGACTGCCCCCCGTCCCACCCTCGCGTACCCACGCGCCCTACTCAAGATCTCGGGTGAGGCGTTCGCGGGTGAGCGAGGCGCGGGCGGGGGAATTGACTTCGGATTCATCGATCATCTTGCCGACGAGCTGAAACGCGTCGCGAGCGTGGGAGTGCAGCTTGGCCTCGTGGTAGGCGGCGGCAACATCCTGCGCGGCACGGCGGCGAGCGAGCAGGGCATGGACCGCGTCTCGGCGGATTACATGGGAATGCTCGCGACCGTGATCAACGCCCTCGCCCTCCAAGACATACTGGAGAAGAAGGGCGTCGACACGCGCGTCATGTCGGCGATTCGGATGGAGGAGCTCGCAGAGCCCTACATCCGGCGCCGCGCCCTGCGCCATCTCGAAAAGGGACGGATGGTCATTTTCGCCGGGGGGACGGGAAACCCGTATTTTTCCACAGATACGGCCGCGGTCCTCCGCGCACTCGAGATCGAGGCCAAGGTGCTGCTCAAGGCCACCAACGTGGACGGCGTCTACACGGCGGACCCGAAGAAGGAGCCCAAGGCCAAGTTCCTTGCGGAGCTGTCGTTTCAGCAGGCGCTCGTGAAGGGGTATGCCGTGATGGACGCGAACGCGTTCGGCCTGTGTAAAGAGAACAAGCTTCCCATCGTCGTCTTCAACATCAACCAGCCCGGCGCGACAGCGAGGGTATTGGCGGGCGAGCGCGTCGGCACGATCGTGCAATGACCTCCTCCCCCCTGGCGGAACACGTCAAGCAGGCCAAGCAGGCGATGGACAAGGCCGTGGATGCCGTGAAGCGGGAATTCTCGACCGTCCGCACGGGCAAGGCCACGACTGCGCTTCTCGATCTTGTGCGGGTCGACGCCTACGGCAGCGAGATGCCGCTCAATCAGGTGGCGAGCGTCGCCGCACCGGAACCGAAGCTCCTCACCATCCAGCCGTGGGACAAATCGGTCTTGAAGGCTATCGAGAAGGCGATTCTCGCGTCCGACCTCGGTCTCACCCCATCGAACGACGGCAACATCATCCGGATCCCCCTTCCGCCGCTCACGGAAGAGCGGCGCCGGGAGCTCGTCAAGGTGATCCACAAGTTCGCCGAGGAAGGCCGCGTGGCGGTCCGCCACGCCCGCTCCGAAGCCATTGGCCGTATCAAGAAGACCGAGCATGTGTCCGACGACGAGAAGAAGCACACCGAGAAGGACGTCCAGAAGCTGCACGACGAGCACCTGAAGCTCGTGGACGAAGCGGTGAAGGGCAAAGAAGCGGAGATCATGGAGGTCTAGCATGGCGGACGATCTGCTCGCTCAGATCCGCGTCAACGGGGCCGTCCCGCGCCACATCGCGGTGATCATGGACGGCAACGGTCGCTGGGCGCGTGAGCGCAGCCTGCCACGGCCCCTCGGTCACCGTGCCGGCATGAAGGCGGTGCGCGAGGCGGTAGAAGGCGCCATCGAGGCGGGCGTGGAGGTGCTCACGCTGTTCGCCTTCTCCGAAGAGAATTGGCAGCGGCCGGTCACCGAAATCTCCGCGCTCATGCAGCTGCTGGAGGAATACATCGCGGGTGAGGTAGCAGAGCTCGCGGGACAGGGCGTGGCGGTTCACGTACTGGGAGACCGCACGCGGCTCGCCCCCAGAGCGCGGGCGGCCGTCGAGAGGATCGAGCGTGAGACAAGCAGCGGAGGGCGCCTCGCGCTCAACCTGTGCGTCTCGTATTCCTCGCGGGCGGAGCTGGCGCGCGCCGCGCGGCTCCTGGCCGAGGAGGTCCTGAAGGGCGTCAAGCGGCTCGAGGACATCGACGAGGACGCCGTGCGCGAGCGCCTGTACACCGCGCCGTGGAGCGATCCCGACCTCCTCATCCGCACGTCGGGCGAGTACCGGCTCTCCAACTTTCTACTCTGGCAGCTGGCCTACACCGAGCTCTACATTACGCCCGTCCTGTGGCCGGACATGACGCGCCGGGAGCTGTTCCAGGCGATTCTCGACTATCAGCGGCGCGATCGCCGGTTCGGCAAAGTCACCGCGTGATCTCCCGCAGCCTGCTCGTACGCATCGGGGTGGCTGTGCCGGCGATCGCGGGCACGCTCGCCCTCCTGGCGGTAGGGGGATGGTGGCTCGCCGGTATGCTGGCCATTCTGGGTGTCCTCGGCACGCGCGAGGTGTACGACCTCGCGCGCCGGCAGGGGATCGAAGCCCTCGAGTGGGTCGGGTTCATCGCCGCGGCGCTGGGACCGCTCGCCACTTACTGGGTGAAGACTTCTGCGGATTGGGAGCCCGTCGTGTACGCGGGCGCGATCTGGCTGATCATCGCGCTCGTCGTGGCGGCGGCCCGTGGGCCGGACCATCACCCGCTTACGGCTGTCGCGGTCACGGTGTTCGGCGCCCTGTACGCGTCGGCCCTGCTCTCCTTCATCGTGGCGATCCGCCACGGCCCACACGTGGACGCGCACCCGCGCGGCTCGGTGGCGCTCGCGGTCCTGCCGCTCGCGATCACCTGGGTGTGCGACACCTGCGCCATGGCGGGCGGCGCCCTGGTGGGAGGCCCGAAACTCGCTCCGGTCCTGTCCCCCCGAAAGACTTGGGCCGGAGCTATCGCGGGGGTCGTGGGCGGGCTCGGGGCGGCGTTGGTGTACGGGTCCCTGGTGCTCGAACGGGTGGCTGTGCGCCTCAGCGTCGGACAGCTCGTCACCTTGGGGCTGGTGGTCGCGATCGTGGCCCAGGTCGGCGACGTGGCCGAATCCCTGTTCAAGCGGGAGGTCGGCGTGAAGGACTCATCGTCGCTCATTCCCGGTCACGGCGGCGTACTCGACCGGCTCGACTCGCTGTACTTCGTTCTCCCCATCACCGCAGGGCTGCTGCGGGTCTTTGGTCTGGCATGAGCGTCGGCGTCGCGATCCTCGGCTCCACGGGGTCGATCGGATGCTCCGCGCTGCAGGTGCTGGCGCGCCAGCGGGAGCGGTTCCGCGTGGCGGCGCTGACGGCGTACTCCAACGCTGAGCTGCTCGAACGCCAGGCCGCGGAGTGGCAGCCCGGATACGTCGGTCTCGTGAACTCGGCGAAGGCGGACGGGGGGCGGGGAAACGGGGCCGCCTGCCTCGTCGAAGCGGCGACCCGGCCGGACGTGGACATCGTGCTCAACGGTATCGTCGGTGCGGCGGGCCTCGAGGCGACGCTTGCGGCGCTCGAGGCGGGGAAGCGCGTCGCGCTCGCGAACAAGGAAACGCTCGTCATGGCGGGCGAGCTCGTCACCCGGGCGGCGCGCCGGGGCGGCGGTGAAATCGTCCCGGTCGACTCCGAGCATAGCGCCGTGTTGCAGTGCATTACGGGTCGTCGCCCCACCGAGCTGGCGCGGCTCATCCTCACCGCGTCCGGCGGCCCGTTCCGGACCTGGCCCCCGGAGCGGGTGGCAGACGCCACCGTGGACGAGGCGCTGCGTCATCCCACCTGGAAGATGGGGAAGAAGATCACGGTCGATTCCGCGACGCTGGTGAACAAGGCGCTCGAAGTGATCGAGGCCCACTTCCTGTTCGGGCTACCGTACCAGGCCGTCGAGGTCGTGGTCCATCCGCAGTCCGTGGTGCACGCGTTCGTCGAGTTCGTGGACGGGTCCGTCCTCGCCCAGGTCGGCTTTCCCACGATGGAGCTGCCGATTCTGTATGCGCTCACGCACCCCGACCGGGTGCCCGACGCCGGTGCCCGTCGGTTCGATCCGGTGGCCGCGGGGACGCTCACCTTCGAGCCCGTGCACGCCGCTCTGTACCCGGCGTACGGCTTGGGGCGGGCGGCGGCCGCGGCGGGTGGGACCGCGCCCACCGCGTTCAACGCGGCGAACGAAGTGGCGGTCGGGCTGTTTCTGGACGGACGGATCCGATTCGGCCGCATTGCGGACACAGTGGCACGGGTGTTGGACGGACACCACCCCACAGATGCCGGATCGCTCGACGCCGTGCTGGCCGCCGATGCCGAGGCCCGTCGCCTCGCGCGGGAGGCCGCGTGCTCATAAGTCTCGGCGCGGTCATCGTCGTCCTGGCGGTCCTGATTTTCGTCCACGAAATGGGGCATTTCATCGCCGCCAAGACTCTCGGCATCCAGGTGTTGCGCTTTTCGCTCGGCTTCGGCCGCCCGATCCTGAGCTGGCGGCGCGGGGAGACCGACTACTGGATCTCGCGCATCCCCCTGGGTGGATACGTGAAGATGGCGGGGCTCGAGGACGAAGGGATGACGGGGTCCCTCGAAGGCGGCAAGTCGGATGTCCCGATCGACCCCGCGCGCGCCTTCGACCGCCAGCCGGTGTGGAAGCGCATGATCGTGATCTTGGCGGGCGTGACCATGAACGTGGTGTTCGCGTTTCTCGTCTACACGGGCATCGCCGCGACAGCGGGATCGCCGGAGCTTGCCAGCACGCGGATCGACTCGGTGAACGTGAGTCGTTTGCCGGCGGGGGCGGAAGGGCTCGCGAGCCTCAAGTTCGGCGATCAAATCGTGCGAGTGAGCGGCGACACCATCCGTTCGTGGAACGTGCTGCTCGATCACCTGCTGAGAGGCTCCTCGCATCTCGCGATCGAGGTCGCGGGCCGTACGGAGCCGATCGTCGTGCAGTTGTCGGACAATGGGCTGGCCACGCGCGAGGCGCTGGCCCAGGCGCTCGTGCGTCTCGACCCTCCACGGCTCGGTATTCTCGAGCCTGGCCGACCGGCCATCCGGGCGGGCTTGAAGCCGGGAGACCTCCTCCGCCGCGTCGACGCCGACACGCTGCGCTCCTGGAGCGACGTGCTCCACACCGTCTGGCGGAGCCCCGGGAAGCCGCTCCGCTTCGGGGTGTTACGCGACGGGAGGCGTCTGGAGGTGACGGTCGTGCCGGAAGCGAAGACCGAGACCGACACGGCGTCACCTCGTCCTCATGTGTACGGTGCGATCGGAGCCGGTCAGGATCCTCCGACGATCCATGTGCGCGAGCCTCTGGGCCAGGCGGCTATCTCCGGGCTCCAGGAAACCTGGGGTCAACTGCTGAACGTCCTCGGTTTCTTGAAGGGGCTCGTCCTCCATCAGACGTCGGTGCGTGAAGTGGGCAGCATCATCACGGTGGGCCAGATCTCCGGCCAGGTGGTGCGGCTCGGCCTGGACTGGTTCCTCACCTTCCTCGCGTTGTTTTCCGTCAATCTGGCGATCCTGAACCTCTTACCGATCCCGCTACTCGATGGCGGCCAGCTGATGTTTCTCATTGCGGAAGCGGTCCGCCGCAAGCCGCTGTCGGTCGAGCTCCGCATGAGGTTGAGCCAGGCTGGTTTCGTGATCCTCCTGGCGATCATGATCCTCGCGATCACCAATGATGTCCTCCGAATCCTCCCGCATTAGAGAGACGCTCCAAGACTACGTCGCGGGACGCCTGAAAGCGGAACGCCTCGTGATCACGATCGCGACGGCGTATTACGGACGGAACGACACCCCGGGGACCCGGGACGGGTTGGGTCCGTTGATCGAGATCATCGATCGGGCCTCGCCGGGGATCGTGGAGCTCGGCGGCGTCGGCGGGGGCGGGCAGGGCTTCGACATCCGCCTCGCGGAGCGCTCGTTTCCCCAACAGCACGAGCAGGAGCTCCGGCGCGCGGTCGAGGCCTACCTCGAGAGCCACCGGACGACGGGTGTGATTTCCACTCCACCGGCCCAGGCGCCCGCGCCGGGTGTGCTCGCGCGGATTGTCGGAGCGATCCAGCGGCTGCTCAGCCCCTCAGCCTGACCACCAGCGTTGCCACCGAGACCACCGCGGCTCGGGCACGCGCCCGTCCACCGCGGCGAGATCGACAAGCAGAGCCGTGGCATCGGGGTACCGGTCGTCAGGGTGCTTCGCGAGGCATTTCATCACGACGCGCTCGAAGCGTTTCGAGAGTTCCGGCCGTTTCTTGCGGAGCGACGGTGGCGCGTCCTCCACGTGCATCCGCGCGAGCTCGAACCAGTCCATGGAGGCGAACGGCACTTCCCCCGTCGCCGCCTTGTAGAGGGTCACGCCCAGGGCGTAGAAATCCACGCGTTGATCGAGCGGTCGACCCTGCGCCTGCTCGGGCGAAAGGTACTGCGGGGTCCCGATGGTCATGTTCACGCCGGTCGAGGCGACGTAGCCCGACAGGGCGCGCGCGATGCCGAAATCCGAGATGACGGCGCTGCCGTCCGAGTGGAGCAGGATGTTGCCGGGCTTGAGATCGCGGTGGATGAAACCCTGCCCGTGGGCGAAGGCGAGTCCTCGCGCCACGTTCCCCGCGATGCGGACGATGTCGACTTCGGGGAGCGGGCCCTCGCGGGCGAGCCGCGCGGCGAGCGAGTCGATGCACAGGTCCATCCCGAAGTACACGTAGCTCCCGGAGCGCGCCACGAACCGGATGCGGATGATGTTGGGGTGGCGCAGTTGCGCACTAGTCTCGGCCTCGTTGCGGAACCGTTTCTCGAACTGGGGATCGCCGGCGTAGCGCGGCATCAACACCTTGACCGCGACCGGGCTGCCGTCCAGCTCGCGACCCGCAAATACCCACGCGAATCCGCCCTCGCCAAGCAGACGCTCGATGTCGTAGGGGCCGACGGTACGGCCAACGAGGTCGGTGGGCCCCGGGGGTGCCGGGGGCGGGGAGGGCGGGGGGGGCGCGTTCGTCACACGAGGGCTTTACAAACCAGTATTGGCGGTCTAAGTTACTGCGCTCTCAACAATTAGGGAACTGGAACAGATGTACGACAAGACGACGCCGGTCAGGAAGTACGGGCAGCACGAGGGCGACACGGGGTCGGCCCCGGTCCAGATCGCGCTGCTCACCGAGCGGATCAACAGCCTCACCGATCACTTCCGGGTGCACGCCAAGGACTTTCACGGCCAGCGCGGGCTGCTCAAGATGGTTTCGCAGCGCCGCCGCCTGCTCGAGTACCTGAAGCGCGCCGACCTGGAGCGGTATCGGCAGCTCATCGACGAGCTCGGTCTCCGCCATTGACACCGCTGGCGTCGCGTTGGGCGCCCCGGAAGAGCACCGGGGCGCCTCGCGCATTTCTTTGTGCTCTAGACAGGCAATCTGGTGAAACACGTCGAACGCAACTTCGCGGGCCGCGCCCTGAAGCTCGAGGCAGGCCGCCTGGCCAAACAGGCCGCGGGCTCCTGCCTCGTGCAGTTCGGGGAGACGGTCGTGCTCGCCACGGTGACGGTGTCGGACAACGTCTCGACCCTCCCGTTCTTTCCACTGACCGTCGAATACCGCGAGAAGGCCTACGCCGCCGGCAAGATCCCCGGCGGCTTTTTGAAGCGTGAAGGCCGGCCGTCGGACGAGGAGATCCTCGCGGCGCGGGTGATCGATCGCTCGGTCCGGCCGCTCTTCCCCGAAGGGTTCAAGAACGAGGTCCAGGTATTCGTGTACGTGCTCTCGGCGGATCAGGAGAACGACGCCGACGTCCTGGGTCTGACGGCCGCCTCGGCCGCGTTGACGATGTCCAAGGTGCCATGGAACGGCCCGATCGCCGCGGTGCGGGTGGGCCGGGTCGAGGGCGCCTGGATCTTGAATCCCACGTTCCAGCAGCTCGAATTCTCCGACGTGGACATGGTCGTGTCCGGCTCGAAGGATTCGATCGTGATGGTGGAGGGCGGGGCGCTCGAGCTCACGGAGGCCGAAATCGTGAAAGGGCTCGAGGTGGCGCAGAAGGGCATTCGCGAGCTGCTGGACGCGGCGCAGGAGCTCGTGGCCGAGATGCGTCAGCCCAAGATGGAGTGGACCAAAGTCGAACCCCCGACGGAGCTGGTCGACCGTGTGAAGGCCCTGGCGGAGGCGCGAGTCACGGAAGCGCTCAACCTGCCCGAGAAGGCGGAGCGGGCGCAGGCCCTCGGGGCGCTGAAGGCCACGATCCAGGAGCAGCTCGCGGCCGAGTTCCCCGACAACGTGAAAGACGTCGCGAACGTGATCGAGGACATCGAATACCGCACGATGCGCGAGCAGGTGCTCACGCACGCGGAGCGCGTTGACGGCCGCGACCTGGACACCGTCCGACCCATCAGCTGCGAGGTGGGCGTCCTGCCACGCACGCACGGCTCCGCCCTGTTCACCCGCGGGCAGACGCAGGCGCTGGTATCGGCGACCCTCGGCACGGTGTCCGACGAGCAGCGGATCGACTCGATCGACGTCGCGCAGGAGACGTCCAAGTCGTTCATGCTGCACTACAACTTCCCGCCGTTCTCGACCGGGGAAGTGCGGCCGATTCGCGGCACGTCCCGCCGCGAGGTGGGGCATGGCGCGTTGGCCGAGCGCGCGCTGCAGGCGCTGCTCCCGCCCTACGACCAGTTCCCCTACACGATCCGGATCGTCTCGGACATCCTGGAATCGAACGGCTCGTCGTCCATGGCGACCGTATGCGGCGGCTCGCTGGCGTTGTTCGACGCCGGCGTGCCGATGACGGGGGCGTGTGCCGGGATCGCCATGGGGCTGATTAAGGAAGGCGACCGCGTGGCGGTGCTCACGGACATTCTCGGCACCGAGGATCACCTGGGCGACATGGACTTCAAGGTCGCCGGTACCCGTGAGGGCGTCACCTCGATCCAGATGGACATCAAGATCGCCGGACTCGACTTCAAGATCATCACCGAGGCGCTCGAGAAAGCGAAGCGGGCCCGGTTGCATATCCTCGACATCATGGACCAGGCGATTCCGAAGCCCCGCTCGCAGCTGTCCAAGTACGCGCCGCGCATCATCACGATCCAGATCCGGCCGGACAAGATCGGCGACCTGATTGGGCCCAAGGGCAAGACCATCCGGGCGATACAGGAGCAGACCGGCGCCGAGATCAACGTGGACGACAACGGGCTCGTGACGATCTCCGCGGTGGGCGAGGGTGGCGAGCGGGCGCGCGACATGGTCCAGGGGTTGGTGCAGGAGCCTGAGGTCGGCAAGATCTACGAGGGCGTGGTAAAGAGCACTACTGCGTTCGGCGCATTCATCGAGATCCTGCCGGGCGTGGAGGGGCTGCTCCACATCTCCGAGCTGCAGCACGGCCGCACCGAGCGCACCGAGGACGTCGTGAAGAAAGGCGACCACGTTCGCGTGAAACTGCTCGAGGTGGACGAGCGCGGTCGCATGCGGTTGTCGAGGAAAGCGCTCCTGGAGAAGCCGGAGCCCGCGCGCTCCCACTGATGGAGACGGTCCGGCTCGACCGGGAGATCTTTCAGACCACCGCGCCGAGCGGTGTGATCGTGCTCTCGGAGCGAGTGCCCAGCGTGCGCTCGGTGGCGGTGGGGATTTGGGTGCGGAGCGCCAGCGCGAACGAGCCCCGCCCCAAGATGGGCGTATCCCACCTGCTCGAGCACATGGTATTCAAGGGCACCGAGCGGCGTACGGCGCAACAGATCGCGCTCGCGCTCGAGGCCCGCGGCGGTTCACTCGACGCGTATACCTCTCGCGATACCACCGCGTTCCAGGCCCGAGTCTTGGACACCGACCTCCCGCAGGCGCTCGACGTGCTGACCGACCTCGTCCGCAACCCGGTGCTCCGGGCGGGGGACCTGGAGCTCGAGCGGAACGTCGTACTCGAGGAGATCAACACGGTCGAGGACACGCCGGACGACCAGGTCTTCGATTTCTCCTACCAGGCCCTCTGGCCCAAGCATCCATACGGTTACTCCATTCTCGGCACGCGCGACACGGTCAGCGCGCTCTCGACTGACGATCTCAAGCAGCTGCATGCCGGAGCCTACTTTCCGGCCAACTGCGTCATTGCCGCGGCGGGCAATCTGGCCCACGAGGAGCTGCTCCAAGGGCTCGAGCAGCACGGCTGGTTCGAACCCGCATCCCGCAACCGGCTAGGGACGACGGCCACGGCACCCCCTCCCACTGCCATTCGCGGGACGGCGGCTCGTCACCAGAAGGACACCGCGCAGACCCACATCGTGTTCGCGACCGATTCGGTGCCGTACGCCGATCGCCGGAAGTACGCCTTGCTCGTGCTGGCGAACGTCTTCGGCGGCGGGATGTCCAGCCGGTTGTTTCAGCGGATCCGTGAAGAGCTAGGCCTGGCCTACGGGATCTACGCGTTTACCAGTTTCTACCGGCAGGTCGGTGTAACCGGTGTGTACGTCGGCACGCAACCCAAGACGGCGTCCCAGGCCGAAGCGGCGATTCGCGAGGAATACGGCAAGCTCGCCCGCGAGGGCCTGCGGGGCGAGGCACTCGCCGCCGCAAAGCAGCAGACCCGTGGCCAGCTGATGTTGTCTCTGGAGAGTCCGTCGGCGCGGATGTATCGTTTGGCCGCTTTCCCCGTTCATGGCGAGCCATACCAGAGCCTCGATCAGGTGCTGGCGACGGTTGGGGAGCTTACGGAAGACGAGGTCGCGGCGGTCGCGGCGGAATTCTTCGCGCCGGAGCGCCAGACAGTTGTGTGGCTCGGGCCCGAGAGTAAAAGCTAGGGGAGAAGGCATGATCGTCGGCGTGCCCAAGGAAATCAAGACGGCGGAGAACCGCGTGGCCCTCGTGCCCGCGGGAGCGGAGTCGCTGGTGAGCGATGGCCACAGCGTGCTGATCGAGCAGGGTGCGGGGGTTGGATCGGGCTTCGGAGACGACGCGTACCGCGCGGCCGGCGCTACCCTGGTGACGAAGGCGGGCGAGGTGTGGGCCAAGGCGGACATGATCGTCAAGGTCAAGGAGCCGATCGAGCCCGAGTGGCCGTGCATGCGCAAGGGCCAGGTCGTGTTCACGTACTTCCACTTCGCCGCGTCGGAGCCGCTCACGCGGGCGGTCATCAAGTCGGGCATCATCGCGATCGCCTACGAGACGGTGCAGCTCGGCTCGGGGGAGCTGCCGCTGCTCACCCCGATGAGCGAGGTGGCCGGGCGGATGGCGGTGCAAGAGGGCGCCAAGTACCTGGAGAAGGTGTACGGGGGAAGCGGCATTCTGTTGGGAGGCGTCCCCGGTGTCCTTCCCGCCGAGGTGCTGATCATCGGCGGCGGCGTGGTCGGCGCGAACGCGGCGAAGATGGCCGCCGGCCTGGGCGCGCGCGTGACGCTGCTCGATCTCTCGCTCGACCGCCTGCGCTACCTCGCCGATGTACTCCCCTCCAACGTCGATCTCCTCTACTCGAACCGCCACAACCTCATGGAGCAGCTCCGGCGAGCCGACCTCGTGATCGGCGCCGTGTTGCTCCCCGGAGCGAAGGCGCCGAAGCTGGTACGGCGCGACGATCTGAAGCTCATGAAGCCTGGTTCCGTGATCGTCGACGTGGCCGTCGATCAGGGAGGGTGCATCGAGACGAGCAAACCCACGACGCACGAGAATCCCGTGTACGTGGTGGACGGCATCATTCATTATGCCGTGGCCAACATGCCCGGAGGGGTCCCCCGCACCTCGACGCTCGGCCTCACCAACGCGACGTTTCCCTACGCCAAGCGCCTGGCGCGCACTGGCTGGAAGCAGGCCTGTAAAGAGGACCCCGCTCTGTTCCTGGGCCTCAACGTGATCGAGGGGAAAGTGGTCTATCCCGCGGTCGCCGAGACGTTCGGACTTCCCTCCGCGGACCCGAAGACCCTGGTGTGATGTGATGGTCAGGCGGCCGCCTGTGGTCCGGGTCCTGCGACTGCCGCACCACGACGGCCTGCCTCTCCCGACCAGACAATCCGCCGGCGCCGCCGGCTACGACCTGGCCAGCGCCGACCAGGACTTCACGCTTCAGCCCCTCGAGCGTCGTCTGGTTCGGACGGGGCTCGCGCTCGCCATCCCGCCGGGGTACGAAGCGCAGGTTCGCCCCCGTTCCGGCCTTGCGTTGAAGCACGGCCTGACCCTCCCCAACACACCTGCGACCATCGACTCGGACTACCGCGGTGAACTTCTGGTCGCCATGATCAACCTCGGCACCGAGCCCGTGGCGGTGGAGTGGGGCATGCGGATCGCCCAGCTGGTATTTCAACGGGTCGAGGCCGTGGAGCTCGAGGAGGTCAGTGAGCTGCCGCCGACCGAGCGAGGGCAGGGCGGATTCGGGAGTACGGGCGCCTAACGTCCGTAGCGAGCCAAGGCCTCTCGCGTTACGCTTCGAACGTCCGTCGCCGAGGTATTGGTGCGTGGCCGACATCCGCGGGGCGCTGGGGCAGGTACTGGGGCCGACCTACCGGGTAGAGCGCGAAGTCCGGCCGGTCGGAGACTGTCGTATGTTCGTGGCCCTCGACCAGTCCACCGGGGCGGAGATGCTGGTGAAGGTCCTGCCCACATCGTTATCGCTCGGTGTCGACGAGTCGCGGTTCGCCGCGAACCTCATCGCCCTCGGCGACCGCTTGTCCCATCCCGGGCTCGTCGTCCCGCGTGGCGGCGGCCGTGCCGGCTCGTTCGTCTACCACACCAGGCCGTTCGTCCACGGCACCACGCTGCGCGCGTGGGTGGCTCGGCAAGGTGAGCTCCCGTTGCGTCGCGCCGTGGAAATCCTCCACCAAATACTCGCGGCGCTCGCGCATGCCCACGCGGCGGGCGTGGCCCACGGCGACCTGAAGCCCGAGCATGTCCTCCTGGCGGACGGACAGGTTCTGGTCGCCGACACCGGCATCTTCAGCACCGTGGAACGCTCGCTCGACGCGAGCGTTCGCGGAAAAGCCTACGGCGCCATCGTGGAGGCTCTCTGCACCACGGAGTACCTCGCACCCGAGCGCCGGAATGGCGCCGCCGGCGTGGGGGCACGCGACGATGTGTTCGCCGTGGGTGTGATTCTGCACGAGATGTTGACGGGGCGGCCGCCGGTCGATGGAGCGGGCTCGCCCGAGGAGATGCGCTCGGTGCCTCCCTGGCTCGCCGAGCTGGGCCGGCGGTGTCGCGACCCCGAGCCCGCGTCGCGCTGCGCCGACGCGTCGGCGGCCTTGGCGAACGGGGTGTGGCCGTCCGCGGGCGGGGACCTGGCGTGACGCGCGCGGCCAGGCCTCCGGTTCTGTGCTACCACAGGGTCGGCGGGCCGCTCGAGCTCGGCGTCACGCGGGTGCGCGGCGCGGTGTTCCAACGCCAGATGACGGCGCTCGCGAACGCGGGGTGGACGACGCTCACCCTGAATGAGTTCACTCGCCGAGCCCAGCCGGGCGGGTCGTCCGTCCCTCCGCCACGCTCCTTCCTCGTTTCCTTCGACGACGGCTATGCCTCGCTCGCGGAGCACGCCTATCCGGTCCTTGCCGACCTGGGGTTCACGGCCGTGACGTTTCTCGTGACCGATTTCGTCGGTCGCGACAACGCCTGGGATGTTCGGTACACGTGGCGCCGCCTCAGGCACCTCGATTGGGAGGCGATCACTCAGTGGCAGAGCCGCGGGTTCGAGTTCGCGTCGCATTCGGCATCCCACGCCCGCTTGACGTGGTTGGCCGAGGGCGAGAGGGCCGCGGAGCTCGAGCGATCGCGCGAGACGCTGATCCGCAGGCTGGGGACGGGAGCGGGGCGAGCGGTGGCTTATCCGTTCGGGGCCCGGGATGCGGAGGTCGAGGCAGCGGCGCGCGCGGCGGGCTATGAGCTGGGCTTCGGTGGTGTCTGTGGGAACGGATCGCTCCTCAATCTGTCTCGCGTGCCGGTGTACGCCTGGGACGTGGGAGAGGTTCCGCTGGGCCTGCGACCCGACTCACTGGGGACGCTGGGGAGGCTTGTGGCACACGCGGCGAACCGGTGCGCAGTGGGGACGAGCATGATGCAAGGTGTCCGGTCCCTGGTGTCCGGTGCCCGGGTATCGCCGCACCGGACGCCGGTCTAAAGGACATTCCCCGTCGCCACCGCTGCTCCCATCGCATGGTAGCCTTTGTCCACATAGATCGTCGTCCCTGTGATGCCGCTTCCCAGGGGACTCGCGAGAAACGCCGCGGTCGTGCCTACTTCCCGAGCGGTCAGAGGCTCAGTGAGCGGGGCATTCGCCGCGTAGTACTCGACCATCCGCTCGATCTTGCCGATCGCGCTCGCGGCCCGGGACGCGAGCGGTCCAGCCGAAATCGTGTTGACGCGAATGCCGTGTTTGCGCCCCGCTTCGAACGCGAGCGTGCGCGTATCGCTCTCGAGGGCCGCTTTCGCGGACGACATGCCGCCACCATAGCCCGGGACCACGCGCTCGCTCGCCATGTACGTGAGGGAGAGGAAGGACCCGCCCGAGCGCGTGAGGGGACCGAGGCGCGCCACCAGTGAGACGAGGGAATACGCGCTCACGCTCACGGCGGTGAGGTATCCGGTGCGGCTCGTTTCGAGGAGCGGCTTCTTCACTTCAGGCCCGTTGGCGAGCGAGTGGACAACGATATCGAGTGGTCGATCGCCGAAATCCTGTACCATCCGTTGCGCCAGCCCCGCCACGGAGAAGTCGCCCACGTCCTTGTAGCGCTTGTTGCTCCGGATCTCCTCCGGCGCGTCCGTCAGGGCATCGTACGCGGCGTCCAGGGGATAGATCTTCTCGAATTGGAGCAGGGAGCCGTCCGGCATGCGGCGCGAGTCGTCGATCTTCCCCCGCTCGAGCAGGTTGAGGAAGATGTTGAGCGCCGGCGGCCAGGTGCCCGTACAAACGGTGGCGCCGGCTTCGGCCAGCGCCTTCGCGATCGCGAAGCCGTACCCGGCGTCGTCAGCGACGCCTGCCACCAGTGCTCGTTTGCCTCTCAGGTCGATGCTGAGCATCACTCTCCCTTAACGGGAGCAGGGAGCGGGGAGCGGTACCCTCCGATGCACCCAAAGGTACCTCTCCCTCTTCCCCTCTCCCTGTTTCACATGAAGAACCGCGCCGCCACCGGAATCAGCTGCGGATGTCGTACCAGCGCCTGCGCAAAAATCCGACCCAAGGTCCGCTTCTCGCGCGGGATGGCATTCACGGTCCGTGCCAGGGAATTGAAGAACCCATCGTCCAGGTCCTCGAGCGCCTGCTTGATGCGGTAATACTTGAGGTGGTCATCGCCGAGCAGCCTCATCCAGTCGCTGTGGTAGGCCGACAGGCGCGGCGCGCTCGTATCCCCCGCGCAGACCGCGCCCGCTGCGGCGCGGCCCGCCAGACGGCCGGCCTTCATGGCGTTGACGATGCCGCCGCCTGACAGGGGGTTGATCATGTGCGCGGCGTCCCCGGCGACGAGCACGCCATCCGTGTAGGTCTGCCTGATCGTGGTATGCGTGATGACGCCGCCAACCGTGTAGCCGACCCGTTCCGCGCCAGGGTAACGGCGCGCGATCCAGGCATCCAGGTATTCCTGGGCGTTCCGGCCGTCGGCTTTCAGAGCGACGAGGCCGAGGCCGACGTTCGCGACCCCTGGTGCGCGGGGGAAGACCCATGCGTAGCCCCCAGGGGCGATGCCACGCCCGAACTGCAGGTAGATGGCGTCGGGATCGAAGTCGATCCCCCGCAGCACGTATTGCGCGCACGACTCCATGTCCCGGGCTGGTACGCGGGTGTCGAGGCCCGCCCAGCGGCCGACCATGGCCTCGACGCCGTCCGCGCCGATCACCATGCGCGCGCGCATGGCGTCGTCGCCGGGAACGCCGCGCAGGCGTACCTGCCAACGACCATCGGCCAGCCGATCCATGCCCGCAGCCTCGGTGCCGACCAGCACCTCGACGCCCTCGCTCGCCGCGCGTGCGGCCAGAAACGCGTCGAATCGCGTGCGATCGAGAATCCAGCCCACGTCGCGCTCGGCCACCTTGACTTCGGTGTCGTCCGGCGCAAGGAAGATCACGCGGGTGATCTTGCGCGCGACCCACGGTGCCTTCCCCCCAGCCGGGTCCGCGAACTCGTGCAACCCGGCGTCGCCTACGCCCTCGGCACACCGCACCGGAGAACCAACGAGGGCGTCGCGCTCGAGCAACACCACATCGAGCGCTGGCGCGGCGCGCTTCGCTTCAAGCGCGGCGACGGCGCCGGCCGGACCCGCACCAATGACCAGCACATCGGTGTCGCGTATCACGCGGCTGCCATCGCCAGCGCGCCTACCGGGCATGGAGCGATGCACTTGCGGCAGCCGGTGCAGGCTTCACGATCCACTACCAGATCGGCGAGCTCCAGGTGAATCGCTTCGGGCGGGCACAACGGCAGGCAGAGACCGCAGCGGTCGCACACCCGAAGGTCCACCACCGCGATCTCGGACGGGGTCTGCGCGCGTCGCATGGGCGAACGGTAGCCGCCGGCGAAAGAGCCGTCAAGCATCAGCCTTGCTTGAAGTTACGCTTTTCATTAGCTTGAGGCGCTCGCGCGCGCCCGCCCGACCACTTTCACAACGACTTCGTGCCCCTGTGCCCCTACGCTGGCCGAATTTCAAGCTTGGAGCCTGGAGCCCGGCGAATGAAATCGCCGTGGATCTGGGCACCGCGAACACCCTGATCTACGTGAAGGGCGAGGGCATCGTGTTGAACGAGCCCTCGGTCGTCGCGATCGAAAAGGCGACGGGGAAAATCAAGGGCATCGGGCTCGAAGCCAAACGGATGCTCGGCCGGACGCCGGATGGGATCCTCGCGGTGCGACCGCTGAAGGACGGCGTGATCGCCGACTTCGACGTGACCGAAAAGATGCTGCGTTTCTTCCTGAAGACCATCATCGACCGCCACCTGTTCCGCGTGAAGCCCAAGGTGATCGTGTGCGTGCCATCCGGCATCACCGAGGTGGAGAAGCGGGCGGTGCGGGATTCGGCGCAGTCGGCGGGTGCGAAGGAAGTCTACATGGTCGCCGAGCCCATGGCTGCCGCGATCGGCGTGGGCCTCCCGGTCGAGACGCCGACCGGCAACATGGTGATCGATATCGGCGGCGGCACGACGGAGATCGCCGTGATCGCCCTGTCGGGCATCGTCTCGGACACGTCCATCCGCACGGGCGGCGACGAGCTGGACCAGGCGATCGTGCAGTTCATGCGCAAGAATTACAACCTCCTGATCGGCGAGCCCACCGCAGAGCAGATCAAGATTCAGATCGGGTCTGCCGCGCCGGTCGGGGAAGAGCGCGAGATGGAGGTGAAGGGGCGCGACCTCGTCTCGGGCATCCCGAAGATCGTCCGCGTGCACTCGAGTGAGATTCGGGAGGCGGTGCAGGAGCCGATCCAGCAGATCGTGGACGCCGTGCGGCGCGCGCTCGAGATCACGCCGCCGGAGCTGGCGTCGGACATCGTGGACCGCGGGATTGTGATGACGGGCGGGGGCGCGCTGATCCGCGGCCTGGACGTGTTGCTGCAACAGGAGACGGGCCTGCCGATCCACCTCGACGAGGACCCGATGACCTGCGTCGTGCGGGGGACCGGACGGATCCTCGACGACCCGGAGAAATACCGCAACGTCCTGACCACCTGATCCGATGGTGCTCGGAGCGGACCGCTACGCGTCGCGCGCCGATACGCTCGCCTTTATCGGGTGCGTCCTGCTGTCGGTCGCCGCGATGAGTTTGCCCGAGCGCGTCCGCGATCCCCTGGCGCGCGGGCTGCGCCAGACGGTGCTGGCCCCGTTTCTCACGCTGCAAGAGAAGACCGAGCTCCTCTCCGCGTCGCTGTTGCGCTATCAGATCGTGGTGGCGCAGCGCGATTCCGCGACCTTGGCCGCCACCTTCCTGTCGGAGCTGCGCGGGGAAAACGTCCGCCTCCGAGGCCTCCTGGGTCTGGGCCAGCGACTCTCCGGAGGCTACATCCCGGCCGAGGTCCTGCACGAGCCGGAGCCGAGCGGTAACCTCACGTTCATCATCTCGGCCGGTAAAAAGCAGGGAGTGAAGCCCCTCACGGCGGTCGTGAGTCCCGAGGGGCTCGTCGGCATCGTGAGCTCGGTGGATGCCCAATCGGGCGTCGTGGTCACCTGGGCGCATCCCGACTTCCGGGCCAGCGCCATGGCGGCGGACGGGAGCGTGTATGGCATCGTCGCGCCGCACGGTACCGAGGGACCGCGGGTTTGGCTGCTCGAGCTGCAGGGCGTAGCCTATCGACAGTTGGTTCCTAATGGAACCCTGATTCTCACGTCGGGACTGGGTGGAGTGCTCCCACGTGGCATCCCGATCGGGACAGTCGTGGGGGTGGCGGCAGAGGCCGAGGGGTGGGAGCGGACCTATCTCATCCGACCCGCTGTACAACCGGCGGCGGTGAGCCACGTCATGATCCTCACCGGGCCGCCCACCCGCAGTGACCTGCGCTCGGTCTTCGAATCGGGCAGCGGGAGCGGCGGAGGAGTCGGGGACGGTGGGAGCGGAACCGGGGAAAAGCCGTGAGGCGGACCGACAAGTACCGCTTCTACGTCATCCTCGGCGTGCTGGTCGTGCTGCAATTCTCGCTGCGCGGCCGGCTCGGGGACGACCGGGTGGCGCCGGACTTCCTGCTCCTCGCGCTCCTGATCTATACGATCCGAGCCCGGCCCGGACCCAGCGCGGCTGCCGGTTTTCTCGTGGGCCTCGTGCGCGACGCGTTGACGCCCGCGTCCTTCGGGGCAGGGGCGCTCGCGCACACGCTCGTGGGGTATCTCTCCTCTTGGAGCAAGGCAGTGTTCTTCGCGGAGAACCTGTTCGTGAATGGGTGCCTCTTTTTCGCCGGCACGTGGTTCCGCAACCTGGCGGTGGCCCTCGCATCCGGGAAGCTCAAGGGCGGCTTGCTGGGCTGGGAGCTGCTCGTGTGGTCGCCGATTCAGAGTCTCACGACGGCCGTGGCGGGCGTGCTCGTCCTCTGGCTGTTCGGGCGCCACCTCGCGATCCGCCTGAGCGACGCGACATGAGCACGTTCCACCCGCACCTGCTCGAGCGGCGGCTGCGCGTCGTGCGCGGAGTCGTGTGGGGCGCGCTGGCCGCGCTCGTGATCGTATTCTTCCGGACGCAGATCCTCGAGCACTCCGCGTTTCAGCTTCAATCCGAGACCAACCGGCTGCGGCCCATTCCACTGCCGGCGCCCCGCGGGATCATCACCGACCGGAACGGCAAGATCCTCGCCGAGAACGTGACCGGCTACACCGTCTCGCTCCTGCCGGCGACGGATCAAGACTCGCTGCGCGCGACGCTGCGCCGTCTGGCGCCGATCGTAAAGCTCGACAGCCAGGCGATCGAGCGTGTCTTGACTCGCTATCGCCGGACGCCCTACCTGCCGATCGCGGTGCTTCCGAGCGCCACGTTCGAGGTGGTCTCGGCCCTGGAAGAGCGGCGCCTGCTGTTTCCGGGCTTGCTGATCCAGCCCGAGCCCAAGCGGCACTACCCGGACAGCTCGCTGGCGGCCCACCTCGTGGGATACGTCGGTGAGCTCACCGAGGCCGAGCGCTCGCAACAGCGCGTCGCGGCGGTGCGGCTGGGTGGGCTGCTCGGCAAGGATGGTCTCGAGCGCGAGTACGACGACTCGCTGCGAGGCTTCGACGGCGTGCGCTTCGTGGAAGTGAGTGCCCTGGGGCACGTGATCCGGGAGGCTCCACCGGCCACGCGCCTCGCGCCGGTGCCGGGCAAGCCGCTCCACACGACCATCGACCTCGACCTGCAGCGTTACATCGCTCAGATCTTCCCGGCAGGCCAACGCGGCGCGGTGCTCGCGATGAACCCGAATAGCGGGGAGATCCTCGCCTTATACAGTGCGCCAGGGTACGACCCGAACGCGTTCGTTGGGGGCGTGGACCCGGAGTACTGGCGCCGCTTGAACGAGAGCGAAGCGCACCCCCTCTTCGACCGGACGATCAAGGGACGGTACCCGCCCGGGTCGACCTGGAAACTCGCCGTGGCGGCGATGGCGCTCAAGCGCGGCATCGTCACGCTGCACTCGCACATGCCGATCCCCTGTCGCGGCGGATTGCAGTACGGCAACCGCTTCTTCCGTTGCTGGGATGGGAGGGGCCACGGCGATCTGGCCCTCGCCGATGCGATTGCGCAGAGCTGCGACGTCTACTTCTACCAGCTGGGGTTGAAGCTCGGCCTCACCTCGCTGCTCGAGGACGCCACCGCCCTCGGCTTCCGCTCGCCCACGGGGATCGATTTACCGGATGAAAAGACCGCGCTGTTCCCCACCGGGACCGACTACTACGATCGAGTGTACGGCCCCCGCCGCTGGACGTCCGCCGTCACGCTCAACCTGGCCATCGGTCAGGGGGAGAACTCCCAGACGCTCGTGAACATGGTGCGGTTCTACCAGATGCTCGCGAGCGACGGCCGCGCCCGCGCGCCCTACGTGGTGCGCCCCACCGCGGGACCCGCGCTAACCCTCGGGCTCGCGCCGGACCAGCTCGCCGGCCTGCGGCAGGCGATGATCAGCGTCGTCGAGCGTGGGACGGCTCGAGGCGCGGCGCGCTTCGGGGGCAGCATTGCGATTGCCGGGAAGACCGGCACCGCCCAGAATCCGCACGGTCCGGCGCACGGATGGTTCATCGGTTTTGCCCCGGCCGAGAAGCCCGAGATCGTCGTCGGAGCGATCGTCGAATTCGCGCGCGAGGGGCCGTACGTCGCCCCGCTCGTGACTCGCGTGATCGGGCGCTATCTCGGCGTCGACACGACCGTCGCGTCCAACATCCGAATCGTGCTGCCCACGGACACCGCTCCGCGCCCCATGCAGCTGCTCCCTGGTCCTCCGGCCGAGGACACGACGATCACGCCCCCGGACAGCGGCGTGACGCCTCCACCGCCACCCACCGACACCGGTCACACGGCTCATGCGGCCCCCGCTCCGGGAACTCGATAGGCCGCTCGTGGCGGTTGTGCTGGCCCTCGCCGCGTACGGGCTCGCGACCCTGTACTCGGCGGGGCAGACCGATGTCCCGACGTTCGTCGAGACGATCTGGCACAAGCAGCTGATCTGGCTCGCCGTTGGCGGCATCGCTACGGTGCTGACGTTCCGCACGTCGCCTCGGCTCCTCGAGTGGGCCACGCCTTACGCGTACGGGATTGGGATCCTCATCCTGATCTGGACTCTGTTCGCCGGGGTTGGAGCCGGGACGGCGGCGAGCGAACGGTCTTGGCTCGCGGTCGGCAGCGTCCGACTGGGACAGCCGGCTGAGCTCGCGAAGCTTTCCGTCGTACTGATGCTGGCCCGCTGGCTGGCGGGGCGGCGTGAGGCCCCCGCCACCCTGCGCGACCTGTTGCCGCCCTGCGTCATCGCCGGCATCCCGAGCTTCCTCGTGTTCAAGCAGCCGGACTTGGGCAGCTCGATGGTCTTCGTCGCCATCCTGTTCGCCATGCTGTACTGGGCCGGCACCAAGCCGTCCCTCCTGATACTCCTCGGGTCCCCCGTGATCGGCCTGGTGCTCGCGTTTTCTACGGTGGCCTGGGGCGCCTGGATCCTCGTGCTGATCGCTCTCTTGATCTGGTGGCGACCGTACGTGTGGGAGGGGCTCGCGGTCATGCTCGCCAACCTCGTCATGGGCGTGATTGCCGTCCCGTTCTGGCAACGGTTGGCACCCTACCAGCAGAACCGGCTGCTCGCGTTCCTGAACCCGCACGAGGACCCGCGTGCCACGGGTTGGCATGTGATCCAGTCGAAGATCGCGATCGGGTCGGGTGGGTTCCTCGGGCAGGGGTTCACCCACGGGCCCCAGAAGCGCCTCGCATTCCTGCCCGCCCAGTTCACGGACTTCATCTTCTCTGTGGTCGGGGAGGAGCTCGGGTTTCTGGGCGTGCTCGTCGCGCTCGCCCTGTTCGGTGCCCTGATCTTCATCCTGATTCGCATCGCGCGCCGGGCCACGGACCCCTATTCGAGCCTGTGCGTATTCGGCGTGACCGGCATGCTGTTCACGCATATCCTCGAGAACGTCGGGATGACCGTGAATCTGCTGCCGATCACCGGTATTCCTCTCCCGTTTTTCTCGTACGGCGGCTCGTTCCTGCTCGCGTGCTTCATGGCCGTTGGGATCTCACTTCGCGTCGCCTGGGAGTCCCGCCAGTCAGGGTATGCCGAACTCTGACAATGAGTTACGCCATTGGGGCTGGCGCTGGAGAAAGGCCCCTCACAGATTGTCGCCTTCAAGTCCCCCCTATGGCGCGAATGGCCTGGTTCAAAAAAGAGCGAAAGCCGCGCACGTCCGAACGGGTGAAGCTGGAGATTCCAGCCGATGCCTGGGAAAAATGCAACGAGTGCGGCCACATCGATATCAAGGACCGGTTCGTCCGCGCGTTCAATGTCTGCCCCAACTGCGGGCACCACCGACGCATTTCGGCCCAGGAATACGTCGACTTGCTGGTGGATGAGGGCTCCTGGCACGAGCTGGACAGCAAGCTGCGCTCCACCGATCCGCTCGCCTTCGAGAGCTACAAACAGCGTCTCGAGCTCGCGATCGGAAAGGCAGGCCCGCTCGAAGCGGTCCGGACCGGCTATGGGCGCCTGGACGGGATGCCGCTCGACCTCGCCGTGATGGACTTCAACTTCATGGGTGGCTCGATGGGGTCGGTGGTGGGCGAGAAGATCGCTCGCCTCACACGGCGCTCCGTCGAGCGGCGCGTTCCCCTGGCGATCGTCTCGGCGTCCGGAGGCGCGCGTATGCAGGAGGGTGTCCTGTCGCTGATGCAGATGGCCAAGACATCGGTCGAGATCGCGCGGCTGCGGGCGGCGCGCGTGCCCTTCATCTCGATCCTTACGAACCCCACCACGGGCGGCGTGTCTGCGTCCTACGCGATGCAGGGGGACGTGATTCTCGTAGAGCCGGGGGCGGTGGTCGGTTTTGCCGGCCCGCGGGTGATCAAGCAGACGATCGGGCAGGACCTGCCGGAAGGGTTCCAGACCGCCGAATTTCTGCTCGAGCACGGCATGATCGACGCGGTCGTGCCGCGGAGCGAGCTACGCGATACCACGGCGCGACTGCTGCGTCACATGGCCGGGAGACAACCGGCCGAGGCCGCCGACTGATCCGGACCGGGCTGTCCTTCGAGGACGCCTGCCGCTTTCTCTTCGCACGACAAGGCAGCCGGATCAAGTGGAGCCTCGGGCCGACCGAGGGCCTGTTGGACACGCTCGGTCATCCGGAGCGCCAGTTCCCATCCATCCACGTGGCGGGCACGAACGGCAAGGGCTCGACCTGCGCCTTCATCGCTGCCGAGCTCGTGGCGCGCGGGCTGCGAGTGGGCGCGTACACCTCGCCGCACCTGGTTTCCGTACGGGAGCGAATGGTCGTGGACGGTGTGCCGATCGGTGAGGACGCGTTCGCCGAATGGACCACGTTTCTCCAGCCTCACATCGAGCGCCTGGACGCGAGCTTCTTCGAGGCGACGACCGCTATCGCGTTCGCCGATCTCGCCGCCCGCGGCGCGGACGTGGGCGTGATCGAAGTGGGCCTGGGCGGGCGACTGGATGCGACCAACGTGATCACGCCGCTCGTCTCGGCCGTCACGAAGATCGCCCGCGAGCATACGGACTACCTGGGAACGGAGCTCACGTCCATCGCGCGCGAAAAGGCAGGTGTGGCGAAGCGCGGCGTTCCCTTCGTCACGGGCGAGCGTGACCCGGCGGTGCGCGAGGTACTCGCGGCGGAAGCCGCGCGGCGGGGCGCGCAGCCCGTGATCCTCGTGGACGGCGCGCGCCCGCCCACCGGCCCGCTCGGACTCAAAGGCCGTCACCAACACGCGAATGCCTGGGTCGCCCTCGCGGCGCTGAACGCGCTCCCGGCGCCCCTCGGACCGGTGGGCGATGCGTGGCCGCCGAGCTTCGCGCGCGCCTACGTGGCGGGGCGCTTCGACGTCCGCGGACCGTGGATCTTCGACGTTGCGCACAACCCCGATGGCGCGCGGGTCCTCGCCGACACGATCCGCGAGTGTGACCCGCCGCACCCGCGCCGGGCGCTCGTCGGGGTGCTGGGCGACAAGGATTACCTCGGAATGATCGAGAGCCTGGCGCCCGCCGTCGACGGGTTCGTCTTCACGATGCCCGACACGGCGCCCGAGCGCCGGCGTTGGAACCTGGGTCGCCTCGAGCGGGAGCTCGAGCGCCTGGCGGTGATCCATGAATTCGAGCCCGATTTTGGGCGCGCGCTGGAGCGGGTACAGGTCCAGGCCGCGACGAGGATTGTGACGGGCTCGTTTCACACCGTGGGCGACGCGTTGGCCCGCTTGCCGGGGTTCGCGCCGGTCGGCTAATTTGTCGCGATGCAAGGACAGGCCTTACCTGGATTTCGCGATTTCTACCCCGAAGAACTGGCTCTCCGCACCTCGATCTTCACCGTGTGGCGTGACGTCGCCCGGCGCTATGGGTTCCAGGAATACGACGGCCCACCGCTCGAGCCCCTAGAGCTGTACACGGCCAAGAGCGGGGAGGAAATCGCCGGCCAGCTGTACGAATTCGCCGACAAGGGCGATCGCCGCGTCGCACTGCGCCCGGAGATGACGCCCAGCCTGGCCCGCATGGTGGGTGCGCGGGCGCAGGCTCTCAAAAAGCCGATCCGCTGGTTCTCGATCCCCCAGCTCTTCCGATACGAGCGACAGCAGCGGGGGCGGCTCCGGGAGCATTTTCAGCTCAACATGGACATCATCGGCGAGGCGGGCCCGGCGGCCGATGCCGAAATCATGGCGGCGGTGATCGACATCGCTCGTGCCTTTGGCCTGGGTCCGAAAGACGTGCGCCTTCGGGTGTCGGACCGGCGGATTCTCACCGCGGAGCTGGCGCAGCGATACAGCGTTCACGAGGATCAGATCCCAGCCGTTCTTGCCGCCCTGGACAAGTGGGAGCGCGACCCGGCCGCGACCGAGCGTCAGTTGGCCGGCGTGCTACCCGCGTCGCTCCAACAACGGGATGGCGTCCATGCATTCCTGCACGCGCTGGGCGATTCCGAAGGCCGCCCCGAGGCGCGACTCCGGAGCTCGCCCAGCGCGGAGCCCCTGATGGAGTCCGTGCGTCGTTTGGAGGGCATGGGGCTCGAGGAATTCGTCGATATCGATCTACGGATCGTAAGAGGGCTGGCCTATTACACGGGCATCGTGTTCGAGCTGTTCGACGCGAAGCAGTCGCTCCGGGCAATCTGCGGCGGCGGCCGCTACGACAACCTCATCAAGGAGATCGCGGGGATAGATTTACCGTGTGTCGGCTTCGGCATGGGAGACGTCGTCCTCGGCGAACTACTGAAGGAAACGGGCAAGGCCACCGAGGCGCCGAGTCAACTCGACGCCTTTTTGATAGCGGTGAGCGGCGAGGACGTCGAGTTCGTGCTCAAGCTCGCGCACGAGCTGCGTGATCGGGGCGTCGCGGTGGAGTACGCGCTCCGGCACGCCCCGATCCGGAAGCAGCTGGAGCTCGCGGCCGCCCACGGAGCGGCGCGGGCGGTGATCGTAGGCCCCGACGAGCGAAAGGCGAAAGTGGCGGTGGTTCGAGACTTGACGACCGGAAGACAGCGCAAGGTGCCGCTCGCGAAAGTGCGCAAGGGCGTGCTCAAATAATGGCCCAAGCCCAGAAAATCACGCCACGAGCCAAGGATTACAGCGAGTGGTACAACGACGTCATCATGCACGCCGAGCTCGCGGACTACTCTCCGGTGCGCGGCTGCATGGTGATTCGGCCGCACGGCTATCGGATCTGGGAGCTGATGCAGCGGGCCCTGGACGACATGTTCCGGGCGACGGGGCACCAGAACGCCTATTTCCCCCTGTTCATCCCGATG
Organism: Gemmatimonadales bacterium; assembly: GCA_035943095.1. Taxonomy (GTDB): domain Bacteria; phylum Gemmatimonadota; class Gemmatimonadetes; order Gemmatimonadales; family GWC2-71-9; genus AG41. The sequence goes on along the minus strand of DASZCN010000011.1, from coordinate 21,605 downwards.
AGCTTCCTCGCGAAGGAAGCGGAGCACGTGGAAGGGTTCGCGAAAGAAGTGGCGCTCGTGACCCACACCCGGCTCAAAGCGACCGGCAAGAGTGGCGCGCAGGCGGTCATGGTGGACCCGGAGTCGGCCCTCGAGGAGCCGCTCGTGATCCGGCCGACGTCGGAAACGATCATCTACGCCATGTTCGCGAAATGGATCCAGAGCTACCGGGACCTGCCGCTGCTCATGAACCAGTGGTGCAATATCGTGCGATGGGAGCTCCGTACGCGGCTGTTCCTGCGCACCACGGAATTTCTGTGGCAGGAGGGGCACACCGCGCACGCGACGGAGGCCGAGGCGGAGGCGGAGGCACGTCAGATGCTCGACGTGTATCGCAAGTTCCAGGAAGACTGGATGGCGATGCCGGTGATTACGGGCCGAAAAACGGACAGTGAAAAGTTCGCCGGGGCGCTTCGGACCTATGCGCTCGAAGCGTTGATGCAGGACAACAAGGCATTGCAGGCGGGCACGTCCCACAACCTGGGGCAAAACTTCGCGCGCGCGTTCAACGTGCAATACCAGACGGCAGCCGGGGGCCTCGACTACGTCTGGAACACGTCGTGGGGTGTGACCACGCGCATGATCGGCGGTCTGGTCATGACGCATTCGGACGACAACGGCCTCGTGGCCCCACCCAAGCTGGCGCCGGTGCAGGTGGTCATCGTGCCGATCTGGAAATCGGATGAAGAAAGGTCTCAGGTGTCAGCTGTCGGGGGTCAGGTAAAGGCCGAGCTGGTGAAGGCGGACGTTCGGGTCGAGCTCGACCTCCGCGAGAACTTGAAGCCCGGGGCCAAGTATTTCGAATGGGAAGCCAAGGGCGTGCCATTGCGACTGGAGATCGGACCGCGCGACATCGCCGCCGGCCAGGTCATGACCGCCCGGCGCACCGGCGGGAAGGTCCCGGCGAAGCTCGAGGGCATCGCCGGCGCCGTCAGCACGGCGCTCGAGGAGATTCAAACCGCGCTATTCAAAGCGGCGAAAGAGCGGCGCGAGGCGCATTCGATCCGCGGCGCCACCAGAGCGCAGTTCATCGAATTCATGAAGGCGGGGGGCGGCTTCGCGTACGGCGGCTTCTGCGGCTCCGCCGTGTGCGAGGCGGAGATCAAGCAGGAAACGGCGGCAACCGTGCGCGTGCTCCCCGATCCGGAGTTCCGCTCACCGGAGCCGCCCCGGACGTGCATGTGGTGCGGCAAGCCGAGCATCGCGGAAGCAGTGTGGGCACAGGCGTACTAGTCGAGGAAAACACCAGTGCTTGCCACACTTGTGACGCTTGTTCTCATGGCCGCCCTCACAGTCGAGCCCGGCGCTGCGCAACGCTCGCCGGGTGCGTCGGTTCCTTTGGCGCCGACCATGAGCGACTATGCGGCGCCCATCCTCGCCGGCATCAGCAATCAGGGGCGAAACAAGCAGCAACCCTATGTGACCGCAGGTGACCGGACATACCTGATCGGCACGCAGGATGGAAATTTCCCTGACATGGGTCAGCACCTACCGGGTGAAATGGGTGGGTTGTGGCTGCCGCCGATCAAGCTCATCGACGGGTTCCAGGCGCGGATTGTGGATGTGGCTACCAATACGGAAATTCTGCTTTCAGAAAGCGCGGAGATGGTGGCTTATCCGTATGGCAACCTCTTCAGGTATGGCCGGGTGCTGGACGATATGGATATCGACCGCTTTCAGTTCAGTCCGGATCACCACCAGGGCCTGATCGTCCAGTACCGTTTCACGAACGCGTCAGATCGTGCGCGACGGTTGCGCTTGGAATGGTCCGTCAAAACGGACCTGCGCCCCGGCTGGTATGCCGATCGTCTCGGCATCCGGGATGGTCAAGATGTCGTCGAATGGCGTCCCAACAAGGGTGTCTTCATCGCCAGAGACAGCGATAACCCTTGGTTTTGCGTCTGGGGTGCGGTGTCTTCCACCGATGCACGGCCAATCGAGCAGCGCGTCACGGCCGCGTCCAGTCACACGGTCACAGTCGGCGCCCATGCCACCTCCACCCTGACCTTCGTCGTCGCAGGCTCGACCACCAGCCAGCGCGACGCCGTAGCGGTCTACGACTATCTGGCGGAGCACCATGTCACCCTCCTCGCGGAGAAGGTGGCGCACTATGGCTCGATCATCAACCGGGCCCGCATAAGCATCCCGGACCGGCACCTGCAAGAAGTCTATAACTGGAGCAGGATCAACATGGAGTGGCTGGTCAGGGACGTTCCCGGAATCGGCCGCGGTGAGAGCGGCGGCTTCATGGAATATCCCTGGTGGTTCGGCACCGAGACGTACTCCCTGCAAGCGCTCACGACGACCGGCGATTTCGACCTGGCCAAGCAGACGCTCCGGCTGCTACGGAACCAGTCGAACAAGGTGAACGCGAACGGCCGGATCGTGCATGAGATAACAACCGACGGAGCGGTGACGAATCCAGGGAATACCCAGGAGACCGCGCAGTTCGTCCTGACGGTCGGCAAGGTATTCGAGTGGACGGGGGATCGGGATTTTGCGCGAGAGATGTATCCCGCCATGAAGATGGGTATCGATTGGCTCCTGGGCGAGATGGACCAGAACAAGGACCTGTTCCCCGAAGGTTACGGGATCATGGAAGTTTATGGTTTGAACGCCGAGCTGATCGATGTCGCGGCCTATACGCAGCAGGCTCTGGAGGCTGCGGCGCGCATCGCCGAAGTATTGAACGACACGGGTGCGAAAGACCGATACCGGACACTGGCTTCAGACTTAAAAGAAAGGATTAATCAACGATTCTGGATTGAACAGGACAGTACATACGCGGATTTCTACGGAAGCAGATCGCAGGCGGTCAGCGCCGCCGAAGGGGCGATCAAGCAGATAGGTCTCAAGGGGGCGGACAAGATGACCCAGAGAGACAAAGACTTGATTGCGCGTTACGAACGGCTGAAGGCGGAATTCTCCGCGATGCCGGAGGGAGACAGGGGCTGGATCACCAACAAGAACTGGGTTATCGCAACGCCGATGGAAACCGGCATCGCTCCGGGGGCGCGAGCGATCGGGCTTTTGGACAAGATCCGGCGCGAGAACACCGGAGCATACGGCCCCTATCTCTCCGCCGTCGAAAGACAGGCGATGATGACGATCTCGACCGGCGTGCAAGCCGTTGCCGAAGGCAATTATGGGCGTACCGACGAAGCGATGTGGTATGTGGACAGGATCGTTCAAACCTTCAACCGCGTATCGCCGGGCTCGATATCGGAAATGATGCCGGACTATGGTTGCTTCACGATCGCTTGGACCAGCTACGGCATCGTGTTGCCATTGATCCAGCATGTTTTCGGCGTCCGACCGGACGCGGTGAATAAGACGATCGTGTTCGAGCCCCACCTTCCTGCGGGCTGGGAGAACATCAAGATCGAGGACCTCCCGGTCGGCACCAACCTTATTTCCTTTTCGCGTACCAGAACGGGAAAAGGGGTCATCTACGATATTGCAGCCAAAGAGACCGGGTGGCACTTCGTTTTAAGAGAGAAAGCTTCGCCCAACACCAAGTATTTTCTCAACGGCAGACCGACCAATCCTTCGCCTTCCGGCATTCGTATGGATGGGAGGAAGAGCCGAGTGTTGATCACTTCCACATACTAGTCGCAGCGGGGGGAGAGGTGACGGAAGTCCAGCCGCAGCTACAACGTAGCCATGCAGGTGCGGGCGTACTCGCGTTCGATCCCGCCCTGCTCCGAGCCATCGCGGAGCGGGTGGGTACGCCGACGTACGTCTACAGCGCCAACCTGATCCGCGCGCAATACCATGCCCTCCACGACGCTCTCAAGGGCGTCGCTCACCGGATCTGCTACTCGGTGAAGGCCAACGGCAACATCGGCGTGCTCCGGGTGCTCAAGGCCGTGGGCGCCGGCGCGGACATCGTGTCAGTCGGCGAGCTGCGGCGGGCCCTGGCCGCGGGGTTCGACGCGGCTTCCATCGTCTTCTCGGGCGTCGGTAAGACCGCCCTCGAGCTCGAGGAGGCGATTCGGGTCGGCGTGGGATTCCTGAACATCGAGTCGCCGGCTGAGCTCGACGCGGTGATCGCCGTCGCGCACCGATTGAAGAAGCGCGCCAGCGTGGGCATTCGCGTCAACCCGGATGTCGCGACCGAGACGCACCCGTACACCAAGACCGGTGAGAAGACCGCGAAGTTCGGTGTGCCGTACGACGAAGTCGTGAGCGTGGCCCAGCGCGTGGCGGCGGAGCCCCTGTTCACGCTGCGCGGCCTCGCGATGCACCTGGGCTCGCAGATCACCGACGTGGAGCCGTATCACCGCGGCACGATCAAGCTCTTGGAGCTGGTGACGGCCCTGCGCGCCTCGGGGATCACGACCGTCGAGGCGCTCGACGTCGGGGGCGGACTGGGCGTCAAGTATCACAACGAGAAGGCGCCGAGCCCGCAGGCGTTTGCGGACGCCGTGGCACCCCCCATCACGCAGGCGGGACTGGCGCTCGTGTGCGAGCCAGGGCGCTACCTCGTCGCGAACGCGGGCGTCCTCGTCACCAAGGTGCTCTACCGCAAACACGCCGGCGGCAAGGAATTCGTGGTAGTGGACGCTGGCATGACGGACTTCGTGCGGCCCAGCCACTACAATGCCCATCATGAGATCGTCCCGCTCAAGGACCGTGGCGGGACGCGTCCGGAGGAGCTGGTCAACGTCGTGGGCCCGATCTGCGAGTCGGGAGACTTCCTGGCGCTCGATCGTAAGCTTCCCACGGTCGAGCCCGGTGAATATCTGGCAGTACTCGGCACGGGCGCGTATGGCTTCGTGATGAGCTCGACCTACAACCAGCGACCGCGGCCCCCGGAAGTCCTGGTCGAGGGGAACCGCTACTACATCGCGCGGCAGCGCGAGACCCAGGACGACCTGTTACGCGGCGAAATTCTCGAGCCCACGACCTGGTACCAGGCGTGAACCGCATTCTGATCCTCGACTACGGCTCGCAGTTCACCCAGCTCATCGCGCGGCGGGTGCGCGAGGCGCACGTCTACTGCGAGATCCACCCGGCGGCGCGCGGGACGGATCTCGCCTTCATCCGGGAGTTCGCTCCCAAGGGAGTGATCCTGTCCGGCGGTCCGAACTCGGTGTTCGATCGCGACGCGCCGACCGCCGACCCCAAGCTGCTCGAGCTGGGCACCCCGATCCTTGCGATCTGCTACGGCATGCAGCTCGTCGCGCACTTGGCGGGCGGGAGGGTCAAGCCGTCGCGCGAGCGCGAGTACGGGCGGGCCGACGTCACGGTCCGGGATGCGAGCCCGGGAACCCTGTTCGCGGGATTCGAGCCGCAAGGATGCATCACGGTGTGGGCGAGCCACGGTGATCGGATCGAGCAGCCGCCGCCGCAGTTCCGCGTGACCGCCTCGAGCCTCAACGCGCCCGTGGCCGGCTTCCAGCACGAATCGCGACCCATTTTCGGGGTCTTGTTCCACCCCGAGGTGGCTCACACGCCGCGCGGTGGCGAGATCCTCCACAACTTCCTGTTCGAGATCTGCGGCTGCACGCCCGATTGGACGCCGGGCCACTTCATCGAGCACGAGATCACCCGCATCCGGCAGCTCGTGGGCCCGAAGAGCCGGGCGATCTGCGGCCTGTCGGGAGGCGTGGACTCTGCCGTGGCGGCGGCCCTCGTGCACCGTGCCATCGGCGAGCGGCTCACCTGCATCTTCGTGGACCATGGATTGCTGCGTCTCAATGAGCGGGAGCAGGTGGAGCGCACCTTCCGGGCCCACCTAGGCATGGACCTGCGGGTGGTCGACGCGGAGGCGCGCTTTCTCGATGCTCTCGCCGGCGTCGACGACCCAGAGGAGAAGCGCCGCCGGATCGGGCACGCCTTCATCGACGTGTTCGAGGACGCGGCGCGGAACGTCGGCGGCGGGGGGGGCGGGGAAGACGTGCAGTTCCTGGTGCAGGGGACACTCTATCCGGATGTCATCGAGTCGATGTCGCCGCGCGGCGGCCCGTCCGTCACCATCAAGACGCATCACAACGTGGGCGGCCTACGACCCAATCTCCCGTGGAAGCTCATCGAGCCGCTTCGTGAGCTGTTCAAGGACGAGGTCCGGCAGGTCGGGCGGGAGCTCGGGCTGCCCGAAGAGATCGTGGGGCGCCATCCCTTCCCGGGCCCCGGGCTCGCGATCCGCGTGCTCGGCCCGGTGACGCGAGATCGGCTCGATCTGCTCCGCCGCGTGGACGCGATTTACATCGAAGAGATCCGGGCGGCCGGCTTGTACGATCAGATTTGGCAGGCGTTCGCGGTGCTGCTGCCGATCAAGTCGGTAGGGGTGATGGGGGACGGGCGCACGTACGACTACGTCGTGGCCCTCCGAGCGGTGACGAGTCGTGATGGGATGACGGCGGATTGGTTTCCGTTCGCGCCCGACGTACTGGGACGCATCTCAAGTCGCATCATCAACGAAGTGAAGGGCGTAAACCGGGTAGTCTATGATGTGAGTTCCAAGCCACCGGCGACGATTGAATGGGAGTAACTAGTGTTGTACGACGCTACGTTGTAGAACTCCTTTCTGGCGGCTGTGCCATCTTCCGCAACAACCCGTACACGAGTCTAGCGCAGTTGTCCCGGGCGACAGCAAGCAGTAAGAGCTCTTCGCAGGGGAGGTACTCTAGCAGCTCGACCAGCTCCAGGATCCCCTCCAGTTCATGCAGCGAGCCTCGTGCTATGTCGAGGTAGCGACGAAACTCCCGAGGTCCGCGCCTGCTCGCTCCTTCCGCGATGTTGAGTGCGACGCTGTATGCTGCGCGTCTCCACTGAACTCCCAACGCGAACCGTTCATCCGACGGAAGCTTCCTGATCGCCTTGCTGGAAAGCAGAACCAGGTTCTTGGCCTCGCGCCAAGCCCGCAACTCACGGAAGTCCCCCATGGGGCCATCCTAAGCACACCCCAGGCGTCAGCCAGAACCATTCCGCTGCACTGACGATCGAAAATGAACGCCACGATAAAACGTAGCGACGTAGCGTCGTACGACGTCGCTAGATGTTCTTGTCTTCCAGCAGCTTGAGGAACTCGAGCGCCGTCCCGATGCGCGCCAGCTTCGTCGGTACATCGGGCTCCTTCGCGAACTGGGCGATCTTGCCGAGGACCGGCAGGTACTGGTTGGAGACCTCGAGGGGAGGCGCGACGATCAGGAAAAAATAATTGACCGGCTTGCCGTCGATGGCGTTGAAGTCGATGCCTTCGAGCTTCCGCCCGAAGGCGACCCGGAGCTGGCTCACCGCGAGGGCTCGCGAGTGCGGGATGGCGATGTTCTGGCCGATTCCGGTCGAGCCGAGCGTTTCGCGACGCTTCAACATCTTGACGAGCGTTTGCTCGGACTTGTCGTCGAGCTTGAGGAGACCGACGAGCTCCTTTAAAACGTCGTCTTTGGTCGCGCTTTGCAGGTGCAGGTTGATCGCATCGTCGGCGAAGAAGTCGCGCAAGCGCACGTCGAGTCGCTCCAGTCGAAACGGCGGCGAAACCTAACGGCTGGTTGCTCGCGGCGCAACGCGTCATTACGTTGTGTGACATGGACTTCCCGTATCCGACCGGGCACGAATTCCCCCTCTTCCTCGCCCCCATGGCGGGCGTGTCGGAATCACCCTTCCGGCTCATCGCCCGACGGTTCGGCGCCGACGTCGTCGTGTCCGAGTTCATCTCGGCCGTCGGCGTGGCCCGCGGCCTCGCGCACCTGTTTCAGGACATGCGGTTCGAGGAAGCAGAGCGCCCGATCGGGATCCAGCTCTATGGCGCGGACGCCACGGTCATGGCCCGGGCGGCGGAGATGGTCACGGAGGTCTGCGAGCCCGATTTCATCGACATCAATTTCGGCTGTCCCGTGAAGAAGGTCGTGAAGAACAACGGGGGGTCCGGATGCCTGAAGGACCTCGGGTTGGTGCAACGCATCATTCGCGCGGTGCAAAGTGGGACGCACCTGCCCGTGACCGTCAAGATCCGCAGCGGCTGGGACGATGCACAGCGTGATCCCGTGACTATCGCCGCGCGCTGCCGTGAGGCGGGGGCGCGGGCGCTCACCCTCCATGCGCGCACTCGGACGCAGATGTTCGCCGGCAAGGCGAACTGGGATGAGATCGCTCGGGTCGTGGAGGCCCTGGACATCCCCGTCATCGGCAACGGCGACGTCACGACCGCGACGGACGTCGTGGCCATGCGCGCCCACACCCGGTGTGCCGGCGTCATGATCGCGCGGGGCTCGTTTGGTAACCCCTGGATCTTCGCGCAAGCGCGCGACCTGCTCGCCGGGCGGCCGATGCGACCCGATCCCCGACCGAACGAGCGGTTTGCGACGGCGCTCGAGCATGCGCGCCTCGCGCTCCGCCTCCAGGGAGACACGCGGAAGACCGCCCTCGAGTTTCGCAAACACTTCGGCTGGTACACCAAAGGCGTGCCGGGAGCGTCTCAGCTGCGCGAGCGACTCTTTCAGATCGAGTCGATGCAGCAGGCCGAGGCGATCTTCACCGCCTACCTCGCCGGGGACGCCGTGGAGCAGGCCGCGTGAATTTCGAGGACCTGGGGCGGCTCGTCGAGCGCCTCCCGTTCGCGTCTATCGATCACCTCCGGCCCGTCACCCAGGGGCACCAGGAGGTGATTTTCTGTCAGGGCAAGACACCCGAGCAGGTGGTGGGCATCGCCGAACGGCTCGAGGCCCGAGGCGGAAGCTTTCTCGCGACGCGGGTGGAGCCGGTCCACCGTCAGGCGCTGGTGGCGCGGTTCCCGCGCGCGGAGGTGAATGAGCCTGGTCGCGTCGTCTACCTTCCGGCCGATCCCGAGCCCGCGCCGACGGGGCGGGGGACGATTCTCGTCGTCACGGCTGGCACGAGCGATCTCCCCGTCGCCGAGGAGGCGGCCCTGACAGCCCGCGCGTTCGGGAACGCGGTCGCCCGGCTCACCGACGTCGGGGTCGCGGGGATCCACCGCATCCTCACCCAGACCGACGCGCTGCGCAGTGCCGCCGTCATTATCGTCGTTGCGGGGATGGAAGGCGCATTGCCGAGCGTGGTCGGCGGCCTCGTCGCCGTACCCGTGATCGCGGTCCCGACCAGCGTGGGGTACGGCGCGTCGTTCGGCGGCATCGCGGCCCTGCTTGCCATGCTCAACTCGTGTGTGGCGGGTATCACGGTCGTCAACATCGACAACGGGTTCGGCGCCGCCGCCGCCGCGAGTCGCATCAATCATTCATGAAGCTCCCCCCCGCGGGGGTTTGGGTCGGGCGCCTTCTCGCGGTGCTCGGCCTGGCCGCCGTCGTCCCCGCTGTCCTCTCCGCCAACGTGTGGGCTCTGGTCGCCGCGCTCGGCGGCTTTCTTGTCGCCATCGGCCTCGCGCTGCCGCCCATCGTTCGCGCCTGGCTCGCGGACGCGCCGCTCAGTCGCCCGTCGGACTTCGAGCACGTGCTTGACCTCTTGTGCCGGTCCTACGGGGCCCGCGCCGGCTGGATCGTCGGTCTCGAGGAGGGCGACCTCGAAACGGTGGGGCGGGGGGGGCGGGGGGGAGACGCGTTAGATCAGGCGGCCCGGCAACGAGGGGCCGCCCTCGTGCAGCTCGCCTCGATAGACGGGCGGGTCCATGTGGCGCGCGATCCGGCGGGCACCTACGTGGCCGTCGGGGACTTCCCGTGGGGCGCGGGGTTGCTGCTACCCGCGGTGGACCCGCCGGCGAGCGCCGCGGAGAGCGCGACCGAGGAGCTGCGCCGCCTGGTCGCGAGCATGCGGCTCCTGCGGCAACAGCAGGCTACCGATCAACCAGCCCAGTTTGTGGTGAAGCAGCTCGCCGCTATGACCGGGGGAGCGCAAAGCCTCGAAGGAATTGTCAGGGCGGGCGTGGCGTTAGCCCAGCAACTGACCGAGCGCGGCTCCGCGATCATCCTCCAGGGCTTCGGCCCCGCTAGCGCCGAGGCACGCGTCGTGGCGGTGTCCAAGCGGGTGGACGGCAGGCTTGAAGGGCTGACCCTCACGCCCGACGCTCCCGCGCTGCGCGCGATCGGCGCGCGCGTGCCCGTCGCCTCGCAGGGGTCGGAGGATGTGTTCGGCGGCGCGCTGCCGGACCGGCGACGCCGCGACCGCGCGGGCACCGCGTATCCCCTACTCGACGGACACTTCGCGATCGGGGCGCTCGTAGTCATGGGGCCGCCCTTCCCGGCCGGCACGCCTTCGGCCGATCAGCTCCAGCGCCTGGTTGCGGAGCTGGGGTCGCGGTTAGCCGCGGCGCGTGCGCTCCACGAAGCGGAGCAGCGGGCGGTGAAGGATCCCCTCACCGGGTTGCGCAATCTGCGGGAGCTGGAGCGAGTCCTCAGTCTCCACGAGAGCAAGCAACCCCTGATCGCGACGCTCATCTACGCGGACCTGGACCACTTCAAGAAGCTGAACGACACGTTGGGGCATGCGGCCGGCGACGGGGCCCTGCGGCACGTCGCCCGAATCCTCGAAGAAGCCGTGCGGGACAAGGATCTCGTGGCGCGAATCGGCGGTGAAGAGTTCGCGATCTGGATGCCGCACACCCCGATCGAGTCGGGACTGGAGGTCGCGGAGCGAATCCGCGCGACCGTCGAGTCGACCGCTTGGCGCTGGGACGGCGCAGCCTACCCGCTCACGATCTCGTGCGGAGTGGCGGGCTACCCCGACACCGTCAGCACCGTGGAGAACCTGCGGGTCGTCGCGGACGCGGCACTCTACCGCGCGAAGCAGGGCGGGAGAAATCGAGTGGCACGGGCTCAGGGAGAGCCGATGCGGTACACCGGGTGAATCTCCCACAGGGCCCGCACGGAGGCGTTGCAGCGGCCGTGCCCTCCGTCGATCCGTTCGCTGCGCCGACCACCGCGGCGATGCTGGCCATCGAAAAAGGCCAGCCCCATGACGCGCGCCTGGACCGGCCGGCGGAGGATGCCACCCTTCCCGAGCCGGCGGCCCGCGATCAACGAGTCGAGGGCTGATCGCGCGAGGGCGTAGCGCCCGCTATAGCGCGGATGGGGTATCTCGGCGACGATACACGAGTCGGGCGGAGTGTCGGCCCGATCAGTCAGCTCGACGTGCCAATCTTCGTCGTCCTTGTATTTGTCGACCCGTCGCACCCAGGCGAGGAGCGCGTACGTCCGCAGCTCGCGCTCGGCGCGCGGCGCACAATCATCGCGCGACGCGAGCAACGGAGGTGCCCACGTCGCGAGCATGGCTGCCACCGATGTCGGCTGCGGAGGGACGGCCACCCCTGAAGTGTCGACCTTCGCCGTCCAGCGGTAGTGAGGCTCCCGACACGCCTGGGCGCTCAAGGAGGGGCCGGCGAGCAACCCGATGACGCCGAGCGTCGCGCCTCCGACGACTATTTCAAGTGATCGCACTGGTCAGCGCGAGCAACCGCTCTTGTGAGGTCCGCCGATCCGCCCCCGACTCGGGCGCGCGGCGCCGATAGGTTCCATCCGACTCCAAGTCCCACGCTGTCGGGTCGGCGAGCTGCAAGTCGAGGATGCCGTCGAGCTTGGCGCGGCTTCCAGGGTCTAGGACCGGCGCCACCACCTCGACGCGCTGTCGGAGGTTGCGCGGGCGCCAGTCTGCGGAGCCGATGTAGTACTCCGGCTCGCCGCCATTCGCGAAATGGTAGATGCGGCCATGCTCGAGGAAGCGTCCCATGACGCTCGTGACGCGGATCCGCTCCGACAGCCCCACGACGCCGGGGCGGAGCGTGCAGACGCCCCGGACCACGAGCGCGATATCGACCCCCGCCTGCGACGCCCGGTACAACGCCTCGATGATCTCGGAGTCGGCGAGCCCGTTGATCTTCGCGCGAATGCGGGCATCGCGGCCCGCCCGCGCGTGGTCCGCTTCACGCGCGATGAGCTCGAGGAGACGCTTGGTGAGGAACGTGGGCGATACGAGAATCCGTCGGAACGCGGTCTGGGGCGGCCGAGATGACCCGGAAAGCTCGTTGAACAAGTCGTTCAGGTCGGCACCGAGGTCGGGGTCCGCCGTCAGTAGCCCCAGGTCCGTGTAGGTCGCCGCGGTCGCGGCGTTGTAATTGCCCGTCCCGACGTGGACGTAGCGCCGAATCCCGCCAGCCTCGCGCCGTACGACGAGGGCCGTCTTGGCGTGGGTCTTGAGCTCGACCAGCCCGTACACGACCCGGATACCGGCCTGCTCGAGCTTCCGGGCCCACTCGATGTTGCGTTCCTCGTCAAAGCGCGCTTTCAGCTCCACGAACACGAACACCTCTTTCCCGCGCCCCGCCGCGCGGACGAGGGCATCGACGATCTCCGAGCGCCCTCCGGCGCGATACAGCGTCTGCTTGATGGCGACGACGTCCGGGTCGTCCGCCGCCTCGAGCACGAATCGCTGAACGGTCGCCTCGAAATCGTCGTACGGGTGGTGGACGAGGACGTCACGCTCGGTGAGGACCGTGAAGATCGAGCGTGCCGGCTCGATGGGCGACGCGCCGCGATGCGGTGGATAGTCGAGCGCGGGAAGGGGCAGGCGGGCGAGGTCACGCAGACCTGCGAAATCCACGAGGCCTGGCGCGACGTAGAGGTCGCTCGGGCCTAGGGAGCCGGCGGGAGCCGTGTCCTCGAACTGCAGCTCCCGGAGGAGCAGCTCCCGGACCGCCTGGGGCATGTCGCGCTCCACCTCGACACGCACGGCGGCGCCATACGGTCGCCGCTTCGTCTCCTCTTCGATGATCTGCATCAAGCTCGAGGCGTGCTGCTCGTCGAGCTCCAAATCCGCGCCCCGGGTCACACGGAACGCATAGGCCGCGTCGACGATCCGGCCCGAGTAAACCGGTCGGAGGTTTGCGCGGATGATCTCCTCGAGGGCGACGAAACCGGAGCCGTCCTCGAGCGGAACGAACCGCGGTCGATCGTCCGGAACTTTCACATAGGCGAAGTGCGTCGGTCCGCCTCCGAGATCGCGCACCAGGACCGCGAGGGAAAGGCGCAGGTTGGGGATCAGGGGGAACGGGTGACCCGGCGCGCGGGTCATGGCTTGCGGGGAGATGAACGGGAAGATCTCCTCCATGAAATAGCGCCCCAGGCGCTCCTGGTGCGCCTGGGACAGCTCTGTCCACGAAAAAATGCGGACGTCGTGTGCCGCGAGCGCTGGACGGCATGCGTCGGCGAAACAACGCGCCTGACGCTCCAGCAGCGCCCGAACCCGGATTCCGATGACGTGCAGGGCCTCCTCGGCGGCCAGGCCATCATCACCGGGCCCGATCGCGCCCTCTGCCACCGCCCGCTTCAAGGTCGTTACCCGGACCATGAAGAACTCGTCGAGATTGGCGCTGACGATCGCCAAAAAGCGGAGCCGGGCGAGCAACGGTACGCTCACGTCTTCCGCGAGCGCCAGGACGCGCGCGTTGAAGTGGAGCAGGCTCAGGTCGCTGTTCAGGAAATGCTCCGGACCGAGCCGGTTGAGATCGGCGACCGGCGGCCGGAGCGCGACATCGGACAGTCGAATGCGACGTTCCGTCGCTCGCGCCGGCGCCTGGACGGCGGGGGCGGCGCCGGTGAACGCTTCCGATCGCGCGGCGACCGTCAAAGCGGCCAGGGTCCGCGGGTCGCGCAGCCCGGGGGACCCGGCAGCAGCAAGGACCTCCTCCACAGGTAACCATTGGAGTTGTCCCGCCGCAGTCGAATCCGGGGCTCCGGCCGCGCGGCGCACCTCCCAGACCTCGAGCAGGGGGCGCGTCAGGCCTGCCGGGGCCGTGCCCAGGAGGCGCACCTGGCCGTCCGCGCTGCCGAACGATGCGCGCAACACGTCTCGGCAACCCTCTTCGCCGGATCCCCGGCGAATCGGCAGCGTGAGCGAGTCGGACTCGACGATCATCGCGACGGCGCCGGCCTGGAGCACGATCACGGCGACCTCGCGACCGCGCCGCGTGACGTCCGCCAAGCCGTCCGCTTCGAGCTCACGCAGCAGCTTCTCCGCACGCTCCTGCTTCCCCACGAGCAGCGTGCGCAAACCGTATCGTTGCTGAAACGCTTGAGCGAGCCGGTCTAATGCGGGCCGCCCGTTAACGACTTGGCGGAGTTTGAGCTCCTGAAACTTTTGCGCGAGATGGTGACTCCGCACCGTCACGACGTCGTAGAGGATCTCGTGGCGCGCCCTGAAGAACCAGGCCGGCTTCGATCGACGGACCCGGCGCTCCGTCTCGAACTGGATGCGGGGGAGCAGTTGCCCGGGCTCGATCAGGGCTCGCAGGCGGCGCGCCGGGTCGGACGTACCCGCCAGGGCTTGTTCACCCTCGAGCTCGGGCACCTCTGCCTCGAACCGCTGCGGAGGTGCGAACAGAGCGCCATCCTCCCACCGATCACCCGTGCGCAGCGTGAGGATGCGCCGATCGTCTACGCCGATGCGAAACCGGCAGCTGACGCCCCGCCGGCGCAACGTCCAGTCGGCCGAGTCGAAGTAGATGTCGCGCTGGAAAAACGGTTCCACCCTGCCGGAGCGGAGGTCGAGGGGGAGCGGATCCGACACCATCCGGTTGAGCAGGTCCAGCGTCGGAACATCCGCCTTCCACTCGGCCTGCATCGCTAGAAGGCGAACCCGGTCTTGACGTACACCCGCGTTCCCTCGATGCTGTGCGCCGCGGCCACGGACAAGGTATTGGCGCGACTCAAAAACGACATCCAGAGCCCGCCGCCAGCAGCGGCGTGCCAGCGGTCCGACGTTTGGCCCGAGAAATACACCCGGCCCGCGTCGCCGAGGCCGAACACCCCGAGCTCGCCAGGGACGAGGAGGAAGAATCGGGCGAGCGAGAGTCGCAGCTCGACATTCCCGTAGGTGGCGGCGTCGCCCAGGAACCGGTGGTCCACAAACCCACGCACCGTGGTCGCGCCGCCGATGTACGCCGCTTCCTCGAATGGGAGCGGAAGCGAGCTCCACACTTTTCGCCCCGCGACGCGCACGGCGAGTGTCGGTTTCAGCGGGGCGCGGAGCGTCAGGTACGTGGCCGCGTCCCCGTGCGCCTCGCCTAGCGACGAGTTCAGACCCAGCGCCTGGGGATAGAAACTTCCACCGAGGTCAAACGAGATGCCGCGCGTGGCGGCGGTCGGCCGGTCCCGCGTGTCCACCTCAAATGACGCGGCACCACCGACCTGGGCCAGATCCCTCACGCCGTAGGGCCGAAGCGTGTTGATGAGCGTGCCCGATTCGAGATTCGTGTGCGCGAACTTGAATAACGGACCGACGGAGAGCGTAGCGGACCGCGAAAGCGAGAATCGCAGCGCGGGCGCGACCAGGTACTGCTGTTGCTTCACCTTATAGAAATCACTGGAACCGGTATCCACTGTCTCATTGCCGAAGCCATAGAACCGCAGGATATCGATTCCCGACGCCCGAACGCGCAGTGTCACGGTAACCGGCGGCACGAGGCCGCGAAACTCGCCGTTGAACTCGGCCCGGCCCGTTTGGGCGGTAGTCGCGTAGCCGGCGCGGATTCGTACGTGCGAGTTATATGGCAGCCGGCGGAAGTCGTAGCCCGTGCCGTCGGCGCCCGCCCCGACGAAGAGGCCGAGATCCGGCGTGTATCCAGCCCAGGTTAGCGGCATCCAGCGTGAGCCCCAGTCTCGCGGGACGCCCAGTGTAGAGGTGTCCACGGGAGGTTCAACGTAGTGCGAGCGGTCTATCGGCGTGCCGCGCGGCGTGATGAATCGGTCCTGCGGGCCGTCGTCGTAAAACCGCGTGCGCCCCGCACGCGTGGAGTCCACGAGCTCGTCGGCGCCGTCGCCGCCGATCACGAGGACGAGTGGCCCGGATCCGTCGGACCCGCGGACGACTGCTCGATCATCGCCGCCGTGGAGGAACACGCGAATCTCGTCCGTCTCATGTCTGTTGAATGTCCGCTGGTAGAACGGTGCTCCTCCGGCGCGTGGGGACAAGCGGACGGCCACGCGCCCGCCGGGGAGGCGTTCGATCTCGGCCAGGTCTGACTGGTCGGTGCCGTGGACTTCCACCACCTGGGCGAGCAGCGCGTAATAGCGATCGCTGATTTGCGGCAGGTGGTCCCGTCGGCGCCGTAACGCGCGAGTGAGGGTGACGCCGTTTTTCCGGTAGTACTCCGGTGGAAGGCGGCGGACCGCCGCATCGATCACCGAGTCCGTCACTCGGCCCTGAAGGGTCCGCGCCACCGAGTCCCACACGGGCTTCTCGAGATCCTCGAGCAGTCTCCGGTCCGGCACTTCTCCCGCGAACGTGAGACGCCAGATGCTCGGATAGTCGTCGTCGAAGCCGACGAGCTGCGGAAAATAAAAGCCCGTGAGCCACACGAGCACGCCGTCGAGACGCGCGAACGCCTGGTCGCGGTCGCGCGGGATCGGGCGCCACCAGCGAAGCCCCGCGGAGTCGAACCGCGCCCAGCGCCACTGGTCCTGATGGCGGTCCCAGTCGCCGATAAAGACGTCCATCAGGCGGGCCGCGAGGTATGCCCGAGAATCGACGCGATTCTTGGGATCGTGCTCGAGGTGCTCGAACAACTTCTTCGTGGTCGCCAAGTCCGCCGCACCTGCCCACGCCATTTCGTTGTCCGGTCCCACGGTGGGACGCTCTTCGATCATGCCGAGGGTACCAGGCTTGGCACAGGCGAACCCCGCGAGGCGGCGGTCGTCGGCCAACACGTAGACGTGCGGCTCCGCATTCATGATGCGAGCCGCGTCGAGCAGCGGCGCCACCACTAAGGGAGCGCCCGGGTGAGCCGAGCTGATCTGGTCCTGGATGAGGTCGCGCACGAAGGTCGCGCGCAGGTTCGGGGGCAGAGCCAGAGTGGGGTCTTTGTCGACCGAGCGGAACACGTATGCGCGCCCGTTCGGCCCGACCAGCCGGAGCGACTTGGTCTCGCGGCGGCCGCCGCATTGGCTGGGCGTGAGCCCGCCCGCGTATGTCGCGAGGTCGAGCGCGTCGACTCGGAACGGCGTGGTCCAGAGGTCGCGATAGTGAGCGCCCAGCATTAAACGGTGAAACCACCCGGCCGCGTAGTGCTGCCCCGCCACAATTTCCACGCTGCGGGCGGCCGTGTCCCGGACTGGTTGTGCGGGGGTCGTCTGTGCGCTGAGAGCGCGTGGCTCTTCGACGCCGATCAACAGCGTCAGGGCCGCGACCAGCCGCTGCGCGTTCGATCTCATTCGCCTTTACTCCTCTTTAACCCCCGTAGGGAGCGGTACTCAGCGGCATCGATCGGTGGCGAGCCCCTGCTTTTCAACGCATGGAGCACGGACGCCGCGAGGATCCCTTCCTTGAGGCGCAGCAGGTATTCGAGCGTCGAGCGCCCGCTCCCGGCCGGGAGTATCTCGGCGAGGCGCCAGCGGACGGTCTCGGTCTCGAGGAGCTGTTCGACCGCGCGCTGGGCCGTCTCCGGTTCAGTCGTGTGTACGAGCAGCATGCCGTTGAAGCGCTCGCCCTTCTTATCGTCCGCACGCGCCATGATGTACGCCTGCAGCCGAGCCGCGCGGTCCGCCACTTCTTCGAGCTCGTTGGGCGCCAGAGCGGCGAGCAGCTGCGGGTCACCGACGGCCAGTTGTGCGGACGGGCGTCGACGCGGGCCCAGCAACCCCTCGGCCGGTGGCAGCGCCGGCAGCAGCACACCCTGATCGGCGTAAATGTTGCCGACATTGAGCTTCCAAAGCGCCAGCACGGTCAGGTTGAAGACCAGCGACATCACGGCGGCGACCACGGGAACGTAGACGCCGGCCGCGAGGCCTACGCCGAGGGCGAGGTAGATGTATACCACGTCCTTCGTGTCTTTCAGCGTGTTGCGGAACCGGATCGCGGCCACGATCCCGCCCAGGGCGAAGGCGAGCGCGAGGCTGTTTTGGACGAGGATGAGCGTGCCCGACACGGTCATCGGCAAGACGATCACCGTCTGAACGACGGACTGATCGTAGCCGCGCTGCTGCTTAGTGGTCATGTACACCCACGCGGTTGGCAGCATCAGCGCCAGCGCCCCGACCATCGAGAACAGGGTGATGACGGCGAGCGCGGTGGCGCCCAAGCTCCCGGGGCCCGGGGCGCTCGCGGCCTCCTCGATCGCCTTGCTCTTTCCGCCGGCGACATGGACGGGCGAGAGCGCTTGAAATTTTTCGAACAGGTCGCGTATCTGCGGGAACAGCGTGACGAGCAGCAGCGTCACCAGGCTGAGGAGCACGTAATACGCCACGAGCCGCACGAACGGCGACTTCCAGATTCGCTCCATTCGCGTTAATTGAACGGCGCGGTCCTCGGTTCGCTAGAGTGGGATCGCTCGCTTGGCGCCGGGCGTGGGGGCCGCTAAGTTGGCCATGATGCTCGATGTGCTCGACGCTCTTCGTGAGAGCCTCGCCCCCCGCTACGACGTCGAACGGGAAATCGGCACCGGCGGCATGGCGCGGGTGTACCTCGCCGTGGAGCAGCACCCGCATCGCCGTGTGGCGATCAAGGTGCTGGACCCCGAGGTCTCGACCCGGCTGCTCCGTGAGCGGTTCATCCGCGAGGTGGACCTCTCATCGAACCTCAGTCATCCCCACATCGTGCCGATCTTTTCGGCCGGTGAATCGGGCGGCTTTTTCTACTACGTCATCGAGGGAATAGTTTCGTGCGCAGAGTGAGCTCTCATGCCTCGTGACCTGCCGCTGTCGAACGGGCGGTTGCTCGTGGCATTCGGCCGCGACTATCTGATCCGCGACATCTACTACCCGCACGTGGGCAAGGAAAACCACGCCACCGGGCATGTCTTCCGATTCGGCGTCTGGACCGCCGGCAAGTTCAGCTGGATCGGTTCGGACTGGGCGCTCGACCGGCGCTACGTCGTCGACTCGATGGTCACCGAGGTGCGCGCCCGCAACGAGGCGTTGGGTATCGAGCTCCTCTGTCACGACGCGGTGGATTTCTTCGAGAATGTCCTGATTCGGCATATCCAGGTGACCAACCTGCTCGACCGGGCGCGCGAGATCCGGTTGTTCTTCCATCACGATTTCCACATCCGGGGGTACGAGGTGGGCGACACGGCGCTCTACTCCCCCGAGACAGAGGCGCTGATCCACTATAAGGACGACCGCTATTTCCTGATGAACTGTGCCGTAGGCGGGGAGATCGGTGTGCGGCGCTACGCGTGCGGGACGAAGGAGGTCGCCGGCGCCGAGGGGACCTGGCGCGACGCCGAGGACGGTGAGCTGCAGGGCAATCCGATCGCGCAAGGATCCGTGGACTCCACGCTCGGCCTGTCCCTCACCGTGCCGGCGCGCGGTTCCGCGGAGGCGGACTACTGGATGGCGGCAGGCCGGGACTTCCGCGAAGTCGCCACGATCGACAAGGTCGTCCGCGACAAGTCGCCTGGCGAGCTGCTTCGCCGGACGCGCAACTACTGGCGGCTGTGGGTGCGGAAAGACCGGCGCGGTCTCGACCAGGTGCCCGAGCTCGTGGCTCAGCGGTATAGCCAAAGCCTGCTGATCATCCGTTCGCAGATCGACCATGAGGGCGCGATCACCGCCGCCAACGATACGGACATCATTCAGTTCGCCCGCGACACCTACTCCTACATGTGGCCGCGCGACGGCGCCCTGGTCGCCGCCGCCTTGATGCGAGGCGGACACGTTGGGGCACCCGAGAAATTCCTGGAATTTTGCGCGAAGGTCATCTCGCCGCTCGGGTACCTCCGGCACAAATACAATCCCGATGGAACCCTCGCTTCCTCCTGGCACGGCTACGTGCGCGACGGCAAACCCGTGCTCCCCATTCAGGAGGACGAGACCGCACTCGTCATCTGGGCGCTGTGGCAATTCTTCGAGCTGTTTCAGCCCATCGAGGAGACGGCACCGTTCTACCGCGCCCTCGTGACCCGGCCCGCTGATTTTCTCCTTGGGTACGTCGACCCCGCCACCGGCCTGCCGCTTCCGTCGCACGACCTCTGGGAGGAGCGGTGGGGAGTGCACGCATTCACGGTCGCCTCCGTCATTGCCGGCCTCCGGGCCGCGGCCCAAGTGGCGGACGCCTTTGGAGAACAGGAGCGCGCCACCCGCTATGCGGCCGGCGCCGACCGCATGCGAGACGGCTTGGGGGCCGTGCTATGGAATGAGCGCGAGCAGCGCTTCGCCCGGATGGCGACGCCCGGACCGAACGGCTATACGCTCGACATGACCGTTGACTCGAGCGTGCTCGGAATCGTGGAGTTCGGCACGCTCGCGCCAGACGACCCGCGTGCGGAGTCCACGGTCCGCCAGGTCGAGGAGCGCCTCTGGGTCCACACGGACATCGGGGGGCTCGCCCGCTACGAGAACGACGCCTACTTCCAGGTCGAGCGGCAGGACACGAAGCGGGTCCCGGGCAATCCCTGGTTCATCAGTACGTTGTGGCTCGCGCGCTATCGCCTCCTGCGCGCGCGCACCGCCGAGGAGCTCTCGCGTGGCTTCGAGCTGATTGAATGGGCGGCAAAGCACGCGCTCCCATCTGGTGTCATGGCAGAGCAGCTCCATCCCTACACGGGTGAGCCGTTGTCGGTATCGCCGCTCACGTGGAGTCACGCAGCATACGTCCGGGTGGTGCGGGAATACCTGGACCGCACCGGGCAGCTCAACCTGTGTCCCACGTGTGGCAGCGAGACGGGCCGCACAGCACGGCTCACCGATCGCCTTACGGCGATCCCTGAAGGCGCGGAGCACTAGCGGTGGCGTCGCGCCACATCGTGGTCGAAGACGTGAAGGCATTCCCGCAGCGCGCGGCCGAGTGGCTGGGGGAGGCTATCGCGGCCGTCCTGGCCGCCCGGCAGCAATGCGCAATCGCGCTCTCGGGGGGCCGAACACCCGGTCCCGTGTACGCCGCGCTCGCGGCCGGGGACTCGAGGAGCCGCATCGACTGGAGCAGGGTCGATGTGTATTTCGGCGACGAGCGCGGCGTCCCGCCAGACGATGCGGAGAGCAATTACCGCATGGCGATGGAGGTATTGCTTTCACACGTCGCGATTCCGGCGGGCCGCATTCATCGCATACAGGCCGAAAGTCGTGATCTCGATGCCGCGGCGGCCACGTACGCCCGCGAGCTCCCCGCCGCACTCGATGTGCTCGTCCTCGGCATGGGTGCGGACGGTCACACGGCCTCCCTGTTTCCGGGCTCACGCGCACTTCGCGAGCACCAGCGCCGGGCCGTGGCGGTGGACAGTCCCAAGCCGCCACGCCGGCGGATCACCATCACCCCGCCCGTCATTGCAGCGGCCCGGCACGTGGTGATGTTGGTGACGGGGCGAGACAAGGCATCGGCGGTCGCGCGCGCCCTCGATGGAGACGCCGATCCGGGCGACGTGCCCGCGGTGCTCGCGCGCCCCCCCCATGGCGTGTGGTTTCTCGATCCCGCCGCCGCCGCGCAACTTTCGCGGACCGTGCCATGAACGTGCTCGCCGGCGACGTCGGCGGAACGAACGCGCGTCTTGCGCTCGTGGAGGTCACGGATGGCCGGGCGGTCGTTCGAGAGCACCGGACGTACCCCAGTCGCGCGTATCCCGGGCTCGCGCCGATCGTGCGGACGTTCTACGAGGACGTCGGGGCACGACCGGAACGCGCGTGCATCGGCGTGCCGTGCCCGGCGACGGAGGAGCCCTGCCTGGCGCC
>DASZCN010000010.1:0-2046 GCA_035943095.1 Gemmatimonadales bacterium | reverse complement strand
GGATCGCTCGAGTCGAGGTCCATCCGGAAGATGGAGCCGGGAGCGTAGAACTCGTCATCCGCCACGCCCTCGAGCACGTTGCGCACGGGGAGGAGCAGCTGCTCCACGGCAAAGCGGCTGGCGTCGTTCAGCGCGACCAACGTGCCGCCATCGGTGACGAACTGGCGCAGCGCCTTCACGCCGTCCTGGCCCAGGCCGCCCGCGTACGGCGCGGGATACTGATGCGGGAGCCCGTCGAGCAGCTCGTGAGGTGCCTGATCGGGCAGGACGATGACGTCGAGCTTGTCGCGCAGCTTTCCCGCCCGCATCACCGAATCGACGACCGAGACGTAGGGCACTTTCCACGTGTCGAAGAGCCAGCGCGTCCACCCTTCATCCATTGGCGCCACGTACGAGCGATACAGGCCGATCCGCGGCGCGTCCGGCCCGGCGAAGCCGGGATACGCGAGGTTCGCAGCCGGCGGGTCGACGGGCGGCGAAAGCGCGATCCGCAACGAGTCGCGTGATGGCACCGCCGTCACGCCCATCAGCAGAGGCAGCGTGTGAGCGGTGACGTCGTACGGTGGGAGCGGCGGGCCGCCGGGATACAGCCGTAGATCGGGGTAGCGCTGCGGCTCGAGCAACGCTTTCGCGAACGCGGCATACGGCTGCCGCAGCACCACCACATAGCTCCCCGCGGGGAAGCGTTGGGCACCCAGCGTGATCGGGTGGAGCGCGGTGCGGATTTCGACCTGGCCGCGGTGCAGAATGCCGAGCAGGGTGGCGAGCCCCACCGAGTCCTGATGCTGGCGGGGGAGCACGTAGGCGTATGGCCACGCCCGCCATCCCCGAATGGCGCGCCCCTCGACCGTGAGGAAGTTCGTGAGCCACCGATCCCGATACCGCGCGGCGTTTTCGAGCAGGGCGTACGCCCCGTCGGTCTGGTAGCTCACGATGTCGCGGAGGGTCCAACGGCCGCCTGACCAGGGACTGGTGAAGTTCCACGAGCGCTCCCGCGGATTGAACCCGCGCCCCCGGGTGGCGAGCTGGTCGAACGGGACGTCGATCGGCGACGCGAGATTCGCGCTCGCCGCCTCGGACAGGATCCGCACGCCTCCGTGGTAATGCTGGTAGGCGCGCGCCGGCGTCCACGCGTCGTAGACCGCGTTGATGGCGATGCCGGTCTTGCCTTCTCCGGCGAGCTCCCAGGCCATGGCCGCGCCGAGGGCGTTCACGCCGTCGATCAGCAAGGGATCGACGTTGGGCTCGACCGGGTCCAAGTACGGCGGGAGGAACAGACGAGAGCCATCCGTATCCTGCTGGTGGATGTCGTGCACAATCTGCGGGTGCCAGACGTTGTGAATCGAGTCCACCACTAGCTGCGTCTCGACCTGCGTGAACGCGTACCAGTCGCGGTTGTTGTCGTGCCCGGTGTAATGGTGGTACAGCTCGGGAGGATCGGTGCCTTCCGCGGGCGTCCCGAGCGTGCGGTTGTACCAGCGGGTGACGATCGTGACGCCGTCCGGGTTGAGCGACGGCACGAGCCACAGGATCACGTTGTCGAGGATCGCGCGCGTCGCGGCACTCGTATCGGTCGCGAGGCGATAGGCGAGAATCGTCGGCGTGAGGTGGCCGCCGACCTCGTTCGAGTGGATCCCGGAGGTGATCAGCACGACGGCCTTGGCGTCACGGAGTGCCGTGGTCGCATCCTTCGGCGTCTTGAATCCGCGCGGGTCGGCGAGGCGCGCGTTCAGGTCCCGGTAGTAGTCGAGGCGCTTCAGGTTTTGCGGGCTGGAAATGACCAGGGCGACGAGCGGTGCACCGAGCGTCGTGCGCCCGAGCTCGCGGTAGCGCATCCGATCGCTCGCGCCCGCCAGCGCCTGGTAGTAGCGGAGCAGCGTCGGCCAATCGGCGAGCTTTCTGTCCTCGCCGGGCTCGAAGCCGAGCACCGACCGCGGGGTCGGGATTCGCCGCGCGGCGGTCGAGCGGGGCGGCGGGCGATGTGCCCGTGTCGAGCGCCGGGGCTGCTGCCCCGAGACGAGAGGGGGGTTCGCGGCGGCGATGGCC
>DASZCN010000009.1:0-8540 GCA_035943095.1 Gemmatimonadales bacterium | reverse complement strand
TCTGGGTCGAGGACGGGCGCGGGCGAGTCGTGGTCCTGCTCCCCGGGGTGCCACGCGAGATGCGGGGACTGCTGATCGAGCACGTGCTCCCACGGCTGGTCGAACGACAAGCTGTCTCAGGCGCGCGCCGGGTGGTCGAGTCCCGCACGGTGCGCACGACCGGCGTGTCCGAATCCGCGCTCGCGGAACGGGTGGGCGAGATCGAATCCGAGATCGCGCCCCTCACGCTCGCGTACCTGCCGTCCGTCGAGGGCGTAGACCTGCGCGTCACCGCGTGGGGACTCGAGCCTCGGGACGCGGACACGCGGATCGCCGCCGCCCTGGAGCGGCTGCGCGTCGCGGCGGATGGTCACGCCTACGGCACCGACGAGACCGATCTTGCGGCCGCGCTGCTCGAGACGTTGAGGCGGGGGCGGCACCGGCTGGCGGTCGCCGAGTCGTGCACCGGTGGCATGATCGCGGAACGCGTCACGGCAATCCCCGGCGCGTCGGACACGTTCATCGGAGGAGTCGTGGCCTACGCCGATGTGATCAAGACGGCGGCGCTCAAGGTCCCGCTCGAAACGCTCGAGGCCTATGGCGCCGTCTCCGAAGAGACCGTGCGCGCCATGGCGGAGGGCGCCCAGCGACTGTTCTCGGTCGACTGTACGATCGCGGTGACAGGGATCGCGGGCCCGAGTGGCGGCACGCCCGAAAAACCGGTGGGCACCGTGTGGCTCGCCGCCCGAGTGCATACGATCACCCGGGCCTTGAAGCGAGTCTTCCCGGGTGACCGCGATGAAATCCGTCGTCGCGCGGCGCAGGCGGGCCTGGACCTGCTGCGCCGCCTGCTCACGGAGCCTTGAATGCCGGCACTCAGCGCGCCCGACGGCACGCAGCTGGTTTACGATTCGTACGAAGCGACCGCTCCCCGCGCCGCCGCGCTGATCCTGCACGGCTGGTCCGATCATGCCGGTCGCTGGCGCGAAACCGGCGAGCGCCTGCGGGATGCGGGCTATTCGGCGTACGCGCTGGACCTCCGTGGTCACGGCCGCTCGGGCGGACGGCGAGGCCATTTGTCGCGCTTCAGCCAGCTGCTCGGCGACCTCCAGGCGTTCCGTCGGGTGGTGCGGTTGCGCACCGAGCGACCTCAGGTGCTGCTCGGCATATCCTTCGGCGGGCTCGTGGCCCTGCGGTACCTGGAAACGCAGCCCAGCGATCCGATCGGTGGGGCGGTCGTGATGTCGCCCTGGCTCGGCGTTGCCGTGAGGCCGCCGCTCTGGAAGCTCCTCGCGGGGCGCGCGCTCGCGGACCTGTGGCCCACGCTGCCGATCCGCGCGGGCATCGACGCGGACGTCGTTAGCCGCGACGCGGCCGTGAACCAGGCGTACGCGGCCGACCCCGCGGTCCACGACATCATGACGCCCGGCGCGTGGCGCGAGATCCAGTGGGCCCAGCGCGCCGTGGCCGCCGACGGGTACCGGATCGAGTCGCCGCTCTTGTTCCTGCTCCCCGGCGAGGACCGGCTCGTGGATGCCCATTTGGCGCGGGCGTTCGCCGACAGCCTGAAGAGCGCGGTACGGGTACGATGGTATCCCGAGATGTATCACGAAATTCTGCACGACCCCCAGCGCGACGAAGCGTTCGGAGATGTGCTCGGGTTCCTCGCGGGCAAGCTGTAACCAACTATCTTATTGTCTGATCTTCGGTTCCGAACATTATCCGCGCCGGCCAAAACGGCGTAGCCAGGCGGCACACCGATTGCCCAAGAAGCGCTTCACCATGGACGATAAACCCGAAGAGCCGACCCACGCCCAAGAAGACGCGGAGCGTCCGGGAGCAACTGAATCCGGCGCGCTTATGGAGATCCCGGACGAGGCGGTGACGCGCCTCGAACGGGAGCTTGCGGACGCAAAGGACAAACATCTCCGCCTCGCCGCCGAATACGACAACTTTCGGAAGCGCGCCACCAAGGAGCGTACGGAGCTCTGGGCGCGGGCCCAGGCTGACCTGGTGGGGCGGCTCGTGGATGCCCTCGACGATCTGGCGCGGTTCGCCCACGTCGATCCCACACAGACGGACGCGAAGACCATCCACGATGGCGTGGACATGGTCGAGCGCAAGCTATGGAAGGCGCTCGATGCGGCGGGCATCACGCGCATCGATCAGGTCGGCGTGCCGTTCGATCCGAATCTCCACGAGGCCGTGACCACGCGGCCCGCGGATCACCCGGCCAAGGACCACACCGTAGGTGCCGTGCTCCAGCCGGGCTACCAGATGGGCGGTGCGCTGATCCGGCCCGCGCGCGTGGTGGTGCTGACGTGGTCCGGTGAGGCCGGTTGATGGCGTCCACGAGCGACTACTATCAGACGCTGGGCGTATCCGAGACGGCGACCACCGACGAGATCAAAAAGGCGTTTCGCCGGCTCGCCAAGCAGTACCATCCGGATCGCAACCCCAACAAGCAGGCCGCTGAGCGCTTCAAGGAGATCAACGAGGCGCACGACGTGCTGAGCGATCCCGAGAAGCGCAAGAAGTACGATCAACTGCGACGCTACGGGGCGTTCGCGGGCGCCCCGGGCCCACGCGGCGGAGGGACATCCTCGCCTGGCGGCGAGGCGGACTTCGACATGTCCGACCTGGGCTCCTTCGGGGGCCTGGGCGACCTGTTCTCGTCGATCTTCGGCAGACGCGGTGCCGGACCCCCCACAGATGAAGAGGAAGAAGTCGAGACGACGGTCTCGATCCCGTTCCGGGTGGCGGCGCTCGGAGGGAAGGTGCCCGTGGTCCTCACGTTGCCGGATGTCTGCCCGACGTGCCACGGTTCCGGGGGCGCTCCCGGTGCGACGTTCTCGACGTGTCCCGAGTGTCGGGGCCGCGGAACGATCTCGTTCGGTCAGGGTGGCTTCGCCGTGACGCGGCCGTGCCCGGTGTGCCGGGGCCGGGGCAAGGTCCCGTCGCAGCGCTGTCCCACCTGCCAGGGATCCGGTGAAGTCCGGGCGCAGAAGCATCTCACGATCACGATTCACCCGGGCACCGAAGATGCCACGCGGTTACGGCTACGGGGTCAGGGCCCGAAAGGCAAGGGCGACGTGGTCGTGGTCATCCAGGTGCAGCCCGACCGGTTCTTCCGGCGGGACGGCCTCGACGTGATCGGCGTCGTACCGATCAATCTTGCCCAGGCCTTGCTCGGCTCGAAAATCAAAGTGCGCACGCTCGACGGGAAGCGCGTGGTGCTCAAGGTGCCGGCGGGCACCCAGCACGGTCAGAAATTCCGCATTCCTGGGCAGGGAATCGAACGGAACGGCCGGCGCGGGGATCAGTACGTCGAAGTCCACGTCGAGATTCCCGAGAAGCTCACGCCGGACCAGGAAGCGGCGTTAAAGGCGTTCGCGGAAAAGACGGGGATGAAGCACTAGATCCGGCTTTGGCCCTTGCTCGGGAGAGGGGTGCGTGATATGGTGATAGCCCTATGCGGATGATGGCTGGTCTGTGCGTGAATCACAACGGGAACCCCAATCGGGGGGCCCTGGCGGCGTAGCGTCGCAGGTCGACTGTGATTGCGCGCCCCTGGGACGGATTTCCGGGGGCGTGGTTGTTTAGGGCTTGGTGTCCGCTGTCCGGTGTTCGGTGTCAGGCGGCTAATGCCCGGGCACCGGACACCGGACCCCAGACACCCGTCGTCAATGGGGTGTAGGTCAACTGGCAGACCGCCCGGCTGTTAACCGGGAAGTTGGAGGTTCGAGTCCTCCCGCCCCAGTTCTCAGCTTCCGTTTCGCGACACGCGAAACGCGCCTCCAACGATTTGACAGAATCGCGCGCGCGCGTTACCTCCTCCTCCGCTCCGACACGCCTCCCGACGTTGCGTGCGCGGCCCTACCGCTCTTGAGGAGATGGTGTATGACACGACTTCGGTTCATTGTCGGTGCGCTCCCGGCAGTGCTCTGGATCACACCGCTGCACGCCCAACAGACCACTGCCACAATCCGCGGACGCGTGACCGATGCGGCGTCGCAACAGCCGCTCGCGGGAGCGACCGTTACCATTGGTGCGCGTCGCGCGCAGTCACTGGGAGACGGTCGCTACCTCATCACGGGAGTGCCGGCGGGCGCGGACTCGATCCGGGCGCGACTGATAGGGTACGGGCGTGCGGCGCAACAGGTGACGGTCGCGGGCGGCGATACGCTGGTCGTCGATTTCGCCCTGAACGCGCAGGCGGTGAGTCTATCCGAGGTCGTGGTGACCGGGTACGGGACGCAGCGGGCGGGCAATATCACCGGCGCCGTATCGCAGGTGGGGTCGGAATCATTCAACACCGGCGTCATCACCAGCCCCCAGCAGCTCATCGAGAACAAAGTCGCCGGCGTCCAAGTCGTGAACAATAACGAGCCGGGAGGCGGCCTCGCGATCCGCGTTCGCGGCGCCGCGTCGGTCAATGCCTCGAGCGACCCCCTCTACGTCCTAGACGGCGTACCACTGATCAACGGGTCTGCACTCACCGGTTTTAACGGATTGGGCCCCGGCTCGGGTGGCGGGATCTCTGCCGGCCGCGATCCGTTGAACTTCCTGGACCCGAATGACATCGCCAGCATCACGGTGCTGAAAGACGCGGCGTCGGCTGCGATCTACGGGGCCAACGCTTCCAACGGCGTCGTACTCATCACGACGAAAGCAGGGCGGCCCGGAACAACGCACGTCGAGTACACCGGCAGCGCGTCTGCCGCGAGCGTAACGCGACTGCCGTCGATGCTCAACGCGGCACAGTTCCGCAGTGCTGTCCAGCAATACGCGCCCCAGAACGACAGCCTCCTGCTCAATACGAACACCAACTGGTTCGATCTCGTCGACCGCACCGCCATGGGCCAGCAACACGACGTGTCCCTTTACGGCTCGGGAACCAGCAACAACTACCGCTTGTCGCTTGGATACTCGAACCAGGACGGCATCCTCAAAGGCAGCACGGCCCAGCGGATCTCGCTCGGAGTGAACTACGACCAGCGTCTCTTCGGCGACCGGCTGGGCCTCAAGGCCAGCGTCAGAGGGGCGCGCACGGAGGACCAGTTCACGCCGAACGGCGTGCTCTACAATGCCGCACAAATGGGGCCCTCGCAGCCGGTCTACGACACGACCACTAGCACCGGCTACTACAACTGGCCGGCGGGGAATGCTTTGACCGCGGCTGACAACCCGCTCGAAGTCTTGAACCTCGCCAAAGATCACGGCACGACGTACCGCAGCGTGGGCAATCTGCAGGCGAAGTACGATTTCTCCTCGATTCAGCCCCTCCGCGGCTTGAGAGGCACGGTCAATCTCGGCTACGACGTCACCGAGGTCAGTCACGTGACGTTCTATCCGAACGATATCCACTTCGAAACAAAGAACGGCACGAACGGCAGCTATTATCGCACGACCCCAAGCCAGACCAACGCCGTGCTCGAGGCGTACCTCGATTATACGCCACAAGTGAGCCTCGGCCCCGGCAGCCTGAATCTCACGGGTGGTTATTCCTACGCCCACGCGCTCGCGGATTTTCCCGGGATTTCCGCCACTCGGCTCGCCACCAACGTTCTGCAAGACAACGGCGTCCCCCAGACGGCGCTTCCAGCGACCCCGTTCGACAGCGTGGAAGAGAGCAAGATCATTTCCTTCTTCGGACGGGCCGACTACAACATCAGCGACCGTTATCTGGCATCAGTGAGTATCCGACGCGACGGGTCGTCGCGCTTTGGCCCGGGGAATCAGTGGGGCAACTTCCCGGCAGCGTCTGTGGGGTGGCGTATCTCGCAGGAGCCGTTCCTGAGCGGCATTTCGGCCATCTCGGACCTCAAGTTGCGTGCGTCATGGGGCAAGACCGGTAACCAGGCGTTCGGAAACTACTTGCAGTTTTCGACCTACTTGGGCTGCAACCCCGGGGCGCAGGTGCAGTTCGGGAACCAGTTCGTCTGCCCGTTCCGGCCCAGCGCGGTGGATCCGAACATCAAGTGGGAGTCTACCAGGACTTGGGACGTGGGTCTCGATTACGGCTTTTCGGGCCAGCGGTTCACGGGCTCGATCGATTGGTACAACAAGCACACGGATGACCTTATCTTCACGGTGCCTACCCCGGCAGGCTCGAACTTGTCGAACTTCGTCACGACGAACATTGGGAGCATGAAGAACACGGGTTTCGAGTTCAGCCTTAGCGCCCGCGTGCTCGACGGGGGGCCGAGCGGCATCTCCTTGACGACCGACTTCAACGCCGCACACAACACGAACGAGCTCCTGACCATCAACCCGCGCGCCGTGGGCGCGTCGGAGATCCTCGTTGGAGGTGTGTCCGGCGGAGTGGGGAGCACGATTCAGGTGCTTGAACCCGGAGCGCCGATCAATTCGTTCTTCGTGTGCCAGCAGGTGTACCAGAACGGCAAGCCCGTAGAGGGGAGTTACTACAACGCCGCCGGTCAGGTCGTTACTGCATGTGCTCCGGGCACCAACACCCGGGTCTTCCACGACCCGGCGCCGAAGTGGATGTTGGGTCTGACCTCTTCGCTGAACTACCACCGATTCGACCTACGCTTTACGCTCCGCGCCTGGCTCGGGAACTACGTATTCAACAACATCGCGTCCAATCTGGGCGACTATCAGGAACTGACGCGCTCGGCGCCCTACAATCTCAGCACTTCGGTCCTCCAGTCCGGCTTCAGGACTCCGCAATACTATTCGGACTATTACGTCGAGAACGGGTCGTTCCTGCGCATGGACAACGTGACGGTCGGCTACGCGTTCCCGTGGGACCGTCAGCAATTGCGCCTGTTCGTTAGCGTGCAAAACGCGTTCACCATCACCGGCTACAGTGGGGTGGATCCCACGGCGGGGCTAAACGGCATCGACAACAACATCTATCCCCGTTCGCGTATCGTCACGAGCGGGTTGAGCGTCCAATTCTGACGGCTTTGACTGTGTGACGACGACCATTCGCATCGGAGCGGCCAGATGAACTTTAGCCAGTGTAAGGCGCTGGGAATCGCCGGAGCCCTCCTGCTCCTCGGCTTGGCGGCGTGCACCGACCCCACCGTGGCGCCAAAGACCTCAGTCACGGGCGCCAACTTCTTCCTCGATCCGGCTTCCTATCAGGAGTTCCTTGCCAAGATCTACGCCGGGCTCGCTCTGAGCGGACAGGCCGGACCAGCCGGACAGCCTGACATCTCGGGAATCGACGAAGGGTTCTCACAATACCTCCGTCTCTATTGGGAAGCGGAGGAGCTGCCGACGGACGAGGCGGTTATTGCCTGGAATGATCCGGGCCTCCCGTTTATGAACACGCAGACCTGGGATGCGACCAACCCATTCGTGGTAGCGATGTACTATCGCATCTTCTTCCAAGTCGGGTTGGCAAACGAATTCCTGCGGGAGACCACACCTGATAAGCTGACGGCACGGGGCGTGGGGCCCGAGCTGAAGGCCCAGATCCAGCAATACCGCGCCGAGGCCCGGTTCCTCCGCGCCCTCTCGTACTGGCACGGGATCGACCTCTTCGGAAGCATCCCGTTGGTGACCGAGAACGATCCTATTGGCGCCACCGCACCGAAGCAGAGCACGCGAGTGGACATCTACAATTATGTCGTCAGTGAGTTGAACGCCATCAAGGCGGACCTGCCCGCTCCGGGGGCGGCTACCTACGGCCGGGCTACAGGGCCCGCCGCGGATATGCTGCTGGCCGAACTGTACCTGAACGACAGCGTGTACACGGGCACCGCGGACTGGAGCCACGCGTTAACCGAAGCGCAGGCCGTCATTGCTGCGAGCTACACCCTCGACCCGAGTTACGCGCACCTTTTCCAGGCCGACAATCACACATCGGGAGAGATCATCTTCGCTATTCCGCAGGACGGAGTGAGAACGCAGACATATGGAGGGGTGACGTTCCTCGTTCACGCCTCCGTTGGCGGGTCCATGAGTGCGGGCAACTACGGCATCAACGGTGGCTGGTACGGCTTACGGCTCAAGCCGGAAGCCTACAATTCCTTCGCCGCTGGAGACGGGCGCGCCGCGTCTTTTTGGACGTCCGGGCAATCGGTCATCGTGGACACCATTCCGGCGTTCGACCGGGGCATCCCCAATGCGAAGTTCACGAACAAGACGTCGGGTGGGGCAAACGGATCGGACCCGACGTTTGTCGATACGGATTTCCCGATGTTTCGGCTCGGCGAGGCATACCTGATCTACGCCGAGGCGGTGCTGCGCGGCGGGGGCGGCACCCGGGGGCAGGCGCTGACCTACGTAAATGCACTGCGCGAGCGGGCGTACGGGGGTACGAGCGGTGACATCACCGACCCGCAGCTCACACTGGACTTCATCCGGGCCGAGCGGGGACGCGAGCTGCTCTGGGAAGGGCATAGAAGGACCGATCTCGTACGTTTCGGGTTGTTCACGGGCGGGACGTACCTCTGGGCATGGAAGGGCCAGGACCCACACGGTTTCGATCCGACCGGAAAGCCGACCGCGGCGACCTTGAACCTCTATCCGCTGCCGGCGAACGAGCTGATCGCCAACCCGAACCTTCACCAGAATCCGGGCTACTG
>DASZCN010000008.1:0-10602 GCA_035943095.1 Gemmatimonadales bacterium | reverse complement strand
GCGTGATCGTCGAAGCTCGGCTGCTCGGCACCCGCGGGATCGCCGAGCGTGAAGCGCCAGCCGGGGTCCATGGACAAGCGCACTCGGGGGGATGGAGCGGGAGCCTGCGTGGCGAGCGCCAGGCAGGCGACCAGGAAGATCATTCGTCCTTCACCCTGAGCATCAGCGCCGCCGCGAGAAGCAGCGACCCGCCGCCGACCACGAGCGCGTAGATCGCCTCGTCAGCGAAGAACCGCTTCACGATGAAGCCGAGCACGGCGGCGGCGACGATCTGCGGGATCACGATGAAGAAATTGAAGACCCCCATGTAGTAGCCCAGCTTCGACGGAGGCAGGGACCCGGTCAGGATGGCGTAGGGCATCGAAAGGATGCTCGCCCACGCAATCCCCACTCCCACCATCGACCCGAGCAAGTAGCGTGGATCGGCGATGAAGTAGATCGACAGCAGGCCGAGCGCGCCGCAGACGAGGCAGATGACATGCGCGACCTTTGGGCTGGCCCATTTCGCGAGCGGCGGGATGGCGAACGCTACCACGGCGGCCACGCCGTTGTACGCGCTGAAGCCGACTCCCACCCAGTTCGCTCCCTCGTTGTAGAGCGCGGAGGTCGTGTCGGTGGTGCCGTAGATGTGGCTCGTCACGGCGGCCGTCGTGTAGATCCACATCGCGAACAGGGCGAACCACGAGAAGAACTGCGCCCAGGCCAGCTGCTTCATCGTCTGCGGCATATCGAGGAGGTCGTTCACGATGGTCACGAAGGCGCTGTCGGTATCGGCGCCGGTCCCCTCGCCCGTCTGGTCCTCGGTGAACGATGCCATCTCGGTGGGCGAGTACTCCTTCGATCGGAGGACCGTCCACAGCACCGCGGCGAAGAAGACCGCGGCGCCCATGTAGAACGACAGCCGCACCGAGTCCGGGATCTGGCCGGGTGCGGCTTCGTTATGAACGGCGAACAGGTTGGTCAGGAGCCAGGGGAGCATCGACGCCACGACCGCGCCGGTGCCGATGAAGAAGCTCTGCAGCGCGAACCCGGCGACCCGTTGCCCCGATGGCAGGTTGTCGCCCACGAAGGCACGGAACGGCTCCATCGAGATGTTGATCGACGCGTCCATGATCCAGAGCATTCCCGCCGCTACCCACAGCGCTGGCGAATTCGGCATCACGAGCAACGCGAGGGACGCGAGAATGGCGCCGGTCAGGAAGTAGGGACGGCGGCGGCCGAGGCGGTTCCAGGTGCGGTCGCTCAGGTAGCCAACGATCGGCTGGACGAGGAGCCCCGTCACCGGGGCGGCGATCCACAGGACCGGAATGTTCTCCACCTTGGCGCCCAGCGTCTCGAAGATCCGGCTCACATTCGCGTTCTGGAGCGCAAAGCCGAACTGAATGCCCAGGAACCCGAAGCTCATGTTCCAGATCTGCCAGAACGAGAGGTGCGGCTTCGTCGTCATCGTGAGCCTCGGGGGGGGGCGTGTCGGGCCTGATCGAGGCGGCGAATCAGGGCATCGATCTCGACGTCGCCGAAGATGTGGTCCAAGAGCCGGCGCATCGGCCGTTGCCAGTTGGGTCGCACCGATGAGGGCGTCCCGGGAAGGTTCACCCCTTCATCTTCGAACCACAGATCCTCGAGCCAGGGGACGACGAGCGGGCTTTCCGAGCGACCCAGCCACTCGAGCAGATCGGCCAGCAGGGCGCGCGGGTCGTCCGCGCGATCGAATCGCCTCGCGAGCGCCTCGCCCGTCTGTGAGCGCTCCTTGCGAACATCTGGGGCGGTCTGTTCCGCCAGGAGGCCGTAGTGCACCCGCTCGCCGATGTCGTTCCCGGCGAGCCACCCCGCGAACGTCGGCGTATCGTGAGTGCCGATGAGCGCCATGTCGCGGTCGGTTGGCGGAGCCGGGAGCTGGCCGCCCTCCTTGCCACTCCAGTCTTGGAACTGCGCCAGGTACATCCCCCAGATCCGGTGGCGCGGCAGCGCCTTGTCGATCTCGGGCGGAACGTTGCCGAGGTTCTCGCCCACCACTTCGCAGTGGTGGCGGTGCGACTCAAGTGTGAGAATCGCGAACAGCTCCTCGGCGGGATACGACACGTAGGTCCCTTGGTGCAGCCCCATGCCGTGCGGAATCCAATAGAGGCGCGCCCACGCCATGATGTGGTCGACGCGCAGGACGCCCGCGAGGCGCGCCTGATGAGCGATCGACGCCGCGAGATACCGATGACCTTCACGCCGTGAAGCTTCCGGAACCACGGGCGAGAAGCCCCAGTCCTGCCCGCTCGGGAACCCCGCGTCGGGAGGCGCGCCCACGGACATGCCATCGCCGAACAGCGACTGGCGAGACCAGGGATCGTACCCGTCGGGATGAACGCCCACCGCGAGATCGAGTCCCAGGCGCATCCCGGACCGATCCAGCCGCTCTCTCAAGTCATGGAGCTGCCGTCGCACCAGCGTCTGTGCCACGAGGTGATATCGCTCTTCGTCCGCGTCCAAGTGCTCGACCCCGAGCCGTCCGGCGCGGGCCGCCGCCGGCCAGTTCCGCCAATTCCGGCCGAGTCGCTTCTGCGCGCCCCGGAAATGCGCGTAGCGCACGAGCTCCCCGTCCTCGAGCGCCGAGTCGGGCACCGGGTGCTGTGCCAGGGCCGCACGAACCTCGGCCTCTGCCCGCGTGACATCGAGCGTGGTCACGCCTCCCACCGGTCGATGCGTCTCCCCCCCCCCGTCCTCGAGATCGAGGATCAGCTCGGACCAGAACAGCCGGCTCACGGGTGAGTATGGACTCGGATCAGGCGGATCGGCGTTGAACGTAGGAAGGATGGGGAGGACCGTGACGAGATCCCCGCCCGTCTCGCGTATCCAGTGGCACAACGAGTCGAGGTCTCGAAGGTCACCCAGTGAACGGCTGCGCCGGGATCGTAGCGCGGCGAGATGTGTCCCCACTCCCCAGCTGCGCTGTGAGCCCGGCCTGCGCCAGGCTTCGACCGGAGCGGCGATGATCGTGCAGCCGTCGACGTGGTGATATCCCAAGGGGAGTGGGGGGGGGCGTGTGTCCGCGGGGAGGACCTCTCCCGTCTCGAGCTGGATCTCGGGACCGGTGATCACATGGGGTGGCAGGATGCCATCCCAGGCCACGACGACGGGCGGCAGCCGCTCTGCCGCCCGGGCGGCGCGATGTGCCTCGAGCGCCCGAGCCGCATCGGCGACTCGCGTGATCGGAGCGCCCAGCGCCGCAGAGACCCGAACGAGCGTCTCGGACGCCACGGTGATTTTCTTGCCCAGGCCGTCGGTGTAGCGGGTGTGGACCCCCAGCTCCGTGGCGAGGGCGCGGAGTGCCTTCAGCTCGTCCACGAAGTCACCGTGCGGGGCGGATGCGGATCGCCTGGCCGCCTCCGGGCGCCAGCACGACGTGCAACCGCGTGGCGGAGGTCACCGTGCGGCGCGTGATCGTGACCGGGAAGGGATCGTCTTGCCAGTTGGCCTTCGGGCCGTCGGCATAGATCTCGGCGACGTACGGCCTCCCTACCGCCAGGAACGAGAGTGGGATATCGAACGTACGGGGCTGCGCGTCGGTGATGGCGCCCAGGAACCAGGTCTGGCCGCCGCGCTCCCGCCGGGCCACGATCACGTAATCGCCGATCCGGCCGTCGATGACGCGTGTGGTGTCCCAGTCCACGGCGACGTCCTTGATGAACTGGAACGCGGGCTGGTTCGCGTAGTTCTCGGGGAGATCGGCCGCCATCTGGAGCGGCGAGTAGAGCACGACGTAGAGCGCGAGCTGCTTCGCGAGCGTGGTGCGGACGCGCGGCTGGTCCAGCCCGCGGGCGTGTCCACTCGAGCGTTCCAGGATGTCGAAGATCCCCGGCGTGAAGTCCATCGGGCCGTCGAGCATCCGCGTGAAGAACAGGATCGTTTCGTGCTCGGGCGGGTTGCCGCCGTCACCGCTCCACGCGTTGTACTCCTGCCCGCGGGCGCCCTCACGCGACATGTAGTTGGGATACGTGCGCCGCTCTCCGGTGTCGTGCATCGGCTCGTGGGCGTCGACCGTGATCTCGTGCTTCGCCGCTTCCTCGATCACGTGACGGTAATGCCGCACCATGAACTGCGAGTAGTGTGAGTGACCCTCGCTCGTCATGTCCGCAACGTACCCGGTCTTGATCGCATGCACGCCCAATGACTGGTACAACGCATAGGCGCTATCCAGCTGGCGCTCGTAATTCTGGATGCCTCCGGACGTCTCGTTGTGGACGATCAGCCGGACGCCCTTCGAGCTGGCGTACCGGGCGACCTCCGGCAGGTCGTAATCGGGATACGCCTGCGTGAAGGAGAAGGCATCGCGGTTCTTGATCCAGTCGCCGTCCCAGCCGGTGTTCCACCCCTCCACGAGCACACCGCCGAACCCGTTGGCGGCGGCGAAATCGATCATCCGTTTCGCGTTGGCGGTGGTCGCCCCGTGCCGCGGTCCCGAGCTCCACGTCAGGATGCCCAGGTGCATCCCCCACCAGATCCCGACGTATTTCATCGGCTTGATCCAAGCGGTCTTGGGGAGGACGTTCGGGGGGTTGAGGTTGAGGCCGAGCACCGAGGGCGCGAGATCCGTCACGCGGTCGGCCACCTGTATCGTGCGCCACGGCGTCACGAACGGCGTGTGGCCGCGAACCTTGATCCCGTCCGCCATCGGCGCGAGTGCCGCGCGCATGGTCCGGCCTTCCATGCGAGGCCCCGCGAGGAACATCCGCGCGTAATCCTCGAGGTCGGCCTCGTGGATGACCAGGCACGTGTGTCCGTCTGTGAGCTCGAGCGTGAGCGGCGTCTCCACGCTGTCCAACGTGCTCACCGGAGACGATGAGAACAGCTCTTCCGAGCGATCCAAGCGAGGCCGGTCGGACGGGATCCACCAGGCTTTCGCGTTGTCCGCCAGCGCGAACTCGGTGAGCTCGTCCGTGATCTCGAAGCTGCCGAGGCCGGCCTGCTCGGGGAGCTCGTAGCGGAACCCCACGCCGTCGTTGAAGGCGCGGACCCGCACGGTGAACCGCCGCTTCGGGGACGCCGTCTCCTCGACTGACACGGCCAGCTCGTTGTGGTGGTCGCGCACCCGGGCCACCTCGCCCCACGGCTGGGTCCACGTTTCGTCGTGCGTGTCGCGCGTAGTGTCGGTGATGCGCAGGCTGTCACGCAGCGGTGCCGCGTCCTTGAAGGCGAAGCCCAGGAGTGAAGGGAGGATCAGCGGGCGTGCATCGCGAGCGAGCGTGTAGTACAGGCGCCCCCCGTGAATCGCCAGCGTGACCGCGTTTCGACCATCCGGTGATGTGACGGCAACCTGGCCCGAGAGCGGCGCGGTGAGGGTTGCGGCAAGCCTGAGTGCGAGATAGATGGAGTGTCGATGCATGGGGCGAAATAGTAGGGTGAGCGTCGCAAACCCGCTACGTAGGTGTCTGATGCGGAAAACCCTGATTGCAACACTCGCGTGCCTCGCCATAGCGAGGCCGGCCGCGGCGCTCCAAACCGCACCGGACTCCTCCTGGGTCAGGAACTGCGCGATCTACGAGGTCTTCGTCCGCGACTTCTCCGCCTCCGGCGACTTTCGCGGTGTGATACGGGGGCTCGCCCGGGTCCAGGCGACCGGCGCCAACGTCGTCTGGCTCATGCCGATCTACCCCGTCGGCGTCCTGAACCATAAGGGCCCGCTGGGCTCGTCCTATGCGGTGCGCGACTACCGCGCCATCAACCCGGCGTACGGCAGTGTGGCGGATTTCCGTGCCCTCGTCCGGGCCGTGCACGCCCGGGGGATGAAGCTGATCCTCGACTGGGTGCCGAATCACACCGCCTGGGACAACGTCTGGATCAAGCAGCATCCCGACTTCTACGCCAGGAACGACCGTGGCGACATCACCGTGCCGCGCGACCCCGAGGGGAAGCTGACCGACTGGACGGACGTCGCTCAGCTCGACTACAAGAACCCGGACCTGCGGCGCACGATGATCGCCACCATGCGCTGGTGGCTCGAGGAATACGGGATCGACGGCTTCCGCGTCGATGCCGCGGGTTTCGTCCCGGATGCATTTTGGAGCGAGGCCGTTCCCGCGCTGCGCGCCGCCGTGCGACGCCCGATCCTGCTGCTCGCCGAGTGGGGCGATCTCAAGATGCATCGCTTCGGCTTCGACCTCACCTACGCCTGGGACTCCTACGGTCGCCTCAAGGTCGTCTGGAAAGGAGAGCCTGCCTCGACATTCGTCACGGCCGAGCTGGCGGACATGCAAGCGATGCCCCGGGGCGGCATGCGGATGCGGTTCACGACGAATCACGATGAGACCGCGTGGGACAGGCCGCCGATCAGCCTGTTCGGCGGGGCAGAGGGTGCCCGTGCCGCCTTCGTGGCCATGACACTCTTGCCGGGGCGGCCGCTCCTTTACAACGGCCAGGAGGTCGAGAGCCCGCAGCACCTCGGCCTCTTCGTGCGCGATTCCATCGCGTGGGACCAACCTGACACGGCCGCGGCACGCGCCTTCTATCGGCAGGTGCTGCACATCGCCGATACGGACACGGCGTTCCTGTCGGGGCCCTTGAGGCCGATCGAAACGAATGTGGCAAGCGACGTGATCGCCTACGGGCGGGGGGGGCGGGACGCTGCCATCGTGCTCGTGAACGCGCGCAGCCATACGGTAAGCGTCGTCGTGAAGGGGTTCGACGTGAACGGTGCGCGCGATTTGTTGACCGGCCGCGCGCAGCGTGGCGATACGCTCGCGTTGCCGGCCTACGGGGCGGTCGTCCTCGAGAGATAGAGCACGAGGCTCTCCCGGGCGCCGAGCCTCGCTGCCGGGACGTAGCCCTGAATCGCTCCATCCTGCTGCACGATCAGCGGCGCGCCGTTGGGGCCGTCGAGCAGGTTCCGCGTGGTGTATCTCCCGGCGGGTAGCACTCGCACAGATCCCGCGATCGCGACATTCGACGCCGACGAGTCGCTCAGGTTTAGGACCACGAGCACGCTGCCGTGGTCCGCCCGGCGCACATAGGCCGCGACGTGCGCGTTCGTGGTGCTGAGGGGCACGAGCCTGCCGGTCGCCAGGGCCTCGTTCTCCTTCCGCACATGGATGAGCCGCCGATACAGATTGAGCAGTGAGTGCGGATCGCGATCTTCGAGTGCCACGTTCCTCGTCATCGAATCGGCCTGGGGTGCCTCCCACTCCTTGCCCGTGGTGAAGCCCACACCGGTACGCGGGCTCCATTGCATCGGCGTCCGGAGTCGCGGATCGGGCTTGTCGCCGGTCATTCCGATCTCCTCGCCGTAATAGACGAAGGGCAGACCGGGCAACGTGAGGAGCAGTGTGGCCGCGAGCTTGGCGGAGGGGATGTCGTTGCCGAGCAACGTCATAACGCGCGTGCCGTCGTGGTTCGAGAGGAACGGCGACCAGCGGTACGGCGGCATCGTGTCCTGGAGCTTGAGGAAGCCCGACAGCAGGCCCGCGGCCGAGCCCCTGCGCACGGCGGAAACGAGCGAGTCGGCAAGCTCGAAGCCGAAGTACGAGGTGAGCTGATCCGGATAGTATGGGAGCGTCGCGTCGATGGTGCCCCACACCTCGCCGACGGTGTAGGCATCCGGCTTCACGCTCTTTAGATGATCTGAGTACGCTCGGAGCACGGCGTGCGTGCCGGGGCACCCCATCAGGCAGCTGCCTGCTTCGACCAGGTACGGCACGGCATCGAGCCGGAACCCGTCCACCCCCATGTCGCGCAGCCAGAAGTCGGCGATCTTCTCCGCCTCCTGCAAGACGGCGGGGGTGTCGTAGTTGAGATCGGGCATCCCGCTCCAGAAGACGCCGTAGTAGTACTCGTCCCTGAGCGGCGACTTGTGCCACGCCTCGGCGCCCCAGGGTCCCTTGCCGAGGGAAGTGGGAGAGAACCGATACCAGTGCCTGTATGGCGACGTCGTGTCGGCGAGGGCCGCCTTGAACCAGGGGTTCTCGCTCGAGGTGTGGTTGAGCACCATGTCCACGAGTACCGCGATCCCGCGACGGTGCGCCTCGGCGACCAGACGCGTGAAGTCCGCGTTCGTCCCATAGGCCGGCTCGACCTTGTAATAGTCGCTCACGTCGTAGCCGTGGTAGCTCGGCGACGCCGTGACCGGCATGAGCCAGATGCACGAGGCACCGAGTTCCTTGATGTAGTCGAGCTTTTGGGTCAGGCCATTCAAGTCGCCGGTGCCGTCGCCGTTCGAGTCGTAGAACGACCGGACGAAGATTTCATAGCACGTGGCGCCGGGGGTCCACGCCGCAGCAGCCCGTTGGCCGGAGAGTCCCGGCGGGAGGAGGATGGCCGCCAGGAGAACGCCGCCCCAGGCGAGCCGGCGTGCGATTGACACGCGCCGCGCTCCTGTGGTACTACTCGGCGAGGTTACGGGAGGTAGTATGCGCGACGATATGGGCACGTTTCGGGTTGGCCTCGAGGTCGCAAACCCCGCACGCCCGAGTGAGTGGCAGACGCTCGAGTCCGTGCTGGTGGATACGAGTGCGGAGCTGTCTTGGCTTCCCGCCCTTGTCCTCGAGTCGCTGGGCATCGAGCGCGTCAAACAGTGGCACTTTCGGCAGGCAGACGGCACCGTGCTGGCTCGGTGGACTGGAGGTGTCAAAATACGCGTGGCCGGCATCGAGACCCTCGACGAGGTCGTGTTTGGCGAGCCTAGAGACCTGATTCTCCTGGGGTCGCGGTCCTTAGAGGGTCTGAATCTCCGGATCGACCCGCTCACCAAACGTCTGATCGACGCGGGGCCCGCTCCCGCCGCCGTTGGCGCCATCACGGCAGTCGTGTTTCGACGTCAATCGCCACGCTCGAATTAGTCGGCAGGGTCACGCGGACGGCTCCCGTCGAGTCCACGACGATGGAGGTGCCCGCGCACCCCGGACCATTGACTCCGCCAGTGAGTAAGTCGCAGTAAGTGCCCGGCGCCATCCCCGTGGCGACCGTGGTATCCACCGCAGTAGCCTCTCGATTGATGGCCACGAAGCCCTTACTCCCGCGCGAGAAGGCGATCGCGTTGGCGCCGTTGTCCCACCAATGATTGATGTCTGTGCCCGCCACCACGCGACGGAAGTGCACCATGTTCCTGATGGACGGGTCGCGGTGCTCACACACCCACTCGCCATCCACCGCGGTCTCGAGGCTCGACGCGCACGTCACGGCGATGGTCCAGCCGTTCGCGTCGGAGGGCGGTCCCATCGAGTTCTCGAGCGGACAATTGAACGCGAAGCTCGAGAGAATCGAAGGGTATCCATACGGCTGGGCCAGCATCCAGACGTTGGCGACGCGGAAAACGTCGCGGTCGCGGTAGCTCAAGCCGCATTGGTGCTGGGTATCGTGGTTCTGGAGGAACACTACGGCCTTGTCGGAAGGCATCAGCCCCCACGCCTGGAGTGAGAACTGGTTTCCGGGAGAGCCATTCGGATTGAGCTGGGAGATGTGCTGCCCGCCGATCTGGCGAAACTTGTCCCCTACGCCGACGAAGGTGAACTCGGTGATGTCCGCGGCGCCCCCCGAGGCGTACGCTTCGCCGAAGTAATCGTGCGGTGACAGCGCCTCACCGGGCCCGCTCGACACCTCGAGATAATAGTACGGGATCGAGCGTCCCTCGGCGGTCACCGTGGAATCCACGATTGCGAGGATGTCGTCGAGCTCTACTTGCTGGATGTGCTTCGCCGCGTCGATGCGGAATCCCGCCACGCCCAGCCGGGCGAGCATGATCAGGTAGCCGGCGATTTTTTGTCGCACCGACGCGAGCCCGGTGTTCAAATCGGGTAGGCCGAGCAGCTCGCAGTCCTGCACGTTGGCGGCGTCGGCGTAATTGTCCACCGTACAGGGCGTGTGAAAGTCGCTCGGTGTGTAGAGGCCAGGATAGTCGTACTTCGAATAGGGGGAGCTGTCGCTTCCCACGCCCGAGCTCGGGTAGTTGGTCATGTGGTTGATCACCGCGTCCACGATGATCCCGACGCCCGCCACCTGGCAGCGGTTCACCATATCCGTGAACTCGGCTCCGGTCCCGGAGCGGCTGCGGGCAATGTTGTAGCGCACCGGC
Organism: Gemmatimonadales bacterium; assembly: GCA_035943095.1. Taxonomy (GTDB): domain Bacteria; phylum Gemmatimonadota; class Gemmatimonadetes; order Gemmatimonadales; family GWC2-71-9; genus AG41. Next base: position 551 of record DASZCN010000008.1, on the reverse strand, counting down.
TGGTAGCGCTCGCTCCAATCGTGGGTCGGGACGATGCTGTGTTCTTCGGGCGGTGAGATCTGCACTGCCGCGAAGCCGGCGGGGCCGAGCACGGTCTCGCATTCCGTGGCGATGTCGGTCCACTTCCATTCGAAGAGGTGCACGAACACGTCGCCCGCGATCATGTGACCGCTCGGGCGGTAGGTCGGGGCGAGCACGGGCCGACCGGGAGGCACGTTTCCGAAGGGAGCGTTCGAGGGCGAGCTGCCGCACGCTACGATGACGGCCAGCAAGACCACGGACGACACGCGGCTCCGCCGCGAACACGACGGAGCCGCTTTCAGATGCAAACCGGTAAGCCTCTTTGTGCTCAGTAGCCCGGATTCTGGTGGAGGTTCGGGTTGGCGATGAGCTCGTTCGACGGAAGCGGATAAAGGTTCAAGGTTGCAGCCGTAGGCTTTCCGGTCGGGTCGAAACCATGCGGGTCCTGGCCCTTCCATGCCCAGAGGTACGTCCCGCCCGTGAACAACCCGACCCGTACGCGATCGGTCCTTCTATGCCCTTCCCAGAGC
>DASZCN010000007.1:0-23731 GCA_035943095.1 Gemmatimonadales bacterium | reverse complement strand
GCGCGCCACCGCCTTCTGGCATCCATTCCGCACGCTCGCCGACGCGCGGGCGCCCGTGCGTCTGACCGTGGATCGCACGACGGTGCGGCGGGGTGACTCCGTGACCGTCACGGTCGAGGTACCCGCGGCAACGCGGGCCACGCTTTGGACCCGCCGGCCGGGCGAGGCGTGGGCGCCCGGGGCCATCGACCTCGATTCGCTCGGACGCGCCACGCGGCGGGTGGGGCCGCTCGAGTCCGACCTCTACCTGCGCGCCTCGAGCGGGACGCGCCGGAGCGTCGAGCGTAAGGTCAGCGTCCAGGTCCCGGCGTTCATCGCGGGGCTCGAGCTCACCGCCCATTACCCCGCGTACCTCGCCCATCCCGACGAGCCGCTCGTCCCCGGCACCGACACGATCGCGGTTCCCGAGGGCAGCACCATTCTCACGAGGGGTGCGGCGAGCGTGCCGCTCGCAACCGCCGCGTGGCTCCACGGTCGCAGTCGCTCGGCTCTGAAGATCGACGGCGCGGGGTTTGCCGGTCGGCTTGAGCCGACGGGGGAGGGGTCCGGCTCCTGGGTGTTGGAGGTCGTTACGGCGGAGGGAGCACCGATCGAGGGTGAGCCGTCGGAGCTCGTGCTCCGAGTGATTCCAGACTCCGCGCCGGTCGTGACGCTGCCGGTTCCCGGACGCGACACGATGCTACCCCTGTCGCTCAAGCAGCCGCTCGTCATCGACGCGCGGGACGATCACGGGCTCACGCGGTTGCAGGTGGTGAGCTGGCGCGTGAGCCAGACCGGGAAGGTGGGCGAAGCGGTTCGCGAATCGCTCGACGTGTCGGGCGCGGGCGAGCGCGTGATCGTGCAGGGCGAGATCGACGCGGAGCATCGCGGGCTGCTGCCGGGCGACACCCTGCGCATCAGGGCCGAGGCGTGGGACAACGCGCCCGTGCCGCACATCGGGCGGAGCGCCGAGATTGCCCTGCGGCTGCCCAGCCTCGAGGAGCTGCGCGCGGCGACGCGCGCAGCCACGCGCGACGTCGCGACCGCGGCGGACTCGATCGCCGCGGCGCAACGCGACCTGGGAACGCGCACCGGGGATCTGGCGCAGCAACGCTCGCGCGATGCCACCGGATCGCGCCGTCCGGGCGACGCCGGGGCGCGCGACGGCACACTTCCGTTCCAGGCGACGGAGCGCGCGCAGGCAGTGGCCCGTGAGCAGGAGGCGCTGCAGCAGCGCGTGCGGGAGCTGTCGCGCGCGGTGGAGGAGATCGCGCGCGCGGCCCAAGCCGCTGGTCTGGATGACTCCGCCTTCCAGGCACGGCTGCGGGAGGTCCAGGAGCTGCTCCAGCGAGCGGTGACACCCGAGCTCGCCGCGAGGCTGCGCGAGCTGCAGGAGGCGCTGCTGCGCCTCGATCCGGAAGCGATGCGGCGCGCCCTCGAGCGGCTCGCGGAGGCGCAGCAGCAGCTGCGCGCCGAGCTCGAGCGGAGCCAGGAGCTGTTCCGGCGGGCGGCGGTCGAAGGAGCGCTCGCGACGCTGGCGGCGGACGCCGAAGATCTGAAACGGCGGCAGGCAGAATGGAACCAGGCGAACGCCCCTCATCCCGACAGCGCCGCGGCGGCGCGCCAGCGGGCGCTCGCCGAGCGCACGGACTCGTTGACGTCGGGGATCGAGCGCGTGGCGACCGACCTCGGTGCGCCTCCCCCCCCCGCCCCCGGCGCGCTCGCCGCGCCACGGCAGGCAGCGCGCGAAGCGGGCGCGGCGATGCAGCGCGCGGCCCGGTCCGCGGACCAGGGACAGGCCGCCCCGGCGCAACAGGCGGGGACCGAGGCCGAGAACCAGCTCGCTGCGGTACCGGACGCGCTGCGCGGACGACGCGACTCGCTTGCCCGTGAGTGGCGCGAAGAAACCCTGGTGGCGCTCGATCGCGCGCTGTCGGAAACGGCGGCGCTTGCCCAACGGCAAGAGCGCGTGGCCGAAGCGTTGCGGCGTGGCGAGGCGGGGGCTCCGACCCGAGCGCAGCAGGCGTCCGTCGAAGAGGGGACGGATGCCGTGGCGCGACAGATCCGCGAAGCCGCCGGCAAGCACGCGCTCGTCTCGCCGCAGCTCGACGCGGCGCTAGGCTACGCCAAGCGCCAGATGGCGGCGGCGCGGGGCCAACTCGAGGAAGCCGATCCCAACCCGTCCGAGGCGGCCGGGGCGGCGGAGGACGCGGTCGATGCGCTCAACGCGACGGCGTTGGCGCTGGCGCGCAGCCGCGCTCGCGTGGCGGGAGCGCAGTCGGGCACCGGATTCGCGGAGGCGGTGGAGCAGCTCGCACGGCTGGCGCGCGATCAGCAGGGCCTGAACGGCCAGGCGCAGGGCCTCCTGCCAATGATGGGTGCGAGCGGGGAGGCGGTGGCCGAGCAGCTTAGGGCGCTCGCCGCGCGCCAGCGCGCGCTCGCCGAGCAGCTCGAGCGCGTCCAGGCCGGCGGCGCGAGCTCGGCCGCGGGTCCGCTGGCGCAGGAAGCGAAGGAGGTGGCGCGCCAGCTCGAGGCCGGACGCCTCGACCGTCAGACGATCGAGCGCCAGCAGCGGTTGTATCATCGCCTGCTCGACGCCGGGCGGACTCTGTCGAACGACGAGCCGGACGAGAACAAGGAGCGCGTCAGCCGCGCGGCGACGGGAGACAGCGTCCACCTGCCCGGGGCACTGAAACCGGGCGCCACCGGTGCGGGTCCGCGGCTCCGGTATCCGAGCTGGGAGGAGCTGCAGGGACTCACCCCCGAGCAGCGGCGACTGGTGCTGGAGTATTTCAGGCGTCTCAATGCGCCGGGTCAGTAACACGGTCTTCGGTCTTGCGCTTGCGCTCACGCCGATCGCGCGGGGGCAGGCCATCGGCCAAGGCTTCGAGCTCGAGCGTGCGGGCCATTACGACCAGGCGGCGAGCATCTACTTTGCGACCCTCAAGGCCGAGCCCGTGAACGTGTCGGCGCTACTCGGTCTCGAGCGGGTGTTACCGCCGCTCAATCGGCTGTCCGAGCTGCTGCCCGCCGTCCGCCGGGCTACGGCGGCGAGTCCGACCAACGTGGCGGTGCGCGCGATTCTGCTGCGGACGTATGTCGCGCTGAACGAGCCGGACAGCGCGCGCGCGGTCGCGCTCCGCTGGGCCGAAGCATCTCCGCGCGACGAGGCTCCCTATCGCGAATGGGCGATCGCGCTCGAGGACGCGCATCGCCACGCCGACGCCCGCTCCGTGTTGCTCGCGGGGCGCCAGGCGCTCGGCCGGCCCGGGGTGTTCGGGATCGAGCTGGCCGAGCTCAACCGCCTCACCGGCGACTGGGAGGGGGCGGCACGCGAATGGGCGGCCGCGCTCCCGGACGCGCCCGTGCAGCTCACGACCGCCGCCAGCGAGCTCGCCGAGGCGCCCGAGGCAGAACGCGAGCGCATCGCCCGGGTCCTCACCGCGGGCGAGGTGGTCCCCGGGCGAGCGTTACTCACCCACCGGCTGGCTGCCGAGCTGCTGCTCGGCTGGGGCCAGGCGGCGCGGGCGTGGACCGTGTTCGCCCCGACCGTCGCGAGCCCGTCGTCGGATGCGCTGTTCGCGGTCAAGCGGTTCGCCGACATGGCGGGCGCGCGCGGCACATCCGACGCGCGTCGCGTGCGGGGGCTCGCGCTCGCACGCTACGGCGAGATGGCGTCCGAGCCCGAGGCGTCGCGAGCGTTGGCCGATGCGGCGCGCGCGTTCGTGGAAGCGGGCGACCGCGCGGCCGCGCGCGACGTGCTCGAGCGCGTGGCTCGGGACTCGAGCGCGCCTCCCGACGTGCAGCAGCTCGCGCAGAGCGCCGTGGTCGAAGCCCTGATCGACGGGGGGCAGCTCGACGAGGCGGCCCGCCACCTCGCGACCGACCGCCGGCTGTCCGCGGACGACCGAGCGGGTCTCGCGCGGCGGTTGGCGCGCGCGCGGCTCACCGCGGGGGATGTGAACGGCGCCGAGGTGGCGCTGGCGCGCGACTCGAGCATCGAAGGCGTGGCGGTATCAGGCTGGATCGCGCTGTATCGCGGGCGGCTGAAACGGGCGCAGGAATTGTTCCAGGCGGCGGGGCCCTACGCCGGCGACCGGCGCGACGCCACGGCGCGCTCGGAGATGCTCGCCCTGCTACAACACGTTCCGCTCGACTCGTTCCCGGAGCTCGGAACCGCCCTGCTGATGCTCGCACAAGGCGACTCGATGCGCGCCATCACGTCCTTGCAGCTCGCGGCTGGGCACCTGGAAACAGAGGAGGGTGGTGCGGGGCGGCCCGATATCCTCCTCGTGGCCGGCCGGGTGGCGGGGCGGCTGGGGCCGGAGCAGCAGCGAGCCGCGCTCGCGTTGTTCGACGAAGTCGTGCGCACCGGTGGGCAAGGGGCGGCCGCGCCCGCCGCGGAGCTCGAGTGGGCGCGGCTCCTGGTGCGGCAGGGGCAGAGCGGAGACGCGATCCAGCACCTCGAGCACCTGATTCTTTCGTATCCGGGTAGCGCGGTCGTGCCCGAGGCGCGGCGAGAGCTCGAGCGCGCGAAAGGAGCGATCCCGAGGTCGTGAAGCGGCGAGAGTTCATCGAGACGGTTAGTCGGTTAGGCGGTTTGACGGTTAGTGCGCGCTTGGTCGGGCTCTATCCGTCTAACCGTCTAACCGCCTATCCGTCTCTCTTGATCCCCATGGACGAGTCCCAGTCCGATCACCTGAAAGCGTACGGCGTGACCTACCGTGTCGTCCAAGCGGGCATCAAGGCGGAATGGCTCCTCAACTACCGTGGCGGATCGTTCCTCTTACCCGACGGGCCCGCCATCCGGCGCGACGCGACGCTCGCGGGCGTGAGCTTTGAGCCCGTGGAAGACGCGCGGGTGACGTCGATTCGTGGCGAGATCGAGGCCAGCAACATGGACGCCGTCCCCCTCGAGAAGGCGCCCAAGGTGGCTGTCTATGTGCCGCCCAACGCGCCGCCCTGGGACGACGCCGTCACGATGGCGCTGCAGTACGCGGGCATTCCGTTCGATAAGGTGTGGGACTTCGAAGTCAGCGCCGGAAAGCTGACGAGCTACGACTGGCTGCACCTGCATCACGAGGACTTCACGGGACAATACTCGAAGTTCTATCTCATCTACGCCGGCGCGCCGTGGCTCGCCGAGATGGTGCGCTTCAACGCGGACGCGGCCAAACGGCTGGGCTTCCCGACCGTCCCCGACCTGAAGAAGGCGATCGCCCGGCGGATCCGCGACTACGTGGCCAACGGCGGGTTCCTGTTCGCGATGTGCACCGCGACCGAGACGCTCGACCTGGCGCTCGCGGCCGAGCACGTGGATATCGCCGCGGCCTTCGCCGACGGCACGCCGATGGACCCCCACGCCGACCGCAAGCTCGACTGGTCCAAGGCCCTGGCGTTCAACGGGGCGCACGTCGAGCCCAACCCCCAGATCGCGAGCTTCTCGGACATCGACGGGCACCAGGTCAACGCCGGACCGCGCCGCCAGCCGCTCGGCGCGTTCAAGCTGTTCAACTTCAGCGCCAAGATCGATCCGGTACCCACCATCCTGGTGCAGAACCACCGCCAGGTGATCACGGACTTCTACGGGCTCACCACGTCGTTCCTGCGCACCCGCTTGAAGCCGAGCGACGTGGTGCTCGGCGACGAAGAGGGCGCCCCGTGGGTGAAATACATCAACGGGGACCATGGGAAAGGCACGTGGACGTTCTTCGGCGGGCACGATCCCGAGGACCAGCAGCACCAGATCGGCGATCCGCCCACCGACCTGTCGCTCCATCCGCACTCCCCGGGCTACCGGCTGATTCTCAACAACGTGCTCTTCCCGGCGGCCAAGAAGCGCGAGCTCAAGACGTGAGCGCGGAACGCCTCGCGCCGACCTTGCGCGAGCTGCTGCGCGCCGAAATCGCCGCCGCGCACGGGCGCGAAGTGTCCTTCGTGGCGCGGCCCGACGCCAACGGACTGATCGTCGAGGCGCGCGTGGTCGCGCGCGGCACCGTGGACGCCGTGCTCGCACTGCCCGGCGTCGCCGTGCGCGGCGAGATGCTGCTCCACAACCATCCGAGCGGCGTGCTCGAGCCCTCGGGCGCCGATCTCAGCGTGGCGGCCCGGCTGCACGACGGCGGCGTGGGGTTCGGCATCGTCGATAACGACGTTACCGACTGCTATGTCGTGGTGGAGTGCGTGCGGCCGCGCGCGACTACCCGCATCGACCCGATCGACGTCGCGGCGTTGCTCGCCTCGAGCGGATCGGTGGCGCGTGCCCTGGGGAGCTTCGAGGACCGACCCAGCCAGCGCGACATGGCGGCCTACGTCGCGGACCTCTACAACGATGGCGGCGTGGGGATGCTCGAGGCGGGGACCGGGGTGGGGAAGTCCTTCGCCTACCTCGTGCCGGCGTTGGTCTGGGCGCGGGAGAACGGGGAGCGGACCGTCGTCTCGACCAACACGATCAACCTTCAGGAGCAGCTGGTCGGTAAGGACCTGCCCATTCTCGCCCGCGCGCTCGGCTCGGGCGACCATTCCCCGAGCTTCGCGCTCCTCAAGGGCTGGCGTAATTACGTCTGCCTGTCGCGGCTCGAGCAGGCGCGCGAGCAGGAGGACTCGCTGTTCGAGGACGAGCGGCGCGCGGAGCTCGATGCACTCGCCGGGTGGGCGGCGCGCACCAGCGATGGCTCGCTCGCCGATCTCCCCGACGAGCCGAGCGGGGACGTGTGGGACGCCGTGGCGGCGGAGTCGGACCTGTGCACCCGCCTCAAATGCCCACATTTCGAGCGCTGCTTTCTGTTCCAGGCGCGGCGGCGCGCGGCCGAGGCGGACGTCGTGGTCGTGAACCATCATCTGCTCGCGTCCGACCTCGCGGTGCGCATGGCGTCCGACAACTGGCAGGAGGCCGCGGTGCTCCCGCCCTACCGCCGGCTCGTGCTCGACGAGGCGCACCACCTGGAAGACGTGGCCGCGATGCACCTCGGCGCGCAGGTGAGCCGGTTGGGCGTGGAGCGACTGCTATGCCGGCTCGAGAAGAACGGACGCGGGCTCTTGCCCACGCTGCGCTCCCTGCTGTTCAATCGCGACGATCTCCTCTCGGCGGCGAGTCGCGACCTCGTGCAGCAAAGTTTGGTGGATGCGCTCGCGGCTGCCCGTCGCGCCGCGGACGATGTCTTCACGCGGCTCGCGCTTCGGCTCGATGGGGAGCCTGGAGCGGCGCCGGTCTTGCGCCTGCGCGACGAGTTCCTGAAAGACGCTGTGTGGGACGAAGGGCTCGGCGTCGCGCTTGACAACCTGCTGCTCGCGTTCGCCCGCCTCTCCGAGGACACGGCGACGATCGCGGACCGACTCGCGCTCGACGATCCGTCGGAGCGGCGCGCCCAGCTGTTGGGCGAGCTGCGCGGCGTGGTACGACGCCTCGACGCAGCGGCGGCCGGGTTGACCGCCACGTTGCGGCCGCCGGCCGGAGGGCCCGCGGCAGTCCGCTGGCTCGAGCGGCGCGGCGGGCGCAAAGTGGTGAACCTGTCGCTCGCCGCGGTGCCCCTCGATCTCGCGCCGATCCTCAAGGAGAACCTGTTCGACCGGATCGAGACGGTCGTGCTGACGAGTGCCACGCTCGCGGCCGGCGGCGACTTCAGCTATCTGGAGGAGCGGCTCGGCCTCGATCTGCCCCCCAGCCGAATGAAGGTGCGCGAGATTCACGCGTCGCCCTTCGATTTCGCCGAGCAGTGTCTGTTCGGGATCCCGACCGACTTCCCGGAGCCACGCGACGACGAGTCGGGTCACGGTGCGGCGGTGGCACGGGTGCTGGTCGAGCTGGCCCACGCGTCGGACGGCGGCATGTTCGTGCTGTTTACGAGCCACGCGGCGCTGCGGCGCGCGGCCGACGCCGTGCGGAACTCGATCGCGGGTCACTGGCCGCTCTTCATCCAGGGGGAAGGGCAGCGCGACCATCTGCTGCGCCGCTTCCGGGAAGCGGGATCGGGCATCCTTCTCGGTACGGATTCGTTCTGGGAGGGCGTGGACGTCCCGGGGCGCGCGCTCCGCGTCCTGATCCTGGCCAAGCTGCCGTTCAAGGTGCCTTCCGAACCGCTTACGGCCGCTCGCCTGGAGCGTCTCGAGGCACGGGGGTTGAACGGATTCGCCCACTACCTCGTTCCCAATGCGGCGCTCAAGCTCAAACAGGGGTTCGGGCGCCTCATTCGTAGCCGGAGTGACGTGGGCGCCGTGGTCCTGCTGGACCGCCGGGTGGTCACGAAGCGGTACGGGGCCCTGATTCTTCAAGGACTGCCGCGGGCCAGCCGGGTGGTAGGGCATTGGTCGGACGTGCTGGGCGCCTGCGAGGAGTTCTTCGCGCGGCACGGGATTGGGGAAGAAAGGGCGGTCGAGGGCGGTAGGGGACGGTAGAGGACGGTAGAAGGCGGCAGAGGTCGGTAGCGGGTGTAACGGGATGCACCGCGGCAGGGTAAATTCTCGGGACGGCTCGCGCGTATCTTGTGGAGAGGACCCGGGGCGTGACTCAATTCAGCAAGCGGTTGGCGGCGCTACCCACGTATCCGATGGCCGAGATCCCGGCGATCAAGCGTCGGCTCGTCCAGCAGGGGGTCGACGTGATCGACGTCGGCGCGGGGGACGCCGATTTCGCGCCGCCCGAGGTGGCGGTGGACGCCCTCACCCGCGCCATCCGCGATCCGGCGATGAGCCGTTACGCGTTCCAGATGGGGCTGCCTGCGTTCCGCGAGGCGGCTGCCGCGTACATGAAGCGCCGCTTCGGCGCGCGGTTCGATCCATTCACCGAGCTGCACCCGCTCATCGGCTCGAAGGAAGGCATCGCGCACCTGGCGGTCTCGCTACTCGATCCGGGTGACGTCGCGATCGTCCCCGAGCCAGGGTACGCCGTGTACGAGGGCGGCACCGTTCTCGCAGGCGGGGAGCCGTATCGCTACGCGCTGACGCCGCGCACGGGCTTCCTGCTGGAGCTCGACGAGCTCCCATCGGACGTCGCCCGCCGCGCCAAGCTCGTTTACCTGAACTACCCCAACAATCCAACTGCCGCGATCGCCCCCCGAGACTACCTCGAGCGGACGATCGCGTACTGCCGCCAGCACGGCATCGTGATCGCGTACGACAATCCCTATTGCGAGATCACTTTCGACGGCTACGTCGCGCCGAGTATCTTCGAGATACCCGGGGCGCGCGAAGTCGCGGTCGAGTTCCACTCGATGTCGAAGAGCTTCTGCATGACGGGGTGGCGGCTTGCCTGGGCGGTCGGACGGCCGGAGCTGATCGCCGGGTTGGCGCGCGTGAAGAACTATGTGGATACGGGCGCGTTCCTCGCCGTGCAGGCCGCGGGCGCGGCGGTGCTGCCGCAGGCCGAGGCGCTGGCGCGCGGCTACGTCGACCAGTTCAAGGAGCGCCGCGACACGATGCTACCGATATTGCGCGCCCAGGGGTTCGAGCCCGACACGCCGGTGGCCACGATGTACCTGTGGGTGCCACTTCCAGACGGAGTGGAGTCCGCGACGTTCGCGCGTCGCGCGCTCACGGAGGCCGGGGTCGTGACGCTCCCGGGGACCGGGTTCGGCGCGGGTGGGGAGGGGTTCTTCCGTATCGCACTCACGGTCGGCACGCCGCGGCTGGTCGAAGCCGCCGAGCGGCTGGGAAAGGTGCTCACCGCTGTTTGAGCCGCGCCGGACCCCGCGCGAGGTGCGGCGATTCACCTGGATCGCCAGCGCCATCCTGCACGCCCTGCTCGTCGTGCTGGTGGTCACGTCGTCGTGGCGGATCGACCGGCACCAGAGCTTGATCACGATCATTCCGCCGCGCGGCCCGGAGTTCCACGAGCTGCCGCCGTTCGGCGGGACACGCCGGGGCATCGGCCCGAGCGGTGGTCTGGGTCGACCGCTGCCGAACGCCGCCGTCCCGGACACGACGCCGCCCGTGCCGGCGCCCGTCGGGCGGCCGGACACGTTGCTCGCCACGAGCTCCGAGGCGGTCGGCCCGCACATCGTCGTGCCCCCGCAGGTGGGAGACGGGCGCTTGTGGGTGACGCCCCGTCCCGCGCTGCCGTCCGAGGTCGCGGACGCGCTGTATGAGCCGCAGACGGATCGCGACACGGCCGTCGTGCGCCGGCTGCACGCGATGGTGGACTCGCTCAACGTGATCATCGACCAGGACCAGCGGGCGCGGCAGCGTCCCACCTGGACCACGGAAGTGGCGGGTCAGGTCTTCGGCATCGACTCGCAGTTCATCCACGTGGCGGGGATCAAGATTCCCACGGCCGCGCTCGCGCTGCTCCCGATCAGCCTGCCACAGGGGAACTACGACGAGCAGATGCGCGCCCGCCAGCTGGACGAGATGCGACAGGACTTGATGCAGGCGGCGCGGCGCACGGAGACGCTGCACCTCTTCAAGCAGTACGTGCGGGAGCTGCGGGAGCGCAAGCAAGCGGAGCGGAACGCCGAGCGCGCCAAGCGGGACACGACGCGCGCGAAGGCGGATACGGTCAGCGCGGTCCCCTGATCGCCGCTTCGAGTCGCTTCAGCGCCGCTTCTTTTCCCACGACGTAGAGCAGCTCGTTCACGGGCTCGGACACGGTTCCGCCGCTCAGCGCGATGCGGATCGGTTGGAACACCTTCCCCGCGGCGACGCCGCGCTCCAGGGCGAGCGCGCGTAGCCGCTGCTCGAGCGCCGTCGTGTTCCACTCGGTCCCGCGCAGCGTGGCGACGCTCGCTTCAAGCGAGGCTTTGTAGGCCGCCGGGTCCTTCGCGATTTCCTGCTTCGCTTTGTCGTCGAGCTGGACTTGCGTCGCATCGAGCCGGACCGCCGCCTGTCGTGCCACGTCGAGCGTCGTCCGCGAGCGGGTCTTCACGGCCGCGATCGCCTTCAGGGTTCCTTCCCGGTCACCCCGTACGCCCAGCTCGGCGAGTCGCGGCGCCACCAGCGGATACAGCTCTTCGGCGGGTGTGGCCGAGAGGTACTGCCCATTCATCCACTCGAGCTTCGTCATGTCGAAGATCGCGGCCTTCTGCTGAATCCCCTCGAATGAAAAGAGCCGGATCATTTCGTCCTGCGTCATGATCTCGCGGTCGCCGCCGGGGCTCCAGCCCAGCAGGGCCAGGAAGTTGCGCATGGCCGCGGGCAGGATCCCGATATGCTGGTAGTCGCCCACCGCGGTGGCGCCGTGGCGCTTGGAGAGCTTCTTGCCGTCCGGCCCGTTGATCATCGGCACGTGGCCGAACACGGGCAGCGGCGCGCCCAGCGCGCGATACAGCGCGATCTGCTTGGGGGTGTTCGAGATGTGATCGTCACCGCGCAGCACGTGGCTGATCCGCATGTCGATGTCGTCCACGACCACCCCGAAGTTGTAGATCGGCGTCCGATCGGAGCGGAGGATCACGAAGTCCTTGATGTCCTCGCCTTGGAACGAAATGCGCCCGTGCACCGCGTCGTCCCACGCGATCTCGCCCGGCGGCAACCGGAACCGGATCGCGCCGTCCTCTAGGTAGGCCTTTCCTTCGGCCAGCAGGCGGTCGGCGATCTCCTGATGGCGCGCCACGCGGGCGCCCTGGAACACGGGCTCCTCGTCCCAGTCGAGCCCGAGCCAGGTGAGCCCGTCGAGGATCACGCGCGTGTGCTCCTCGGTCGAGCGCGCCCTATCCGTGTCCTCGATGCGGAGCAGGAACTGGCCGCCCACGTGGCGGGCATACAGCCAGTTGAAGAGGGCCGTGCGGGCGCCGCCGACGTGGAGGTAGCCGGTAGGAGAAGGGGCGAATCGGACGCGGACGGTCATCGAAAATTATCGGATGTGAATGATCAATGCCCAATGTTCATTGAACAATTGAGAATTGGACATTGGACATTCTGTAGCACGGAGAGGGGGGGATTCGAACCCCCGATAGAGGTATTAGCCCCTATAACGGTTTAGCAAACCGCCGCCTTCAGCCACTCGGCCACCTCTCCCGGCGCAGCAGAACCTCGCAAGTCACGTGGGTCGGTGCAACCCCCCGTTTTTGGGGCAGTCGCCAAGTGTAAGTCTCTACGCTCCACTATATAACCTATTGATGTTATACTACATATTGATTATACTATCTCTAGTTGTTATAACCGTGTGGGAGGAGTCCTATGGCTGAGTATCGAGGGCAGAAGATCCACTTTCGCCGGCGGGGCGTGCTGCGCTTACGCGTGCGGCAGCTCCTCGAAGCACGCGGCCTGTCACCCTACGCCCTGGCCAAGTTCACCGGCCTGAGCCTGAACAGCATCTACCGGCTCACGAGGGCGAGCGGGCGCTTCCGCCTCATTCGCGCGGACACGATCGAACGCTTGTGCGCGGCGCTCAGGGTTTCCCCGAGCGAGCTGTTCGAGTACGGGAAGCGGGCGTGATGTGCTCATCTCCGCCGCAAACCTGTCACGGCGAGGCCACAAGCATGGCGTCGACGCCCCTCGCACACCTTGGCCTGCGACCCGGCCCACGTGGCACCGGCTTTGCCCCCCCTGGAGCAGCATGACGCGCATGGTCGCGGTGCTGCTCACGGCGGCGGCGGGGCTCGGCGGGATGGCCACGAGCTCAGCTGCCCAGGAGGCCCTGAAGAGTTTCAGCTTTGGGGAGTTGTCGCATGTCGACCGCCGGCCGAACCCGTTCCTTGGGTCGCTTTCGGCTAGCGCCCGCACGGCCGCAAGTCTTCGCGTGGACAAGCAGGCGCTGCGCATGGTCGCCGTCACGCCCGTCTCGCGCTGGGCGTTGAGCACGTCGACCATCACCGACCTCCCCGCGCGTGTCTCCTGGAATCAAACGCACACCGTGCTCGCGAGCGCGTTCGTCGTCACCCTGCTGATGGACGCGGCGCAGACCCGCGAGCTGGCCCGTCACGGCTGGTCGGGGTTCCGCGAGGCGAATCCCCTGCTCGGTGACCGTCCCAGCGTGGGTCGGGTGAACAGCTATACCGCGATCGCCGGGCTCTCCGTCCTGGGCGCCGCGGCCGCTCTTCGCCCCAAAGTCCGGCCGTGGCTGCTCGCCGCCGCGATCGCGGTGCAGGCGTTCACCGTCGCCGGCAGCGTGCAGAACGGTCTTCCGATCCGGTTTCCGTAAGCTTGCAAGGCGTTACCCTTAAAGGGTGACGTTCTCTTCGGTCTCAGCAGTCAACCACTCGATCGTTTCCTGCACGCGCTGCCCCAGACTGCGCTCGTACTGTCGCCGGGTCGCGCACGAGAAAAAACCCGAATTCCGAGACTGGACGTACTGGGGCAAGCCCGTGCCCGGCTTTGGAGATCCCCGCGCGCGGCTCCTCGTCGTGGGGCTCGCGCCCGCGGCGCATGGGGCCAACCGCACCGGTCGCATGTTCACGGGCGATTCGAGCGGGCGCTGGCTGTACGAGGCGCTGTACCGTTTCGGGTTCGCGAGCCGGCCGGAATCCATCGGGAGGAGCGACGGGCTGCGCCTGATCGACTGCTATATCACGGCCGCGGCGCGGTGCGCGCCACCGGGGAACAAGCCCAGCGCGAGCGAGCTCGAGCGCTGCCGGCGCTTCCTCAGCGCCGACCTCCGGCTCCTCTCACGAGTCCGCGCGGTGGTCACGCTGGGCCGCATCGCTCACGACAGCTGGCTCAGGGCGGCGGGGTGGTGGGATCGCCTCACGCCGCGCGCGCGACCCCCGTTTCGTCATGGTGCGGCGAGCGAGCTGCCGGACGGCACCCTCGTCATCGCCTCGTATCACCCGAGCCGGCAGAACACGAACACGGGAAAGCTCACCCGGGCGATGTGGTACGACGTGTTTCGGAAGGCGCGGCGGTCCCTCGCCGCTACTGGATCTCGAACTCCGCGCTGACGTCGTAATCGTCCACGGCGCAGATACCGACCACGGCGACATAGCGGCCGGGGCGCGTTGCGGCATCCCGGGGCAGGCGGATCTGATCGCGAAAGATGCCGGCGCGCTGTACGGCGAAGCGCCGGGGCTCGGGATCGCGAACCTGCGTGGTCGAGTCCCACGTCTTGATGTTGTCCTTCGCGGACTTGACGGTGATGCACAGGAAGTCGTTGTTCGGCAGGACGTAGTAGATCGGCGTCGACCGGCGATTGAGGATGGAATACAGGACCATCGGGTTCACGCCGGTGTCGTTCCCGTTAGCGTCGTGCCAGCTGAAGCGGTTGGGGATCACGGAAAGTGTGACGTCCGCATGCAACGTCATGCCGCGGTCCACCGTGGCGTGGCCGGTGCCGGGCGGCTCGACGTCCTTCGCTTTTTCGATCTCCATCCCGATCGGCGGGTCCCCGCGCTCGGGGATCCGCGTGATGCGTCCGGTCGCTTCGATGTAGTGGTTGACGAACTTGCTCCAGCGCTCGGGCTTCCCGACGACCGGCACGACGTAGGTGCGCGCGCCGAGCGCCCGTAACGGGAGCGGCACCACCATCGTCCACTGACCCACCTGGTCGTCGCGCTGGAGGAAGCCCTGCGCCGTCACCGTCGTGTCGACCGCCTGCGCGGAGGCGAGGGTGGCGGACGCGACGAGGACGCCGAGTACGGTGACGGTCCGCATGCTGCAATACTTCACGTTGGAACGTGGGTCCGCCAGGGGGCCTGCCTTGAGACGCCCGAGCCCGCGGCGTATAGTCACGGAGTCCTCGTCGGAGGTCCCTCCATGATGCGTTTCAGTCGGCTCGTGTCGATCGGTGTCCCCAGCCTTACGCTCCTCCTTGCCCCCTCGGCGGCATCCGCACAACGGTTCGTCGGGTTCGCCGGCGGCACGAACGTGGCGCAAGGTCCCGCGCTGCAGTTCCAGAACCTGAGCGCGGGAGTTGCCGGTCAGGTCTCGATGGGCTATCGGGTCACCCCGCGGCTCCGCGTGCGGTTCGATGCGCTCGTCAGCCACTTCACGGCGGCCGACGCCGTTCACCCCATGGCGCTGCCGACTTGCCTGTCTTGCAGCGGAGGCTCGGTTTCGGGGGCACCAACGGGTCCGGTTGGTGTGGCCGCGCTGACTCTGAACGAGCTCATTGACGTTCTTCCCGCTGCTCCGCGCGGGCCCGGGTTCTATCTGATTGCCGGCGGCGGCGCGTACTACCTGTTCCAGCATCCGACCGCTCCCGCGCTGATGCGCTTCGGGCTGTCGGCCGGGGCAGGGGTCGAGCTGCGGTTGGAAGGGAATTCGGCACTGTTCCTGGAAGCGCGATACCACGGGCTCCTGAATGCGCCGGCGGACTCGCGCTGGCTCGTGCCCGTGACGGCGGGCATGCGCTTCTAGCGGCGTCCTAGTCAGGTAACGGGCCGCACCAAACGTCACTAGTCAAGATGCCGGCCGAATCCTATGCCAGAGCGCCCTGGAGGCGCCGTCGGCCATATGCGTCGTGTGACGTGGTCCACCCTCCTGATTTGTCGCCCTCGGCGGCGGCCTTCGTCCGGTCGCTGCCCAGAGCCCTTCGTACGACCATCTCGAAGCCGCGCGAGTGCAGATGCGGGGCATGAAGCTCGACAGCGCCGCGATGCACTTGCGCTCGTCGCTCGATCCGGCCGGCCATCCGACGCGCGACGATCAAGTGCAGGCGTGGCTCCTGCTGGGCGTGATTTCCTTCTACAAGGGCGACGATTCCGGAACGAGCGCCGACTTTCGTCATGCGCTCGCGCTCGACCCACTGCTCAAGGCTGACGGCCTCGCGCGCTACGACTCCGCCCTCGTGGTGCTGTTCAACGCGCAGCGGAAAAACGTAGTGGCGGACCCAGGCCCGCCGGCGGAGGGAGCCAACACGCTGGTGGACTGCACGAAGACGTGCCCGAGCGACGTCGTGCTGCCGCGGCTCGACGACGTGTCGCTGTTCGGCATTCGACCGGACGGCTTCGAAGCAGAGCACGATCGCTGGGGATTGATCAGGATGCAATTCATCGTCGACACGGCCGGGTACGTCGCCCCGGGTTCGCTCCGACTCATCGAGAGCGCTCTGCAGATGAGGATGTTCGAGCGTGCGCTGCTCGATGGGCTCCAGCGGGCACGGTTTATCCCTGGCCGCTTGAAAGGACAACGAATTCCGGTTCTTGTCGAGGGAAAGCTCGTCTTCCATTCTGGTTACCTCAACGGGGATTCCGGTCTCACCGAGACGGCGGGCGTCCTCATAGCCGCAGCGACAATCCGAGCGTGAAGCGTCGGCCATAAGACGTCTTGAAAACGGCTTGAGAGCACGGGGAGAAGCTCTGCACGCCCATGAGTGCATCCTTCTCCCCGGTCTTGGAGGCCGCGGTCCTCCTCATCTACGCGTTCGTTTCGAACGTGGGGATGGCGGTTGTGCCGCACGAGCCCGTGGTGATCTGGTTCGGGCCCCGCCTCGGGATCATCGCTACGGCATGCATCGCCACCGCCGGCACGGTCGCTGCCGCCTGGACCGACCACCGCCTGTTCGCCCCGAGCATCACCCGCCTGACGCGGGGCGCGAGCGCCGCATCCTCACCGCCGTTCGTCCTCCGTTGGTTCGGCCGCGCTCCATTCCTGATCCTCGCGTTGAGCGGCATCACGCCGCTGCCGTTCCTCCCCTTCAAGCTGCTCGCCTTCGCCACGCGCTACCCCCGGGGCCGCTACCTGACGGCGGTCGCGGCGGGCCGCGTGCCGCGATACCTGCTACTGGCGTGGCTCGGTGCGACGCTGCGGCTGCCGCTGTGGGCGCTCGCCCTGGCGTGCATGCTGCTCCTCGTACCGACACTGAGGGTACTCCGATGCGCGACCCCGAACGCGAACTGACCTTCTTGCTCGCCGGCCCCGAGCGCCGGCTGCTCCGCGCCATCGCTCGGCGGCTGCCGCGCGCGATCACCTCGGACCACCTCACCGCCCTGGGCGTGCTCGCTGCGACCGCTGCGGGCGTCGCCTACGCGCTGAGCGCCAGGCACGCGGATTGGCTGTGGGTGGCGACGGCCGCGCTCATCGCGAACTGGCTCGGAGACAGCTTGGACGGGACGCTGGCCCGGGTGCGACGCACCGAGCGGCCCCGCTACGGCTATTACCTCGATCACCTAGTGGACGCCTATTCGACCGCCGCCATCGGCATCGGGCTCGGGTTGTCTCCGTACTTCAGCCTTGGGCTGGCCCTGGGGGTCGTGGTCGCCTACCTCGCGCTTTCGATCAACGTGTATCTGGAGGCGGCGGTGTTCGGCAGCTTCCGCCTCGGCTACGGCCGCCTCGGTCCGACCGAAGTGCGTCTGATCCTCATCCACGTGAATGTGGCGCTCTTTCTCCTCCCCCCCCTGCGCCTTGTCACCGATGGACTGCTCGCCGCCGCCGCGCTCGGGATGCTCGCACTACTCGTCGTCCGATTCGCGCGGAATCTCCGGGAGCTGGCCCGCCTCGAACCACTCGCCCCCGCCTCCCTGTCCTTCAGGACACGCCCAGTGGCCGAGCCGCGACTTCAGTCGACGGTTACGACGAGCCCGTCAGCGGCCATCGATTAGCCGGCGCACGCGACGGAACACGGCGAGCCAAGCGGCCGTCATCGAGCCTGGAGGTCTGTTGGTGTGAACTCGACGATCAGCGGTGGCGCGCAGTTGAAGTCGCTATAGCGAATCCAGGTCGGCCGTACGCGGACGTACACCAGGCTTGGCCACTTCTGACGGTCGCGTCCGTCGGGGAATTGCGCGAACTACATCACTTTCAGACGGTCGAGCTCGCCATTCTTCGGCTCGTCCGCCACGCCCTCGCGAGGAGCTCGTGTCGCGTCATGGGTCAAACCGAGGCCTCAGGGTTGTACCCAGTCAGGTAGGGTGTCCTTCAGGGACGCGCGGGCGTCGGTCGCGCACCCGGGAGGCGCGCGCCGTAGCGGCAGGCTCCCCGGTGCGACTCCGGGACTTCCGCGCACGCGGCTTCGCGCTGCGTCATGTCGGGGCGCAGCGTGGCAATCTCCTCTCCCACCGCTTCGTAGCACTTGAGCCGGCTATCGGATCCCGTGACGACGCGACAGTACGCGAGGCCATCTTCGAACCTGGCCGTCAGATCGACGAAGTTCTTCACGACGCCGACGTGGCACCACGGCCGGTACTCCGTTCGCGCGAACCCGCACATGTGGATCGCCACGGCGTGGTCCTGCCGCGAATAGGCGCTGATTTCGCGACCGAGGCCCTGGTAACACACCGGCCGCATCGGCAGCGGTGCGGCGAGACAGCCCCGGGCGGCCGCCCCCATGTTACCGGTCGTGAAATACAGCATGACCGAAGGCTGCATGTTGTAGCACGCGACGAGATAGCGTTGGGCCACGATCGAGCAGGGATATTGCAGATCCGCGGGGTCGAGAGGCTTGAAGGGCGTCGTAGACCCGGGCGCGTCGCCGTGTGAATGGAGCATGTGCGGCGCAGTCGCGTTCACGACGTTCTCCATGAAGGCGCCGCCGTAGCACGATTCGCGATCCCACCCTGTCCGCAACAGATCACAGCCGGTCAACGCGCGCGGCAGGTCATGCCCGTAGAACATCTCGAGCCCGTGCCCCATGCCATGCACGCACTGGAACCGCAACCATTGGCTCGCCGCTGGCGAATTGAAGGCCCGGCACAGCTCGTTCGCGGATGCCGTGTCCACGGTTCTCACCTGCTCGAAGTACGCCTGAATGACGCCGTGGTAGCAGCCGGACTGGAAAATCTCGGTACAACTCGAGAAGGCACGTGCGACGTCGGCGCGGTCGGTTCTCCCGGCCGCGATCCCGATCGCGTGCGCATAGACGTGCCCATCGATCCGCACTTGGGGGTCCCGGGCGCCGAGGGCGTCCAACGTCGCCATGGCGGTGCGCACGCCCTGCGAAGCGACGAGCGGAACGAGGAAGCTTTCGTAGCAATCCGTTTGTGCGCTCTCGAGAAGCCCGAGGCACCGGCGGAGGGCGGAGTCGGCGAAGACGGTCGAATCCTGCGCGGCTAAACCGCCAACCGCTATGGCGGCAAGGCCGAGCGCAGCGAGCGACGGCGACCGGGTGGCGTTCGACATGAGTGTCGTGAACAAGATAGCAACCAGGCTGCGAATGTTGCCGTAGGTTCCCCGGACTGCGAGCTTAAGCCACCCTGGAGGTGATCAGTGCGCGCTGCCCTCCCGCTCAGTTTGCTCAGTCTCGCCTGCCTCGCCCGCTTCGCCGCTGGCCAGGAGATGACCGGTTTCGATCGCCAGCGCGCCCATCTAATGCTGCGCGTCGTCGAACGCGACCTCCGAGACTACTACTACGACTCCACCTTCCACGGCCTCGACCTCAAGACGTTATTCGATTCGGCGGACGCGAGGATCGCGGCCGCAAAGGTGAACGGTGAAGCCTTCCTGGCCATCGCGGTCACGCTCGCCGCGCTGCGCGACTCGCATACGCAGTTCTATCCTCCGCGCCGCGCGGCGCAGGTGCAGTACGGCTGGAACCTCGGCATCGTGGGGGACTCCAGTTACATCATCCGGGTGGGTCCGGAGAGCGACGCGGCCGCCAAGGGGGTCAAGCCGGGCGACCGGGTGATCGGGATCGACCGGTTCGCCGTGACCCGTGAGGACTGGCGAGATGTCGAATACCTCTACTACGCCCTCGCTCCCCGCGCCGCGGTGCAGCTCGCGCTCCAGAGCCCGGGCGATACGGTCCGCTCGGTCGTCGTGCGGGCCAAGGTCACGCAGCATCCGCCGATCATGGACCTCACCCACGGCGACGACATCTGGCAGATCATTCGGCAGCAGCAGAACGTCGAACAGACTCTCCGCAGCCGCTTCTGGGAGTTCGGCTCGGATGTGCTGGTCTGGAAGCTCCCGATTTTCGTTGCGAACGATCGCGAGATTGACGAGTCGGTGCGGCGCGCGCAGGGATTCAAGGCGCTGGTGATCGACCTGCGCGGGGACCCGGGCGGCCTCGAGTCCACGCTGCTGCGCCTTGCCGGCAACCTGGTCGGGGCGGACACCTTCGGCGTCCGGCGCGAGCGCACCAAGACCGAGCCGCTCCGAACGCGGACCGGGGGGCCGCAATTCACCGGCACCGTGGTGGCGGTCGTCGACGCCCAATCCATGTCGGCGGCGGAACTGCTCGCCTACTTTCTCCAGATGCGGAAGCGCGGAGTCGTGGTGGGCGACCGCACCGCCGGGGCCGTCATGGAATCGCGGGGGCACGAGCACAGAGTGGGTGTCGACGTCGTGGCGTTCTACTATACGTCGGTGACCCAGGCCGATCTCGTGTTCGCCGACGGGACGCGGCTCGAGGGTCGAGGCGTGATCCCGGATGAGGTAGTTCTGCCGACCGGCGCGGATCTCGCCGCCCACCGCGATCCGGCCCTCGCGCGCGCGATCGGACTCGCGGGGCGTAGGGTCACGCCTGAGGAGGCCGGGTCGCTCTTCCCGGTCGAGTGGTGAGGGGCAGCGCGGCTAATGCGGCGGAGAGGATGGCTGCTGCACGCGCACTCCATGGCTCGTGCAGGAGTGCAATGAGGAGACGTAACGCGGCTGACACTTTACGGAGGGCACAGGACTCGAACCTGTACGGGCTTGCGCCCAGCGGTTTTCAAGCCCTGCACGCCACGTGCGGGGCTGTTGTTTTGTGCGTAACGGCTCGCCCGATTCACCCTGATTTGCACCATTCGTCGCGGCTCACCGGCCAAGTTGCGGCCAAGGGACCGGGGGAACCCGACGAGTCACGCCCTAACCGGAGGCTTGAAGTCACACTCAGAGTCACATGGCCGACGCCCTAACCAACTGGCGCTGTGCCCTACAGATTTCATTTCGTCTCCCACGACACGAGCGCGAGAGTGTACCTGCGGTACGGGATCATAGCAGAGAGTGTGTCTGAAGGCGTCGCTGGAAAGAAGATCATCGTCGCCACGTTCGACCTCATCTTGGCGCGGACGTTTCCCGCGCTCCACCCACAGCTCGCGCTTGTGCTTCGCATTGAGGGCCACGGGACGGAGGAAGGAAAACACCACCTCCGGATCGACTTCGTGGACGCGGATTACAAGAACGTCGTAGCGCCGATCGAACTGGATTTCGAGATGATCAAGGAGGGGCGCCCAGCGTCCGATGCGCCACTCGCTGCGGAGGTCGTCGTGAATGCCAATGGCTTGCCGGTGCCGCACGAAGGGAACTATGAGTTCGCGGTGCAGGTCGATGGCCGCCACCTTGGAGCCATACCGCTATACGTGCGCGAAGCGCCGGCGTGACCGCCGGGGATCTGGGAACCCCCCGAGATGGTCTCGCGTTCTGAGAAGCTCTTGCAGTCCCTGCGGCAGTCGGCGGCTGACCGCAGCCCGAACGAAGTCCGTAGTGCCCTTGAGGGCAACGGGTTTCGGTGCCACGAGGGGACGCGGCACATCGTTTGCCAACACTGTGTATACCACGATATTGTAACCACCATCCCTCGCCACGACCCGGTCCGGAAGTGGGTAGTGTCGGACGCTATCAAGGCGATCGACGAGGCGAACGCTAGGAGCCAAGAGGATCGATGACCAACGATTTGACCTACTATCGGCAGCTCCCGTACACTCGACGGGCGGTCCCGGTTCGAGACGATCCGGGCCATCCGTACTGGCTGGCGTCGTTCGACGAGCTGCCGGGCTGCAAGGCTGATGGGGCGTCGCTGGCTGAGGCAATGGCGAACCTCGACGCGGCGTTCGACGACTACATCACCGCAATGCTCAAGTGGGAGAGCCCCATTCCCGAGCCCGCACGCAAGCCACAGGGTGAGCAGGCCGCGAAGCCGCTGGTCCCTCCGGTCGTGAGGGTCGCAGACATCACGCAGCTCTACCAAGCGCTGCTACACGCACGAACGGCGTCCAGTGCTGCGCCGGCGCCGGCGTCAGACGTTGAAAGCTTCAACGCCGCCGAGATGGTCGAGGTTGGATAGACGAACTCGCGTCGTCGATGACGCAGACTGAAGGCCCCGGAGCGTTCCGGGGCCTTTTTGCTTTCGATCTGCGGCGAACTATCGGGGCCTGCTTAGCTGGGTCTTGATAACGACCAACTGTGACAGGAGACTCGCCTCGCCGAACAGCAGATCCGCGAAGGCGGAGCACAGGGCGCAGGGCGACTCAGCTGGCATTCCCTTGGGGTGCAGTAGGCCACCCGTACAGAGCTGACTCCGAATCGCCTGCATTCGATCCGCACCGCTGCTTGCCATGGGTACGCTCACTTTCCGTCGGCTGGGAGAGTATCGAGGGCACGCGGACGAAACGCGGGCGCGACGGATGGGCTGCTGTGAGCAGCTCGATCAACGCGACCCGCCCGCGCGCGACCTGGGCCAATTCCTTACTACGAGGCCGGGCAAGCTCGCAGAGCATCCGCGTGTCCCGCCGGTAGCGCGCTGCCTGCAGGAGCTGCTCGTGACTCACCCATCCGATTGAGCCGCGTGTCCGGGCTGCCACAACCGCCGCGTGAAGGTCCGCAGGCCGAAGGCGGATCCGCACGAGCTTCTCCTCGAGGCTGAGAAGCCGCGCGACCACGCGACCCTCGAGGCCCTCACGCCCGAGATCCCGCCGAGTCTTTCGCCGCGCCTGTAGCGCTTCCCGGCCGAGCTGCACGATCTCATCGACTAGCGTGCCGGTTCTGAAGTGCGCCTCCCGCTCGCTGGCGGGGAGTGTCGCGCCGTGCTCTAGTATCTGCGCGACGAGCGCGCAGAGGACGTAGAGGACGAGCCCGGAGATCGGCACGGACCGACGTCCGGTGGGCAGCCGGAGGTCGGGGTGGGTCTCCATGACGAAGTCCAGCCAGCGTCGCCGAGCGCCAGGGTTAGCAATCGGCGAATGCGCGAGGATCTCGCGCTCGAAGCGGCGGCGCTGGCGGCGCACGTCGGTGGGACTTCCCGGCCCATCATCGCGCGCGGCTTCCAGGGCGTCCCGCAGCGCATCCACGCGCCACCCCATGTCGCTCTCGACCGGGTCACAGATCGTGCAGGTGGGTCGGGGTTGATTCCCAATCTCGCGACGCGGCGCAGGCATCCCTTATTCTAGCCACGTGGACCAGAAAAAGAAAAAGACTCGGCGCGGCCGGCCGCTGCTGCCGGCGGGCGATCGGAAGAGCTGCCTCCTGCGCTTCGTGTTGACGCGCGCCGAACTGCAGCGGCTCCGCGCGGCCGCCGCGGCGCAGGGCACGACGGTCCCGCGCTACGCGCGCCGGACCCTCACGGCCGCCGCGCTGGCGACACTCCGAGAATTCGCCGAGCGGGTGCAGCACGCTGAACCTGTGTCCCTCAAGGGAGGTGCCTCCGATGCAGCCATTCCCCGAGTTTGACCTGCTGCAGCAGCAGGCCCGTGACCGTTTTGGTCGTGAACCACGGACGCCGGACGAGCAAGCAGACGCGCTCGGACGCTGCGACCCGGCCCTCGTGGGGCGCGTCGCCGCGTCGCTGGAGATCAGAAAAGCGTTGAATCGGCCGCGGCTGGACTTCGAGGCATTTGGTGGCAACAGAGGGCGAGCGATGGGAGCGGTTTCGCTTGCCGGTGGGGACGTGGACGACATCGACGAGGCTGCTCTGGACCGCGTCAGCAAGGTGCTGGGTGAGCTGACGGGCAAAGCCCTCGAGACCACGCGGCTCAGCACCGAAGGCGCGCGCGCCGACCTCCGTCGGGGCAGTCGTCCGCTGGCCAAGCGGCAGGCGGGGTCCCACGCCGAGCGATTCCGAGCGGAGTTGGCAGAGGTTCTCGAGCTGATCGACCGCCCGGTGGATTACTAACATGGCCACCGCGACGATGCCGCAGCCCACGACCGCCGACCTCGAGCAGGCGGCGCACCGGGCCAGCAAGACACTCGCGACCCTCAAGGCCCGACGCAACGCCATCCCAAGTGAGATCGAGCAGCTGGATCCCCGGGG
>DASZCN010000006.1:0-41174 GCA_035943095.1 Gemmatimonadales bacterium | reverse complement strand
GGCCATCTCGAACCGCCGGGACGTCGGCGACGTGACCACCCTCGCGAACCCCGACGTGGTCGAGCAGATCCGCATCATGGTACAGGGCAAGGACGCCAAGACCGCGCAGCAAGGCGAACTACCGGAGGACATCGCGAAGTTCGGGCAGGTGGAGTGAGACGGACGGCAGGTTAGGGGAAGTTGGAGAAGGTTAGGGGAGGTTGCGCCGCCCCGTAACAACCTCCCCCGTCCTCCACCAACCTCCCCCGACCTGCTTCACAGTTCCACCTGCGCTCCGACCTCGAATACCTGATTCGCGGGGATGTTGAAGAACGCCGTCGCCCGTAGGGCGTTCCGCGACAGGAACGCGAACAGCTGCTCGCGCCATTTCGCCATCCCGGGACGATCCGAGGCAACGAGGGTCTCCCGACCCAGGAAGAACGTCGTACCCTCCATCCGGATGTCCAGGGTTTTCGTTCGGCAGGACCCGAGCACGTCCTCGATGTCCGGGTCGTCCATGAACCCGTAGCGCGCGATCACCGTGTGGAAGCCCTTGCCGATGTGCCGAATCGCTACGCGCTCGGCCGGCTCCACATGGGGCACGTCCTCGGTCACGACCGTGAGGAACACAATCTTCTCGTGGAGCACCTTGTTGTGGGCCAGGTTGTGGACGAGCGCCGGCGGTGTCCCGTCAGCGGTGCCGTACATGAAGACCGCCGTGCCCGGGACGCGAATCGGCGGCTCCGCCGCGAGATCGGCGAGGAGCATCTTCAAGGGCACGGTCTTCTCGAGCATCCGCTTGCCGAGAATCTCGCGTCCCTTCTTCCAGGTCGTCATGAGGATGAAGATGACCGCGGCGATCACCAGGGGGACCCAACCGCCGTAGCGGATTTTCAGCGCGTTGGCGCAGAAGAACAACACGTCCAGCCACAGGAACAGGCCGGCCACGCCAGCGGCTCGCGCGAAGCTCCACCCCCACACCTCGCGGCTCATCACATAGAACATCAGCGTCGTAATCAGCATCAGGGTCGACAGCGCCACGCCGTAGGCGCCCGCGATGTTGCTCGACGTCCGGAACCAAAGGACCAGGGCGCAGGTGAGGATCATCAGCGCCCAGTTGACCGCGGGCACGTAGATCTGGCCGATCTCGCGCTGGGAGGTGTGGTCGATCCGCAGCCGCGGGCTGTAGCCGAGCTGCACCGCCTGCCGCGTCAGGGAGAACGCTCCTGAAATGACGGCCTGTGACGCGATGATGGTCGCGGCGGTGGCCAGCGCGATGAGGGGGTACAGCGCCCAGCTCGGGGCGAGATGGTAGAAGGGGTTCACCGCCGCCGCCGGGTCCCGGAGAAGCAGGGCCCCCTGGCCCAGGTAATTGAGAAACAGACACGGGAGCGCAACGCAGAACCACACGATTTGAATCGCATGATGGCCGAAATGGCCGAGGTCCGCGTAGAGGGCTTCGCCGCCCGTGACCACGAGGAACACCGCACCCAGCACCACGAAGCCCCGCTCGACATCCTGGGCGAAGAACCCGATGGCGTAGGTGGGCGACACGGCGGCCAGCACGCCCGGTTGACGGACGATTTCGCTCAATCCAAGCACGCCGATGGTGACGAACCACAGGAGCATCACCGGGCCGAACATCGCACCGATGCGGGCCGTGCCGCGACTTTGTATGAGAAACAGGCCGATGAGGATCACGAGCGTCACCGGGATCACCCACGGGGCCAGCGCCGGCGTCGCGATCTCGAGCCCCTCGACCGCGGAGAGTACCGAGATCGCGGGCGTGAGGGCGCCATCGGCATACAGGAGCGCCGATCCGAAGATGCCCAGCACGATCATGAGGCGCCGGGGCGTCAGTCCACGCGCGATCCGGCTGCCGTTGACGAGCGCCATCAGGGCGAGCACGCCGCCCTCGCCCTTGTTGTCGGCCCGGATGATGACGATGTGATACTTGATCGTCACCACCAAGATCAGCGACCAGAACACGAGCGACATCACGCCCAACACGTTTCCCGGGGTGACCGGGATGGCGTGCATGCCGTAGAAGGACTCGCGGATCGCGTATAGCGGACTGGTACCGATGTCGCCGTACACCACGCCGAGTGCGGCGAGCGCAAGCGTGAACAGGTACCGGCCGCGCCTGTCGGCCTGAGCGTTCAGGGGTGACGTCATCGGCTCTAAGCTAGCGGGGGGGTGAGGCGGCTGTCGGAGCGCGGACGACTCCGGCGAGCGCAAGGACCCAGATGGCCGTCATGATCACGGCGGACCCCACGCACCAGCGGCAGATGGCATGGAGCACGAACAGCTCGATCGCCGTGAGATACAGCGTGAAGCAGAACCCGATCGTGGCCAGCACCGCGAGCAGCGTCGTCACGCGTCGGTCCGCGTGGAGCCGCGGCTGCAGGCCCGTCAACCCAACGAGGAACACGACGACGTAGCCTACGACACCGATGAGCGCGACGGGAACGCCGAACACATCCGCATACGGACTGGTCTGGACGTACTCACAGCTCCCGGTACCGCACTGGAGCTCGCCGAGTACGCCGATCTTGTACAGCCAGAGGTAGGTGGCGACCAGAAGCCCCACGAGCGCGAGGAGCGCGATCGCCTGGCGCCGGATCACTTGTGCTTGGTCGTCAGGCTGTCCACCAACGCCTTGAAGTCGTCAGAGGTGGCGCGTCCCTGGAAGGGGCGGCCGTTCACGAAAAAGCTGGGCGTGCCCCGCACGCCGAGTGCCTCACCCTCCTGCACGCTCGCCTGAATCCGGCCGGCGTAGCGCTGGCCGTCCACGCAGGCGTCGTACTTGTCGAGGTCCAGGCCGATGGTCCTGGCGAAGTCCCGGAAGAGTGCCGAGGGGTTCTTACCGGTTTGCGCCCACTGATGATTGGTGAACACCTGGTCGTGCATCTCCCAGAATTTTCCCTGCTCTCCCGCACACTGGGCCGCGAGCGCGGCGTACCGGGAGTACTGATGAGAGGGCAACGGGAAGTCGCGAAAACGCCAGCGCACCTTGCCCGTAGCGATGAGCTGCTGGCGGATCACCGGCATCTGCACCGTGGCGAACGAGGCGCAGAACGGACACTCGAAATCGGAGTATTCCGTCACCTCCACCTTCGCCGAGTCCGCCCCCAACGTGAAGCCCTGGAACCCGTCCGCGGCCGCAAGGGGAGTCGGCGCGTTCACCGCCGGCGCGGCCTCCCGCCGGGAGCCATACCACAGCACGCCGCCGCCGATGAGCGCCACCGCCACGAGCAGCATGTAGAACCGGTTCATTCGTCCTGAGGCCTCCGCCACGGTT
Organism: Gemmatimonadales bacterium; assembly: GCA_035943095.1. GTDB lineage: Bacteria > Gemmatimonadota > Gemmatimonadetes > Gemmatimonadales > GWC2-71-9 > AG41. Next base: position 37,894 of record DASZCN010000006.1, on the reverse strand, counting down.
CGTCGTCCTCCTCCTCGTCGAACCCCGCCATCGCGTCCAACGCCCGCTGCTCCGCCTCCTCCACCAGGCGGCGGCTCTCCGCGATCTCCGGGGTATCGTAGGTGAGTCGCACTTCATAGTGAAACAGCTCGCTACGCGCGTTCCCGAGCAGCTTCTGCAGCTCGGGCGCCCGCTCGAGCAGTCGTCCTGTTCGGTCGAGCGCTTGAATCCGCTCTGCCAGACCCCGCAGCAGCGCCAGCAGCCGTTTCGCGCGCTCCGGGCCGTACACTTCGTCCGATGAGTTGCCCATCCGCCCACCTTCCTGACGCGTGGTCCCGCCTACCGCTCCCCCGCTACCTTCCCCACCCCGTCCCGGCTCCCCGACATGATAATATCGTCACGGCGGTCCGGGGTCGGGCCTTTGCGCCGTCCAAAACGGCCTATTACATTGCGGCGCCGATTCATCGGCGGCCGGGCGACCGCGCCGCCTCGCGCCCACGTCCCCGGCCCACAGACGACTGGAGTACGCCACGCATGGCCAAGAAACGTTCGGAACCCCGTAAAATGTCTACCCCCACGCTGTTCGAGCAGGCCCGCGACGAGTTGTTCTCTCACATTCTGCGGTGCGGCGTCCTGGAAGCCGGACCCGAGCACCAGAAAGAATGGTTCGACGACACCATGCTCTACCTGGCCGATCGGTACGACGGCTTGGACGAGAGCCAGCTCACGGAGCTTCGGGTCCTGGGCGAGCGCTACTGTCGCCCCGTGGTGGGGCGCAACGCGACGGTGGGCGCCTCGGCCTGACGGTCGCGCCGCGACCTTCGTCCTCCCACTACCAACCCGGCGGGAAGTGCCTGAACCGCCGGCCTACCGCAAGCCGCACACCGCCCCCCAACCCGAGCTCCGCAAACCAGCCGGCGCGCGCCGCCGGCGTGGACTCGACGCCGACGAGCGCCGTCAGATAGCTGGCACCGCGGGCGCCCTCGCCCCCCACGAACGCAAGACCGAGACCGGCGTAGGGCCCGGCGCCGCCGCGCTCGCCGGGACGGAGGAGGAACTGAGCGGTCGCCTCGCACCGGACGCCCAGGACATGCTCGTAGCTGCCGCCGGCAGCCGTCACGGCGACGCGCCCCTGGCCCCCCGCGCGCGCCGCGAGGCCCAGCTCCGCGCCCCAGAAGGTGCGCCGGGCGAGGACGACGGTCGCGGCCGCCGCGAGTTCGGGGCCTTGGAGCGGAGGCGGGGCCTGCGCCGGCACCGGCGAGGTGGCGACGAGGGCCATGCCCATCGCGGCGCTGAGCGCCTTAGCGAAGCTGGACGTCGTAGGTGATGCGGATATCGGGGGCGAGCGACGCCACGACGGAGCAGTATTTCTCGAGCGAGAGGTCGATGGCACGCCGGGCTTTCAGCTCGTCGGCGCCGTCGCCACGAACGGTGAAGAGGAAGTGCATGGCCGTGTAGCGGCGCGGCTGCTCCTCCCGGCGAGTACCCTGCACCGTCGCTTCGAGCGAGCGCAACGTCACGCGTTGCTTCCCGAGGATCAGGACGATGTCCGACGCCGTGCACGTCGCCGCGGCGACGAGCAGCAGTTCGACTGGCGACGTCGCGACTGTGCTGTCACCGTCCACGCGGACGAGCGGTCGGCCCGGCGCTCCGGCCTCGAATATGAGGCCCTCACGCCAGCGCATCGTGATCTCGGCGACCGGACCCGCCATATCAGTTACCCCGTCGCGTGGTCAACCCCACGTAGAATCGATTGTGGTCGAAGTGATTCATGGCGTGATATTCGAGCAGCCAGTTGAATGTGGAGCGATAGTGGAGCTCGAGGCCGACAACGAGGTTGGCCCAGACGGCCGGGCAATCGGGATCGGAGCCGCAGGAGTCGTGCCCCACGATGCTGAACCCGCCGCCCGCGTAGGGCGTTGCGGCCTGGTCGTCCCCCGTGAAGCGGTACAGTCCCTCGAGGCTACCGATGTAGCTGTTGACGCCATTGAACACGCCGATCTCGCCCGACGGCCGGATCCGGAATCGTGGGCCGAACAGGTGGCCGGCGTCGAGGGTGACGCCGAATACCATTTGCTTGCTGCCCGACACGTCGACGCCGCCGCGCACGCCGAAGCCGAACAGGCCGAGCCGCGTCCCGCGGTCGCTGGATCGCTGCACCGCCGGTGGATGGAACTCCTGCGCGCCGAGTGCTGCCGTCCCGCCCGAGAGCAGGAGCACGACGAGCCACGCCCTCCGCATGAAACGTCCCTCCTTCGGATCTCAGCGTTCCGCGCTCGCCCGGGCGGCGGCGCGGCCGTAATCCCAGATGGCGTAGAGTCCCACGGCGGCGGTCGCCCAGGCCAGCGGTCGTACGTGCGTCGAGTTCACGATACAGGCCACGAGGGTGAGCAGCTGGAGGACGGTCACGACCTTGCCCCCGGCCCGCGCGGGCAAGGCCATGGGCCCCCGCCACAGCCACGCTCCCACGTACCCCAGGGCCGCGACGATGTCCCGAGCCAGGACCCCGACGATCTCGAGCGGATACAGCAACCCGCTGCGCGCCACGGTGAGGAACGCCACTGCCATGAAGAGCTTGTCGGCGATCGGATCGAGCACCGCGCCCGTGCGAGAACCGCCGAACCGGCGCGCGAGCATTCCGTCGAAGAAGTCCGACGCCGCGGCCGCCCCGACGAGCGCGAGCTGCCAGGCGGGCTGATGCACGAACGGAAACGCCGCCGCGAGCGGAAGGCGAACGGCGGTAAGCAGATCCGCGGGTGTCACCCACGGTTTCACTTGCCCCTCCATCCGGTGCCTCGTAGCTTCGTCCCGTGAACCTCAATCTGTTGAAACAAGCGGCGATCTTCCAAGACCTGGATGACGGAGAGCTCGCCCGGGTGTCCGAAGTTTGCCGGGAGAAAAAGTTCGCCGTCGGACAGCATGTCTTCAAGGAAGGCGAGCCGGGGAACCGGCTCTTCATCATCTCCGACGGCGAAGTCCGGATTTCGCGGACCATCCCCGGATCCGGAGAGGAGGCCCTCGCCGTCCTGAAACCCGGCGCTTGCTTCGGCGAAATGGCTGTGTTCGATCGCTCCGAGCGCTCCACGGACGCCATCGCCAACACGTCCTGCACGCTCCTCACGATCGCCCGCTCAGACTTCGAGCTATTGCTCGACTTCAACCGCGATATCGCCTACAAAGTGCTCTGGTCGGTGGTGCGCCTGCTCTCGGCCCGGCTGCGGGTCGCCAACGACAACCTCCGCTCCTTCCTCGCGATGTCGATGTTCTAGGCGGGCCCCCCCCGGAGCAATCCATCGCTCCCGGTGTTCCATAGGAGTGCTACGGCCTGGCCGCTCGCGACCACACCCTCTTACACTTAGGCGCCTATGAAACGATACTTGTTCGCGTTGCTGCTCGTCGCGTCCACGTCTCTGACCTGCGTGAACGTCTCCGGCACAGGACAGCAGTTCCTCATCATCACGCCGGTACTCGACTCTGCGTTCGTAGGAGACACGCTGCCGCCGCGCACCGTGTATATCCTCGATTCGGACGGCAGCCAGCATCCCCCGGGCCACATCACCTGGAGCGTCAGCCCGGCCTCCGTCGCGACCATCGACTCGTCGGGAAAAGTCGCCGCGATCGGGAAGGGCACGGCGGTGGTCGTGGCCACCGTTGGCACCGCGCAGAGCGGAGCGGTCGTCGCCATCTCCCGGCCGCTCGACCTGAACCTGCTGCTCGACACGATCTTCGTGATGCCTGGGGACACCATCACAGTCCCGCGCTCCATCAAGCAAAAGACCCCCGGTCCGACGACGATCACGTTCGATAGCTCCGCGTCCCCGAGCGTCATCACGATCGACACGCTGAGCGGCCTCGTGACCGCTCACGGCACGGGTGGGCCGATCCGCTACCGGGCGCATTTGACGAACGGCACGACCACGGTATCGGAGTCGAGCTTTGTGGTCGTCATGACACTGACCGACACCACCGAGACCGGCCGCTTCTTCATGACGGCGTTCGGCTCCGCGGTCCGCCATCAAGGCGGCGCGGCCACCGCCCGAAACTACACGCGGTTGAACGGGAAGCTCGCTTTTCAGCTGCGCGATACGCTGGCCAACAACACGACGATCGACGAGAAGGTCGTGATCACCTTGCCCGACTCGGTGATCGTGACCGGCACGTACGAGATCGACTCGATCAGCCCGGCGCAGGCCACGACACAGATCAGCCAGCTCAGTCCGTTCTGCCAGCCGAAGTTTCCCTGGGCGCTCTGGTTCAGCGCACTGCCCGCACCAGGCGTTCAGTCGTACTCGCACGGCACGCCGAGCAGCCAGGTCGCCGGACAGCTGATCATCACCCAGTACGCGCCGGCGAGCGGTGGCGGGGCGATCATCAGCGGACGTTATCAGTTCATGGCCCAGCGCACGGACCTGTACGACGACCCGCTCGGCGCGGAAATCATCCGGGGGACGTTCGTCGCGCCGTTGATCACGTATCAGGCCGCCTGCGGCGGTTGACGCTCGACCACGTTTTTGCCGATCTGGGAGGCATCCCCGCGAACCGCCTCACCGACGCGCAGGGTCTCGCGGGCCTCCTCATCGCGGCCGCCAACGCGGCGGGGTTGAACCCGGCAAACCCGCCGGTCGTAAAGCTCGGACCGCAAGGCGTCTCGGCGGCGCTCGTGTGTCACGGCGGGCACGTGGTGCTCCACGGCCTCCCGGAAGCGGGCTTGTGTTTCGTTGATGTGGCGGGGTTGGGGGGCGGGGGGGGCGGGGGGGGCGCGCTGCCGCAGCGCGGTCTCGACGTGATCGTCAAGCGGTTCGGGGCGCGCGAAGTGCGCACTGACGCGCGGCGGCGGGGCCCCGTGACACAGGCCATCCACCCGGAGGGTCCATGAACCGACTCACCCCCTACGCGGCTTTCTTCATGCGCCTCGCAGTGGGCGGTGTGTTCCTGCTCCACGGCATTCAAAAATTCAAGGCGGGCGTCGGAGCGGAGACGGCGTTTCTCCACGGCATCGGGTTTCCGTTCGCGGTCATCTTCGCAGTCATCCTGATTGTGGTGGAGACGATCGGCGCGGCCTGCGTGATCCTCGGCATCTTCACCCGCTTCTGGTCCTTGTGCATGGCGGTGGAGATGGTGGTGGCGATCCTCGCCGTGAAGCTGCCGCACAGCGGCAATATCGAGCTGGAAGGTCTGCTGTTCGCGGGAGCGATTACGCTGATTGCGCTGGGGGACGGACCGCTTTCCATCGCCGTCAAGCTCAAGCATTCGAACTAGAGGGTGGTCAGAGGCCGGGGAAGAGTAGAAGGCTGGGCAAGGGGCCACCCTTCCCCCTTCCCCGGCCTTCTACCGGCTCTTCAGCCAGATTCGTCGATCAGTGTACGATCCGCAATAAACCCGCATCCGCGCTTCCCCGGATGAAGCTCTCCGGATCCGTCGCCGGTATCGCCACTCCGGTCTCCTTCCGGCCCCGATTGGCCACGGCCGCCATGTACTGCTCGAGCGAGCCGCGCGCCCATTCAGCCGCGTCGTCTTTCATCTGACGCACGATCTCTTCCCACGTGCCGACGTACGTGGCGCCGTTGAGCATGCTCACGCGATGCACTTCCCCCGGTCCCGAGCGGGCCTTCATCCCCTGCAGCTCGGTCAGGAGTGTGCCGAACAGCTCGAGCTGGCGCGGGTCCCGCATCTGCCCGTCGGGGCCCATCGCCTCGATCTCGGCGAGGAGCAGGTCCTCCGGCGCGGCGTCGGCGGCAAGCTCGTCCAGGCGATGGTGCCACGGCACGAGCTCGGGGTCGTCGTCGGAGAGGCGGTACACGCTCCTCTTGAGCTCGATCAGCCGCCAGATTGCGAGGCCATCGAAGTGGTCGCTCGGCTCGCTGCGCTCGAGATGGAACAGCGCGGCCTCGTATTCGCCCCGGTCGTATAGCAGGTTGGCGAGGTAGATCCGTGCTTCGGCGTGATCGAGGTCGAGCTCGAGCGCGCGCCGGAGCCAGTGCAGCGCTCCGCCCTCGTCGGCGAGGCGGTGCGCCGCGTAGCCCACGCACGCCGCGGCTTCCGCCGAGTCCGGATGGCCCGTGATTGCGACCTCGAAGAAGCGCCGGGCCTGGTCCAGCACGCCTTCACGAAACAGGGCCCGCCCCACCTGCAGCATGAGGTCGTGATCCTCTCGAAACCCGAGCGCGAGAATGCGATCGAAGCACGCGACCGATCCAGCCCGATCGCCGAACTTGAGGAGGACTTCACCGAGCCCGGCGAGCGCGTCCTCGTGCTCGGGGTCGAGGCCGACCGCTTCCTCGAACGCCCGGCGCGCCCACAGGTACTCTTCGCGCGCCAAGCGCGCGTACCCCATACCGACGTGCAACTCAACGGCGTGGGGATACAGCCCCAAGCCGGCTCGGAGAGTGTCGACGGCCTCGTCGTATCGTGCTTCGTTGTAGAGCTGATGTGCGCGTTCGTCGTAATCGTCGGAGCTCAAGAACGGTTCCGACATCGAACGGGCCTCCCGGGAAGGTTGTGCTATGATACGAAGCGCCGGGCGGTTACACAAGCGACGGCTGCCCGCTATCTTCTCCGCCGATGCCCGCCGCCTTCGCCCTAATTCCCGACGGCTCCGTCACCACACCGCGAGGGTTCACGGCGGCCGCCGCGCACGCCGGCTTGAAGACCAACGGTGAACCCGACGTCGCGCTGCTCGTGAGCGCCACCAGTTGCGCCACCGCGGGCGTGTTCACGAAGAATGCGCTCCGGGCGGCACCCGTGATCTACGATGCGGACCTCCTGGCCGAACGTCCCGGACGGATCCGCGCGGTGGCGATGAACGCCCGCGTCGCGAACGCCTGCACCGGAGCGCCGGGCCTCGCCGCGGCACGCGCGATGGCGCAGGCCGCGGAGCAGGCCGCCGGGCTTCCCGCCCGCACCGCGCTCGTGCTCTCGACCGGTGTCATCGGGGTGCCCCTGCCACTCGAGCAGATCACGGAAGGCCTGCGTGCCGCGGCGGGGCGCCTGGCGCCGGGTGGCGGCCTCGACGCCGCGCGCGCCATCATGACCACCGACACGCGTCCCAAGCACTGTGCCGTGCGCTTCGAAACACCCGCCGGCATGGTCACGGTCGGCGGGATCGCGAAAGGGGCCGGGATGATTCACCCGGATATGGCCACGCTGCTCGCCGTCCTGACGACGGACGCCGCGGGTGAGCCGGCGACCCTTCAGCCGCTGCTGCGCCGCGTCGCCGACCGGAGCTTCAACGCGATTTCCGTCGATGGGGACACGAGCACGAACGACAGCGTCCTGCTGCTTGCGAGCGGGGCCTCGGGCGTGGATCCGTCGCGCGACGGGGCGGTCTGGAAAACGTTCGAGGACACCGTCCAACAGGTCGCGCGCATGCTCGCGCTCGCGATCGTCGCGGATGGAGAGGGAGCCTCGAAGGTCCTCGAGATTCAGGTCGTGGGCGCCGTGAGCGAGGCGACGGCGCGAGAGGTGGGACGGGCGATCGCCCGCTCGACGCTCGTGAAGACCGCGATCTACGGCGGGGACCCCAACTGGGGGCGCGTCCTCGCGGCGGCGGGCACCGCCGGTGTCACCCTCGCCGTGGAGCGCCTCTCCTTGCAAGCCGCGTCGGCTGACGATCGGTGGCTGACGCTCGCCAGCGGAGGCGCCACGGCGAACCCGGATGCCGGCACCGCCCGCGACATCTTCCGGGAGAAAACGATCCGCCTCCGCGTCGACCTGGGACTCGGTCGCGCGGAGGCGGTGGTGTGGACCTGCGATTTGACGCCGGACTACGTCCGGATCAACGCCGACTACACCTCGTAGCTCAGCCGCTTACGGCTTGGCCTTGCTCGTATCCTTGGCAGCGGGCTTGGCAGACGGTTTGGCGTGCTTCTTCATCTTCGACGCCTTCTTGCCCTTCTTCGCCATCGCCTTCGACGTATCGGCCGACGGCGCCTGACCCTGCATCGGCGACGGCTGCTGCGCGATCACGATCGCGGGAGCGGCGAGCAGTGCCAGTGCGAGGAGCGTGCGACGCATCATGTCTCTATACCTCCGGAGGGAGCGCGGACCACCCTGGCCCGCTTCACCGTTGAGACCCACGCCTCTCCCCCCGCGTCACGCCCGACCCGCCAGCCGGCCACGATAAGGGCGTTAAGGGCTGCAACGCCGCGACTTACGGCGGAGTCGGCGTATCCGGCCGGCGCGCCCGGGTGACCGTGCCCCGTTCCGGTTTGGGAGGCGCGGGGACGTTGGGCAGCTGTTGTCGCACGACGGTGATTGCCTCGTCTCGCGTTCGCCCGCGCTGCACCTCGTGGAGGGCGGCGGTCGACACGTCCAGCAGCCGGTCGCGCTGCAGGCCGTCGTGGACCGCGTCGATGATCAATCCGGCCGCGGAGTCGGGATCGAAGTCGTGGGCGACCAGGTCGGCGATCGCATGGATCGCGGGCCCGCGCGGAGGATGCGGCAGCTGGGCGACGACGCGTTCGACCGTGGACGGAGGCAGTTTCCGACGCAAGGCCCAGGCGACCGTGGTGACCTCCCCCGCCCGGACCGGCGGCTGATCGCCGGCACGGACCAGCAGGTCGCGCGCGTCGCGGAGCTGCCCCAGGGACGCGCGCACGGCGGCCACGATGCGCGGCCCGGGCACCTGCTTCGCGCCCCCCTCGAGCGCCTTTTGCACGAGCGGCTCGGAGGGCAAACCCTCATGGAGCGCGACCTGAACGAGGGAGTCCACGACGGGTACCGCGTCGGTCGGGATGCGGCCCTCCAGGCGGCTCTGCACCGACTGGGCGGTGAGCGGCGCCGCAAGCAGGGCCAGCACGGCGCCGAGTCTCATCGATGGACGGGCCGCACGATGACGACGGAGTTCTCCCGGCCGAAGTCGTCGGCCACCAGGCGGTCGGCGAGATGATCGGGGACCCACCGCTCACCGTCGACCACGAACATGTATTCGTACGTGCCCGTCGGCAGGACGACAGTGGCCGTCCACACGCCGTCGTGGTCCAGGTCCTCGAGTGCGATGGTCCCCGGCCGCCAGTCGTTGAATGTGCCGACCACGTGCACCGAGCGCGCGTCGGGGAACCGGCCGACGAACTGGGCGATGCCTTCGTGCTCGCCGAGCTGTGGCCCGGCGTCGCGGGCGAAGAACAGCGTGAACGCCGCGGCGGCTGCCGCGAACGCGAGACTCCAGACGGGACGGACCCGGAAAGTGATCGCGTGAGGTGTCGCAAGCCAGCTCGCGACCCGGCGCAGGTACGACGACGCCGGGCGGCGGACCTCAGCCATGATGCGCGACTCGAGGCTCGGACCGGGTACCGGCGCGACCAGCAGATCAGCGGCCGCGCTGACCGACTCCAGGGCGTGACGTAACTCGGCCGGCAGGGCATCTATCGAAAGCTCGCCGTCCAGGACCTGATGGATCCTTGGGTCGGTCGTGTTCATGTTTCCTCCTCCAGCACCTTCAACAAGGCTTCTCGGGCGCGATGCACACGCATCTTGAGCGTCGGAATCCGCTCCCCCGTGATCGCCGCCATCTCCTCGTAGCTCAACCCTTCCACGTGCTTCAACACAAACGCCTCGCGCTTGTCCGGCGACAGACCGGTCAGGGCTCGCTGCACCAGGGCCAGCTGCTCCGCTCGTTCCAGCGCCGCCTCGCCGTCCGCGGGATCCGCCAGCGGCGGCGCCTCGTCGAGCGGGACATCGCCGACGGACCGGCGAGCGAGATGGCTCTTGCACCGGTTCGTCACGATCCGGTAGAGCCATGTACGCAGCCTGGCCGGCTCCCGGCAGCTCGCGAGGTGGCGGTAGGCACGCACCAACCCCTCGGCAACCGCGTCCGCTGCGGCGTCCCGGCTCCCCAGCATCCGGGTCGCAAACCTGAGCAGCCCGGCCTCGTAGCGGCGGATCACGAAGCCGAAGGCTTCGGTGTCCCCACCGAGGACGCGGGCGACGATTTCTGCGTCGGAGGGCGCGCCGTTTACATCCATAGGACCTGCACGGAGATTCGGGCGTCACGCCAACGGCCGTAGCACTCTGCGCCACAGCGAGTTGGAAGCGAGCACGGTGTTGCGGACAGAAACCGGCTCAGCGGCTGCGAAGGAGATCCTGCGCGGCGGCGAGGTAGCTCGACGCGCGCAACCCCGCCCCCGTCACGCTCGCCGCGAGCGCTGCGACAATGGCCTCGGCGCGGCGACGATAGCGCGCGTCCCCGGTGACCTCGGCCAGCCGCAGCAACATGCGCGCGGCCACCGCGTTGCCCGCCGGCAGGAGATCGTCGAGCACCGGCTTCGCACGCTCGTTGAGCACGGGCGCCGCCGGATCCGTCGCGGCGGCCTCGAGGTACCCCGCGGACGTGGAGTCGGCGAAGTCCCGCTCCAAGACTGCCGCCAAGTCCTGCGCGATCTCGAGGTAGCGCGGCGCCCCCGTGGCCTCGCGAGCCGCGAGACAGGCCCCCGCGACCTGCACCTGATCGTCGAGCAGGGCACGCCCGGGCGCGCCCCCCCGAAGCGAGTGGCGCACGGGACGGCCCCGCCCGTACACGCGCCGCAGCAGTGTATCGAGAGTGGCGCGGGACTTTGTCACAGTCCCGGAGTCACCCACCGCGATCGCCGCATCCAGCACCGCGCCGATCACGTACGCGTCACGGTCGGCGAACACCGTCCGATCCACGGTGGAGGCCACCTCGCCGGCCAACCGAAGGGCGACCGCGCGCGACGCATCGCGATACCGCGGGTCGCCCGTCACGGTCCATGCCACGGTGAGAGCACGCAGCCAGCCGGCGCGCTGAATCTCCGGCGGGTCATCCCGAGCGCTCCCCCCCGCCGCGACCACCCCCTCTCCCGAATCCGCGACGTAGTCGAGCACCGCACGCGCCGGCGTCAGATAGCTCGAATCGGTCGTGCGCGCGTAGGCCGCCACGAGCAGATCGGCGGCACGGATGTAGCGCAAGGTCGCGAGGTCGGCGCCGGCCTGGGCCGCTGCCGCAACCGCGTCGCGAACGGCGGCGGTCTCGAATTGGATCCGCGCCGCCTTGGACGAACTGGCCGCCGCGGGGCGCCCGAGGGACAGTTGCCTGATCAGCTCCGCGCGACGCAGCACCGAAGCTCGCTGCTCGCGATAGCTCTTCGCGACATCCGGAAGCAGCTGCTTGAGGCCCCGGCCGGTCACCGGGTCGTCGAGCGGGAAGTACGTGCCGCCGAAGAACGCGGCTCCGTCAGGCGTCAGGAAAACCGTGATCGGGTACCCGCGGAGGCCGGCGAGAAACTGCACCGCGGTCGCGTAGCGCTGCGCCACGTCGGGACGCTCATCGCGGTCCACGCGCACCGGAACGAACAGCGAGTCGATCATGGCTCCGAGGAACGGGTCCCTGTACACCTCGCGGTCCATGATGCCGCACCAGCGGCAGTCGTCGGCGCCTATATAAAGGAGGACGGGCCGGTCGAGACGCGCCGCGAGCGCAAACGCGTCGCGACTCCACGGTTGCCAGCTCACCGGCTGTTTCGCGGCGCGCGCCAGGTACGGCGTCGCCGACTGTGCCATGCGGTTCGTGAGTGGTCCGTGCTCGGAAACGCACGCGGACGCGAGGAGCGAGAAAGGGACGACGAGGGGGAGGAACCCGACGGTTCTCATGAGCGCGGGTGGAAGATACCCTGTGCATTACACGCCCGTTCCCGGAACGGACGAACGAAGGCCTGGGGGCGCCGTCGGCGAAGTCGGGCGTGCGGTCCCTTCTTCGGCTCCGAGCGACTCCTCCCAGGCCGCGTGCAGTTTGCGCAATTTCATGCGCGTTGTCCACCCTGCCGAGTCGTCCCGTTGGGATCCCCCGCCAGGGCCGTTATAGTTGGGCATGAACGAGGTCACGCGAATCACGCCCAAAGCGAATGGGCCCCTGATTGTCGAGGGGCCGGTCCGGATCGTCACGCCCGACGGCCGGGAACTTCCGGTGCCCCCCCGGAAGGACGGCAGACCGGCGGAAGTCGTTGTCCTGTGCCGTTGTGGCGGGTCCGCTACAAAGCCGTTTTGTGACGGAACTCACAAACGCAACGGCTTCACGGATGCCACGCCCGCTGGCCCCGCTCCCACGACTTAAGCAGGGGGTATTATGTTGTCACCGTCCGAGGCGGGGGTGAACCGGGGGAGCCACCCCTTGCCATCGAGTGATGCACCCCCCCCTGCTGCCCATGCCCCCGAACGGAGGAACGCGCAATGGCGAAGGGTGGAAAGGCCCCGATGGCTGCCGATGAGGGCTACTGCGTGAAGTGCAAGGCGAAGCGCAAGATTTCGAATCCCCAGCAGGTGAAGATGGCCAACGGCCGTCCCGCGCTGAAGGGTGTGTGCCCGGTGTGCGGCACGGGGATGTTCAAGATCCTGCCGCCGAAGTAAGCCGCCAACCAATACACGACACCACGAGCCCCCGGCCGGCGAGGCCGGGGGCTCTTCGCTTACGGAGCAACGCGTCGACTCCCGTCGCCTTGGTAGGCGTAGCGGAAGGTGACACACGCGGTGCCGGCGTCCTTGCAGTAATAGGCCAGCAGCTCGAGCTTGGCGTACTTCGCGCGTGGGGTGCGGATTCCATAGACGTGGTGCTTGGTCGTGAGCAGATGGCTGAGCATGCTGTACGAATACCATTTGCCGACGCTCGGATTCGTGGTGTCGGATGCATCGGTGTTGGGGAGGTAGCCCGAAACCGGGAGCTGACGCACGGAGTCGAAGGGCACGGACCCGAGATCAATGATGCCGCCGCCGGGGGCCGTGATCAGATGAAAGCGCCGGAACGCGATGTCCCATGGCCCCGAGTCCACGGCCGCGTTGCGGCCGAAATCGAACGTCCGCCAGCGCTCAGTGGCGGACGCGTCCACCGTGTAGGTGGCGGGACCGATGAGCGAGTCACCCACGGCCGCGGGGCGTGGCGGTGTGAGGGTAAAGGGGGGGAATTCGGGCCGAGCGAGCGAGCCGATCAAGAACGACGCGACGAGGAGCACGAACGCTCCGCCCATCACGAGCACGAGGATGGGCGGCCGGCGGCTCCCGGCGCTCACGACTCGGCCATGAACGGGTAGGTAAAGCTCCGCGGCGGGATGAAGTTCTCCTTGACGGCGCGCGGGCTCACCCAGCGAATCAGGTTGAGCAGGCTGCCCGCCTTGTCATTGGTGCCGCTGGCACGCGCTCCGCCGAAGGGCTGCTGACCGACCACCGCGCCCGTCGGCTTATCGTTGATGTAGAAGTTGCCTGCCGCGTAGCGGAGCGCCCGCTTGGCTTCCTCCACCGCCCCGCGGTCCTGGGCGAAGATTGCGCCCGTGAGGGCGTAGGGAGTCGTTTCGTCCACCACGGAGAGCGTGTCCGCCCAGCGCCCAGCCGGGTAGACGTGCACGGTGAGCACTGGCCCGAAGATCTCTTCGCACATCGTGCGGTAGGCGGGATCCTGGCTCTCGAGCACTGTGGGCTCGATGAAGTACCCGTCCGTGTCGTTTGCTCCCCCGCCGAAGAGCACCTTCACGCCAGGCGCGCGCTTCGCCGCATCGACGTACGCCTTGATCTTGTCGAACGCCTTTCGATCGATCACCGCGCCCATGAAATTGCGGAAATCCGCGGGATCTCCCACCTTCACCTCCGCCAGCATCGCCAGCATGCGGTCCCGGACCTGTGGCCAGATCGCGTCGGGGACGTAGGCGCGCGATGCCGCGCTGCACTTCTGGCCCTGATACTCGAACGCCCCGCGCACGAGCCCGGTTGCGAGCGCGTCCACGTCGGCGCTCACGTGCGCCAGCACGAAGTCCTTTCCGCCGGTCTCACCAACCAGGCGTGGATACGCCGCATAGGAGGTCAGGTTGGCCGCTGCCTGCTTCCACAGGGTCTGGAACACTTCCGTCGAGCCGGTGAAGTGGATGCCGGCGAACGCGCGATCGGCCAGCAGGCGCTCGGAGACCTGTGCCGACGGGCCGGGGACGAAGTTGATCACGCCGGGTGGAAGGCCAGCCTCCTCGAGGAGTCGCATGATGAAGTAATTCGAGAAGACCGACGTGGCCGCGGGCTTCCACACCACCGTGTTGCCCATGATCGCCGGCGCCGTCGGCAAGTTGCCGGCGATGGACGTGAAGTTGAAGGGCGTGATGGCGTACACGAATCCTTCGAGGGGGCGAAAGTCGAGGTAGTTCCAGACCCCAGCGACCGACAGCGGCTGCTCGGCGTAGATCCGCTCGGCGTAGTGAACGTTGAAGCGGAAGAAGTCGATCAGCTCGCACGCCGCGTCGATCTCCGCCTGGTGCGCGGTTTTGGACTGACCGAGCATCGTGGACGCATTCACGATCGGCCGATACCGGGTGGCGAGGAGATCCGCAGCCTTAAGAAACACCGCGGCCCGCTGCTCGAACCCCCACGCCGACCATTCCCGCCATGCCTCCCGCGCCGCCGCGATCGCCGCCTGTACTTCCGCCGGACCGGCCTGCTGCGCCTTGGCGAGGACATGGTGATGGCAATGGGGCATGACAACGTCCACCGTCCGGCCTGTGCGGACCTCCTTGCCGCCGATGATCAAGGGAACCTCGACCTGACGACTGGAGAGCTCTTTCAGCGTCTGTTTGAGCTCCGCCCGCTCCGGAGAGCCCGGCGCATGGCCCAGAACCGACTCATTGACGGGAACGGGAACCTTGGGGATGGCGTTCATGCGGAGAAATCTAAAGCGTTGCAGGTTACGCGCCGCATGATGCCTCTCGATCCCCGCACCCGCATCGGCCACGTCCACTTGACGGTGTCCGATCTCGACCGCGCCCTCGCATTCTATCGAGACGTGCTCGGCTTCGAGGTCACGACGACCTACGGCCGCGATGCCGTTTTCCTGTCGGCCGGCGGCTACCATCATCACATCGGGCTCAATGCGTGGGCCGGCCGAGGCGCGCCGGCACCCCCGCCGGGCACGACCGGCTTGTACCACTTCGCGATCCTATTTCCGGATCGCAAGGCGCTCGCTGGTGCGGTGCGACGTGTGCTGGACGCGGGTCTCCCGCTCCAGGGAGCGGCGGATCATGGCGTCAGCGAAGCGATCTACCTGCGCGATCCGGATGGCAATGGCGTTGAGCTGTACCGCGACCGTCCGGAGAGCGAGTGGCCGAAGGGGCCAGACGGGACGATCGCGATGCACACGAGGCCGCTCGATCTGGAAAAGCTACTGGCTGAGCTTGATTAACCTGGGAGCAGGGAGCGGGGAGCGGTACCCTCCCTGCCGAGACCGCTCCCGCTCCCTGCTCCCTCCTCCCTTCAATGCTTGCCTTTCACAACCAAGCTGTCGCTCACCTTCACCGCCTCAATCGGCATCGGCGCGGTGCGCTCGCCCCGCGGGATCAGCGCCGAAAGGTTGGCGAGCTCGTAGGCTGAAACCGCCATCACGGCCGACGCCTGCGTCAAGTCCGCGCGGATCGCCATGTCGTACGTGTCGGACTGCGAGTGGTGTGTGTGGTTGTAGCCGCGCTCGAGCTGATTGAAGTTGAATCCCGGAATACCATACGGCAGGAACGACAGGTGATCGGTGCCGCCCTTGTTCCGGTTCACGACTGAATCGGCGCCCAGAGTCGACACCGGCGCCAGGAGGGCGTGCCAGAGACCGTCGAGATCGGTCCTTCCCTGTAGCGCTTGCCCGGTGATCGCGCCCGTGCCGTTGTCGAGCACGATGACGGCCTGGATCGAGTCGGCTTCCGCCGCGTGCGCTTCCGCATACTTCCGCGAGCCAATGAGCCCCTGCTCCTCGCCTGTGAACAGCACGAAACGAATCGTCCGCCTGGGCTTCAAGCCAGACTGCGCGATCGCTCGAGCCGCCTCGAGCACGCACATCGCTCCCGTACCGTTGTCGGTCGTGCCCGTCCCCAGATCCCAGGAGTCGAGATGAGCGCCGACGATCACGACCTGCCCCGGGTGCCCGCTGCCCGAGATCTCGGCGACGGTATTCCACTGCGGAACCGAGTCGCGCGTGAAGTCGTTCGTGACGCTCACGGCGAGCCGAGGTGTCGTCCCCGAGCGGAGCAGGCGATCGAACATCGCGTAGTCCTCGTGCGTCACCACGATCTGGGGGAGAGGAAGGATGCGATTGGGCGAGCCGCTCATGTTGAGGAGCCCGTGCTCCTTGCCCGCGTCGAGCACGATGCCGAGCGCGCCGACGCGCTGCAGCAGGAACGGGACGTCGTTCGCGAACTGCTGCATGCGTGCCCGCGTGAGCGAGTCCGCGTCCCGGAACGGCGTGAAAACATTGCGGAAATACTCCCGCTGCCGCTGGGAGTCGGCCGCGGTCATGGCCGGACCGTCGCCATTCCAGACCGGCGCCGGGGCGCGCGTCATGACCCACGCGCCCTTCACTCGGCTGCGGTACGCGACAAAGCTGTCCGGAGTGGTGGCGTCGATCCGCACGACGGGCCCGGCCCGTGTGGCCCCTCCGTTGCCGGTCCCCGGCGCCCAGGCCCAGCTCGCGGCCGTCACGTCGTGCGCGCGCGGCGCCACCATGCGCACCCGGATCGGCCCGCGAACCCACGTGCCGCCGAACTTCCAGGCCTCGAGGTGTCCGTCGAGCCCGTAGCTCTTGAACCGCTCGAGGGTCCAGTCGTTCGCTCGGCGCACCGCGGGGGAGCCGGTGAGTCGCGGACCGATCACGTCGGCCAGATACTGCAGATTCTCCATCACCTGCGAATGGTTCACCGTTTGGTCGAGAAGGGCGCCCGCACCGGCCGTATCGACGGTCAGCTCTTGAGCGCGTACGGAGTGGGGCACCGAGGCGACGAGCGCCGCGGCCGCAGCCAGCAGACAGAGAGGTCTCACGAGAATCTCCTGGAAATCGTGTGGCTACGAACGTCCGCCCTCGGGTAACGAACCGAGCGAATCGACGGAACGCTGCGGGGGCGTCGGGATCGTCACCGTGATGGTCGTGCCCTTCCCGAGCGCGGAGTCTACGGCGATGCTGCCGCCGAACATATTGCGGACGATGCTCTGCACTACCACCAGTCCCATCCCGCTGCCTTCACCGAACTCCTTGGTGGTGAAGCCGGGCTCGAAGATCCGATCGAGGTCCGCGGGGCGGATACCGGTGCCTTCGTCTCGCACCGTGACGCGCAAAGCGCTCCCGACCCAGCTGAGTCCCACGCGGATCGGCGCGGGCCGGCCGGCGGTCGCGTCCGCGGCGTTGCGGATTAGGTTGACGAGGAGGTCGTAGAGCGCGTTGGGGTCCCCCTTCAGGTACACCGTCTCGATGGTAGAGGCGAACTCGAGCGGGATCTTCTTCTCTTTCAGGACGCGGCTCTCGAGAGTGCAGCACGAGCGGACTACGCGGACCGCGTCGAAGCGCTCGGATCGCGCCAGCGCGCCGCGGGCGCGATCCTTGACCGCCCGGAGGAAAGTGACCGAGCGATCGATGTCTTCAACGATCTGCCCCAGCCCGTCGAGCAGCTCGAGTCGTCGGTCGGCCGCCACTTCGGTCCAACGGCCGAGCGACTCCATGGCGAGCTGCAGGCCGGCCCGAGCGCCGGTCAGTGGATTGGACAGTTCGTGCGCGATAATGCCCGGCAGCGTGGCGATGTCTTGAAACAGGTCCGCCCGCGTGGAACCTCCAGCCCCGGCAGTGACCCCGCCCTGCCCGGGAACGAACTCGCGGCGGTCGAGGAGTCCCAGGCATAACCCGCAGAGCTCGAGGGTCAGACGCTCCCGGCCCCGCCGCTCGCGACCTTCGGGGGGCGGCGCCGGGGGTCGGGAGCGCACCGGCGCGATCACCCAGGGGCCATCCTGAGTCCGGCACCCTACCCAGCGGCTCCCCTGGACGATAGGGATGTTCCAGCGGCGCAGGGTCGAATCGACGTCCAGGTTGGTGGTGTGATGGGCAGGCACGGGGTCGCTCGAGCTCTGGGGCTCGAGCTCGGCACGCGCGGACACCTCCCAGACCGTCACGGGACGGCCGCCGAGGGCCACGCTCGCCTGCCGTAGGATTTCGCGCCTGCCGTCGACGAATGTCTCCGGTTCCGTCACCGAGGCTCCCACACGCGCACCACCCCAACCGGACGGCCACGCCAGAGAGGCGGCACGCCGGTCTCGTCGGCGATTCGTTGCAATTGGGGCGCGCAGTACATATGCGTCAAACTGCACAAGTCGTCAAGCAATGGCCCTCGGTTGCTTGACACGTCTTCCGAGCGCGGATACCGTCTCCGCTCACTCGTCCCGGGATGTCCGCCCCATGCCGCCGTCAGAGCCGCGCGTCTCGATGCCCCGGTCCTCGTTCGCGATGGCGATGAAGGACTACACGTTCATCCGACCAGGCATCGCGGTGACCGTCAGTGCCGTTACGCTCGTTGTCGCGCTCTTCTTCGGGCTGGACCTGATCCGCTCGCTCAAGCGCGCCGCCGTCACGGTGCAGCAGGGGGCGCAGACCACGCAGACCCTGCACCGCTACAATGCGGGGCTCGAGGTATGGCGCCAGATGATGACGAGCACCGACCCGGCGTACCGGCGTACTGAGGCGCTGGCGCAACGGGACTCGATCCGCGAGGCATTGCGCGAGCAGCTCGCCACGCTGGGCAAGGCGATGGAGAAGCCCGAAGACCGGGAGCTCGCCTATACGGTTCAGGCGGGTTTGTCGAGCGTGGACCCGGCGGTCGCCACCCAGGCCCGGCAGGCGATGGTAGTGCTGCTGGCGCGCCAGGACGCCGCGATGTTCGATGCCGCGGCGACGGCGCAGCGCGGCGTCCTGCTCGCCACGGTACTGCTCGCGCTGACGATCCTCGCCGCCGGGATGATGGTGGTACCGATGGCATGGCTGTACATCCGCTACAAGCGCGGCGCGACGATCGAGGTGAAGGTGTAGCGAACGCATCTGCCCCGCCGCCGTCGCCGAACGTACTTTCATCCATGATCAAGGACGACGTCCAGTTCGGGCGCCGCCCGGTGGATCCTTCGCCGGCGCCGCACGATGGGGGGGGCCTACGCGAGCGCGAGCGCATCCCTACGATCGTGGTGCCGGACCACGACGACCTCGCGCTCCGCCTCGCCGA
The DNA here is from genome assembly GCA_035943095.1 of Gemmatimonadales bacterium. Taxonomy (GTDB): domain Bacteria; phylum Gemmatimonadota; class Gemmatimonadetes; order Gemmatimonadales; family GWC2-71-9; genus AG41. The sequence continues at coordinate 18,926 of DASZCN010000006.1, read as the reverse complement.
TCGGATCGTTCACGTGATCGCGCGGGCGACCGCCGCCAACGGGCGCTGCGTCCTCGGGCTCGCCACCGGCAGCACCCCGCTCGGCATCTACCGCGAGCTGATCCGACGGTCCCAGGCTGGTGAGGTCGACTTCTCCCAGGTAGTCACGTTCAATCTGGACGAGTACTATCCGATGCCCGCCGACAGCCCCCACAGCTACCGCCGCTACATGTGGGAGAACTTGTTCGCGCACGTGAACATCAGGCCCGAATCCGTGCATATCCCGGACGGGAGCGTCCCGCGCGAGGACCTGGCAGCGCACTGCGCTCTGTACGAGCGCGCGATCGCGGACGCGGGTGGCATCGACTTCCAGATGCTCGGGATCGGCAAGAGCGGGCACATCGGGTTCAACGAGCCCGGCTCGGCCGCAGACGAGCGCACCCGTCTTGTGACGCTCGACACCATGACCCGCAGGGACGCGGCGGCGGATTTCTTCGGCGAGGACAACGTGCCGCGCGAAGCGGTGACGATGGGCATCGCCACGATCCTCGAGGCGCGCGAAATCGCGCTGATCGCCACCGGCGAGCATAAGGCCGAGATCGTCGCCCGCGCCGTGGAAGGCGAGGTATCGCAGGACGTGGCCGCCACGTTTCTGCAGCGTCATCCGAACGCCACCGCGTATCTCGACGCGGCTGCCGCCGCCCAGCTGACACGGATCCACACGCCGTGGGTGCTCGGGCCCGCGGAATGGACCGCGCCGATCACCGAACGCGCGGTCGTGTGGCTCGCGGAACAGACCGGCAAGGCCATTCTGAAGCTCACGGAGCGCGACTATACGGAGCACCACCTGAGCCCGCTCCTGGCCAAGCACGGCGCGGCCGGGCCGATCAACGGAGCGGTGTTCAACCGCCTGCGGGACAAGATTCGGGGACGCCGCCGACTGCCGTCCCGGCGGTCCGTGGTGGTGTTCTCGCCCCACCCGGACGACGACGTGATCTCGATGGGCGGGCTGCTCCGAAAGCTGTGGGAGAACGAGAACGCGATCGTCGTGGCGTACATGACGAGTGGCAACATCGCCGTCTTCGATCACGACGTGCGGCGCCACCTCGACTTCGTCGAGCGGGCGGCGACGACCCTCGGCCTCGACCCCGCGGCCGCCCACCGCGTGCACGCGGAGGTAGCGGCGAGCTTCGAGCGCAAGGCGCCCGGGGACGTCGACCTCCCTTCGGTGCAGGAGCTCAAGCGCGTGATCCGCGAATCCGAAGCGATCGCGGCGCTCGAGTCCGTGGGCCTGCCCCGCGCCGCGGCCCGCTTCCTCAACCTGCCGTTCTATCGGACCGGGGAAGTCCGCAAGCGGCCGATCGGTCCGGAGGACGTGGCGATCGTGCGGGCCCTGCTCGACGAGGCCCGACCGGACCTCGTGTTCGTCGCGGGCGACCTTTCTGATCCCCACGGCACCCACCGGATGTGCCGGGTGGCGATCGCGCGCGCGCTCGAGCGGGACGACGCGACACGCCCTCCCCCGGAGGTATGGCTGTATCGCGGCGCCTGGCAGGAGTGGTCCCTGACGGAGGCGGATGTCCTCGTGCCCCTCTCCCAGGACGAGCTGCGCGCAAAGGTCCTTGCCATTTTCAAGCATCAGTCCCAGAAGGACACCGCTCCGTTTCCGGGTGGGCACGACGACCGCGAGTTCTGGCAGCGGGTGGAGGCGCGAAATCTGGAGACCGCGGCCCGAGCCGACCGCCTGGGATTGCCCGAGTACTTCGCGATGGAAGCGTACGTGGTGAATCCCGATGGCGCGCCAGGAAGCTGAAGCGCGCGCCGCGTCCCGGCGCCTGCTCGCGACGAGCGAGCGCGAGCTGCAACGCATCGTGCTCGACATGCACGACGGTCCGGTGCAGGACATCTTCGCCGCCCTGTCGCAGCTTCAGGTGCTCGAGCGCGCGCTTGCGGCGGATCCCGCGGCTGAGCAGCGGGTGCGCCAGGCGATGCGCCTGCTCGAGCGTGCCCTGGGCGAGATCCGCAACTTCATCGGCGCCTTCCGCCCGCCTGGCTTCGAGCGTCGCGCGCTAGGCGAGATTATCGAGGGGCTCGCGGTCCAACACGAGACGCTCACCGATCAGGCCGTGGAGTTCGATTTGCCGCCGGACCTGGGCGATTGCGCACTGCCGACGAAGATCGCGATCTACCGGATTCTCCAAGAGGGCCTCGCGAACGGTCATCGCCACTCGGGCGCGACCCGCCAGCGGGTCACGGTCGAGCGCCAGGGTGCCGCCATCGCGCTCACGGTATCCGACGACGGTCGCGGTTTCGACCCGAAGCGCGTGCTGGCGAGCGAGGAGGACGTCGGCGTCGAAGGGGGGCATTTCGGGCTGCGCGGCATCCAGGATCGCGTCGCGATGCTGGGTGGCACGTTCGCCCTCGAGAGCGCGCCCGGGCGTGGCACCTCGCTGACCGTCACGCTGCCCGCCGAGTGAGGCTACGACCATGATCCGCGTGCTCTTGGCCGACGATCACGCGATCGTGCTCGAGGGGCTGCGCGCGCTGCTCGACGGCGAGTCGGACATCAAGGTAGCGGCGTGGACCACCGACGGGACCGAGGTCGTGAAGCTCGTCGAGCAGCACAAGCCGGACGTCGTGGTGCTGGATCTCGAGCTCACCAGCATCAAGGGCACGGAAGTGATCGCGGCGCTCCGCGACCGCGCCGCCCCGCCGAAGGTCCTCGTGTTGACGGCCTACAACGACGGTGAGTCGTTGCGCTCCGCACTCGATGCGGGCGCCGAAGGCCTGGCCTTGAAGACGGAATCACCACAACAGACGCTCACGGCCATCCGTCAGGTGCACGCCGGGCAGCTCGTCTTCCCCCAGGCAGCACGTCGCTGGATCGATGGCCGTGCCGGTGGGGCGACGCCCGGTGAGTTGACACCGCGTGAGCGCGAGGTGTGGGCCCTGGTGGCGAACGGACTCACGAACCCGCAGATCGCCGAGCGCCTCGGACTCTCGGACAACACGGTGAAATTCCACGTGCAGCATTTATTCTCGAAGCTGGGCGTGAAGAATCGCACGGAGGCGGCGCTCAAGTACGCGCACCGAGCTAGCCCTCGGTTGTGAAACAATTCACATAAGCACAAATGCTTGACAGGTCCTGAGGCCGCCCGTACCGTGGGGCGGCTTTGGGCGTGCATGGTGTCTTCTCGCTTGACCCGCGCAGTCGTCGGGATGAGGCTGGATGACACACAGACTCGCTAGTCCGCGCAGGACGCTGGAACGGCTCGGACGCCGCACTCAATGAGTGGGCGCGCGAGCCGTTTTCGTCTTCATATAGAGGAGGCTTGAGCGTATGGACATGCTGACGGCGCTGGCGCTGAGCATCGGAATCCTGATCGCGCTGTGGGTGAAAGTCGGCGGGATGATGAGCCTGCTCGTGCCGGCGGGAATCGTGGCGTGGGGGTTGTTCTTCGCCGCAGGCGGTAAGATGCAGGGGTTACAAAAGACGATCGCCGCCACCCTGTCCGGCGTGGTGTGGGTGTGGCTCGCGATGACCCTGGTCGGCATGATGAGCATGGGTAGCTGGGCGTGGGTCATCATCGGTGTGGTCGCGTTCATTCTCGTGCTGCAGTCGAAGGTGCCAGCCCTTTCCTTCATACCGGGTGCTTTCTGCGGCGCGGCAGTGACGGCATGGGCTGCGCCCACGGATCTGAAGGGGTATGTGATGGTCGCGGTGGCCCTGATCGTGGGCGCCGGACTGGGATACGTCTCGGAGATGGGTGCGGGAATGATCGCGAAGAAGGCATGATCGCCACGACGGACTAGGAGACGACCGACTGGCGGTCCACGAACGATCCATCCAGAGCCGTGATGGACGGACAGCCCAAGAGGTTGAGTGTGCGTTCGATGTCCGAGCGCAGGATGTCGATCGCTCGGCCCACGCCTGCTTCACCGGCGGCCGCCAGACCGTAGACGTACGCGCGGCCCACGAGCACGGCGCGGGCACCCAGACAGATCGCCTTGACGACGTCGCTGCCGCGACGGATGCCACCGTCCATCAGCACCTGGGCCCGACCGTTCACGGCACCGGCGACCTCCGGGAGCGCCCGCAGCGAGGCCGGTACGCCGTCGAGCTGGCGGCCGCCGTGATTGGACACGACGACCGCTGCCGCCCCAGCGTCGAGCGCGCGCCGGGCGTCGTCGCCCGTGAGCACCCCTTTGACGACGATCGGGCCCCTCCAGGCCTCGCGCAGCCAGCGCAGGTCCTCCCACGTGATCGCAGCGCGTGCCAGCGCAGTGGGGACGTCCACCAGCGGCATTGGCCCCCCTCCGGGGTCGGGCAGCACGACGTTTGAGAGTGGAGGCACGCCGCCGCGCAGCAGGAACGCCGCAAGCCAGGTGGGGTGTCTGAGCAGTTGTGGCAGAAACGGGAGCTTCGCGAGCAGGCGGCGGCCGAGCAGCTCGGTCATGCCGTTTTTCACGTCCCGCTCGCGCAGGCCCGCCACCGCGGTGTCGATGGTGACGACGAGGGCCGCATAGCCCGCCGCGCGGGCACGCGCGATCGCCGCCTCGGCGGCGTCGCGGCCACCGATCAAGTAGAGCTGGTACCACACCGAGCCTCCGCCCGCGGCCGCCTTGACGTCTTCGAGTGGGTACCCGGACATGGTGGACAGGATGTAGACCGTGCCGGCCGCCGCAGCCGCCCGCGCGGCGGCCGGCTCCCCATCCACGTGCATGACCCGACTATATCCGACGGGAGCGAGGAGCACGGGGAGAGCGACCGGTGCGCCGAGCACCGTCGTGCGGAGATCGGCGCCGGACGAGCCCACGGCGTGGCGCGGGCGGAACGTCACGGCCTCGAATGCGCGCCGGTTCTCGCGCAGCGTGACCTCGCCCTCGGCGCCGCCGTCCAGATAATCGAATACGACTCGGGGGAGGCGCCGCCGTGCCAGGAGCCGCAGGTCCTCGACGTTCACTACTCGGGGAGCGGCTACAGTGCGCGCGTGCTTTGTCATGTGGCACGAATCTGCGCCGCCCCGAGTCGTCCCGCGAGGCGATTGGCTTGACGGGCTGCTCAGGCGCGAGCCGCCCCGACCTCCTCCGGTTTCCAGATGCTCATCTTGCGGGTTTCCGGCATCAGGAACAGGCTCAGCACGAACGCCACCGCCGGAACGACGATAGGATAGACCAGCGCTGAGCCGAGGCTATGGGTGGATACGTAGGCTGCCGTCGTGATGACCGGCACCAGTCCGCCACCCCAGCCGTTACCGATGTGGTAGGGAACGGACACCGACGAATACCGGATGCGGGCCGGGAAGTACTCCGCGAGGAAGGCACCGATCGGGCCGTACACCATTCCCACGTAGCACACCATGATCGCGACGAACAGGACGGCCAGCGGATAGTTGATGTTCGTCGGGTCCGCGGCCCTGCCGAGGGCGGAGTAGAGCGGGTAGTACGTGACGGCGGCGAGGAAGAACCCGCCCAGGATGATCGGTTTCCGACCGATCTTATCCGACAGCCAGCCGAAGAAGATCAGTGACGGCGTGGCGACGAGCAGCGCGATACCCGTGATGATGGCCGGGCGCAAGACGTCCGGCTTCATGACCTGCTGGAGAAAATAGAGCGCCCAGAACTGCCCGCTGTACCACACCACACCCTCGCCGATCACGACGATACTCGCGATCAATACGTACTTTACGTTCTGGCTCCAAAAGGCCTCGCGCCAGGGATTGGTGGAGATCTGGCCCTTCGCCTTGATCGCTTGGAAGATCGGCGTCTCCTGGAGCTTCAATCGGATGTAGATCGCGATCGCGACCATGAGCAACGAGAGGATGAACGGAATCCGCCACCCCCATGCATTGAACGCTTCCGTCCCGATCAACTCGCGCGTCACGATGATGACGGCCAGGGAGACGACGATCCCGAGCGTCGGCGACGTCTGGAGCCAGCCGGTGTAGTACCCGCGTTTCTCGTCTGGTGCGTACTCCGCGACGTACGTGATGGCGCCACCGTACTCGCCTCCGAGGCACAGTCCCTGTACGAGGCGAAGCAACAGCAACAGGATTCCGGCCAACGCGCCGATTTTCGCGTAGCTGGGCACGAACCCGATGAGCGCCGTCGACAGCCCCATGCCGCTGAGCGTGATGAGGAAGGTGTACTTGCGACCCACCAGATCGCCCACGCGGCCGAACACGAAAGCCCCGAACGGGCGGATCAAAAAGCCGGCGGTGAACGTTCCGACCGTCTTGATGAGCGCGGCCCCCGACTGACCCTCTGCGAAGAACTTGGTCGCCAGGAGTGCGGCGAGACTCCCGAAGATGTAGAAGTCGTACCACTCGATCACGTTGCCGACTGCGGCTGCGATGACGACCCGGCGAAGTTCCTTTACGGAGAGACTGGGCGCCGTCATTGCTCCCCCTGTCGAGGCTGTGAGTGTGTCACGCTGCGTGACGGGATAACATGTCACGCGCTCGGCTGCCTGTCGATCCCGCCCGACCGGCTTGGGTCATTTCACGATCGTCAGCCCGTGCGGCACCGCGCCCGGGAAAACGTAGGCGTACAGCAGCACGATCACGCCCACGACGGCACCCAACGCGATCGAATGCCAGAACACCCACCGGAAAATCGTCCCTTCGTTCCCCACCTGATTGGTCGCCGACGTCGCCACGGTGATGGACTGGGCGTCTACCATCTTCCCCATCACGCCGCCAGCCGAGTTGGCCGCGCACATGAGGATCGGGTCGAGGTTGAGTTGCTGGGCGGTGATCCGCTGCAGGCTGCCGAACAGCGCGTTCGACGACGTGTCGCTGCCCGTCAGCGCCACGCCGAGCCAGCCGAGAAAGGTCCCAAAGAAGGGGAACAGCCACCCGGTGCGCGTGAACGCCAGGCCGAGCACGGCATCCAGGCCCGAATAGCGAGTCGTGAATCCCAACCCCAGCATGAACGAAATCGCGATGACGGCCAGTTTCATGCGCTTCAGCGTATACCAGAAGATCTTGGCGAGCTGTACCGGTCCCACCCCGAGCAGCAATCCGGCGACGATGGCGGCGAAGAAGCACCCGGTGCCGGTCGCCGAGAGCCAGTTGAAGTCGTACCGCGCCGCTTCCGGCGTCAGTTTGGTCACGACGGGGGCCGCGCGCGTGACCGCGTTGTGGAGGTAGGGCACGTCCCAGATGGGAGTGGTGGCGCGGTTCATCGCCCCCTTCACCTGCGGCAGCCCCCAGACGAGTACGAAGACCGAGAGGATGGCGAACGGCATCCACGCCTTGATGATCTGACCCGCCGTGTGTCTGCGTGCGCCCGGCGCCGCGGGCGTGGCCGCGCGCTCGTGCTCGAGCCTCCAGATCCGTTTCGGTTTCCAGAATCGCAGGAAGATGACGGTCGCGACGAGCGAGATAACCCCGCCCGCGATGTCGACGAGGTTTGAGTCCACGTGGTTGGACCAGAGATATTGCGTCAGGCTGAACGAAACCCCCACTACGAGGATGGCGGGCAGTACCTCGAACGTTTCGCTCCAGCTCACCATCGCGCGGACCAGCCAGAACGGCACGATGACCCCCGTGATGGGAAGGATACGGCCGATCATCGCGCTCAGGTCGGATTCCGGCAGGCCCGACACGGCGGCCAGCGTGTGGACCGGTGTCCCGATGGCGCCCCACGCGACGGGCGACGTGTTGGCGAGCAGATTCAACGCCGCGGCGTGGAACGGCTCGAACCCGAGCCCGATCATGAAGGCGCCGGCGATCGCCACCGGTGCGCCGAATCCCGCCGCGCCCTCGATGAACGCACCGAAGCAGAAGGCCACCAGCAGCAGCTGCAAGCGTCGATCGGCGGTGATCCCGGCGACCGACTCTTTCATGATCTCGAACTGGCCCGTGTGAACGGACACGTCGTACAGATAGACCGCCGCCAAGACGATCCAGGCGATCTTGACGACGCCGAATCCGACCCCATACACGAAGCTCATCCCCGCGAGCCGGAACGGCATGCCGAAGACCGTGACGGCGACGAGGACGGCCGTGGCCGCGGCGGCGATCGCACACCAGTGCGGCTTGATTCTCAGCCCCGCGAGCAGCCCGAACAGCACGATGATCGGCAGCGCCGCGACCAGCGTCGACAAGATCCAATTGTGCAACGGATCGTAAACCTGGGTCCAGGCCATGGCTCACTCCTCGTGTCCGTTGGGCCGACTTGAACATGCGCGCCGAAAGCAGTTACGCCAGACGCACCGACCAGAGCACGGCGCGGACGCGCGCCTCGGCATCGTGGCTGTGTCCGGCGATCCACACCGTGGCTCCCGCATCTTGTGACAAGGCCGTCGCGGAGCTGTGCTCGCCTCCGAGAGTCCCTAGGTCCAGCATGGTCCCGTCTGGGGTGCGTAAGAACCCGTGAGTGACAGGCCGGCCCTGGCGATCCGTCTGCCCGGTCTGGCTCACGCCCACGATGCAGCCGATGTCGTTGATGTCGTTGGCGCAACTGGTGCGTCCGCCGAGGGTCCCCAGGTCGACCATGCCGCCATGATCGGTCCACAGGAACGCGTGACCGCTGCCGCCCACGACTTCGCTCCGGTCGTTGATCCCGAGCGCCATGCTCGCGGCGGCCCCGAGCGTCCCGAGATCGCACATGCCGTCGCTCGCCGTCCACAGAAAGGCGTGTGGCGCTCCGGCCGTCGTCTCGGCCAGACCCACAACGGCGCCCGCGTCGTTCACGTCGTGTGCGATACTGGTCGCTCCGCCCAGCGTGCCCAGGTCGAGCATCGTCCCGGGGTCAAGGATGACGAACGCGCGCTTCGCCAGGGCACCTTCCCTGCTAACTCGACTATGCCCTGCGACTTGTCCGCGCCGGTTGACGGCGAGCGCCTCACTCTCGTTCCCACCGAGGGTGCCCAGGTCGAAGCTCGTTCCCTCCGACAGCAGGTAGGCGTGAAAGTCGGCGAACCCCGTATCGCCTCCACCCACGATTTCGCCGGTTTCGCTGACATCGTTGGCGGACGCGCTCACCCCCGTCATTGGGTTCAAGTCGACGATCCCGAGGTCATCCTGCCAGAGAAAGGCCCGCGTCCGGCCCAGGCTGTCGCGGCTTGTGCCCACGACCTGGCCGCTACGGTTGACGGCCTTCGCCTGGCTCACGGCGCCTCCAAGGGTGCCGAGCTCGCGAGTCGAGGTTACCGACGCCCGAGCTGTGTGCTGGCCCACATTCCCGCCTCGACGGCGGTGTCCGGGCTCGGTCCGTCGAACCGCCGGACCAGGATGGCCGGACGACCATTTCTGCTGACCGCGACCATGTGGAAGATCGACACCTGACCATCGGCCGGGCTGAACTTGAGCCGCAGCTGCGCGCCGCCCGCTTCCCCCGCCGAGCCGAGTCGGATCGCGGGCCGTGCGCGGGCGTTGTAATCGTCCACCCAGGCCTGGAGCACGTCCATCGCATCCTTTTGCGGTTCCTCCTCGATCATGCGGCGCGCCTTTCCCTTTTATGGTTGATCGAGCCGTGGCCTCGCCGGTTCGGCGTCGGACTGGGTCCGGAGCTGCTTGAGGATGAGATCGCCCTGGCCGCGCTCGAGCAGCTGGTAACGCACCTCACCCAGCGGGTCGCGTCCCACCGCCTGAGCGCAGTACGCGGGCAGCCACGCGGGGTAGTGACCCGGTGTGCCCCACCCACTGGTATCGAAGGCTGTCCGGCCGTCGGTGACCCGGAGGAGCGCGAGGCCGTTGTCCTGGCCCGCTTGCAAGGCGTCCGGAGCGAAGGCAGCCGCGCCAAACAAAAGCCCGCACTCGACGCCCGCTTCCGTGAGGTGATCCCTCAGCGACTCGATCTCGGCACGCCCGATCGGCCCGTGTTGTACACGGCACGCGATGAGTACGGGTCGCTGCCACGCGGGTCCGCTGAGTGCGCCCTTGAGTTCGAGAAGGTAGCCCCGCTCAGGATCGAGCAGCGTGGTGCGCCGATGCAGCTGGAGCGCGGACACCTCGAACCCGACCTTGCGTAGCTCGCGCACCACCAGGATCTCGAAACTCTCCGGCGTGAGGGCCGGCGGTTCAGGCATCGGCGGACTTTACGGCGCCCGCATCCAAGCCGCCAGACCCAACCGCGGGGCGCTAAAGACCTCGCCAGCGGGGGGTTGCGCCCTCGGAACCCTGTCCCTATATCATCCGAGAGTCGGCTAGGCAGCCTCGCGCACCCACCCCACCTCTCGAGCGCGGAGGAGTATATGCAGGTCGGTCGACGGGATTTCCTGCGACTTACAGCCAGCGCCGGAGCGGGAACGGCGATCGGCGGCCTGGTCGGGCTCGGAGTGACGCTGGCGCCGGCCACGGCGCGGTCGCAGGAGCTGCGGATCAAGGACGCGAAGACGACTCCGAGCATCTGTCCGTTTTGCTCGGTCGGGTGCGCCACCTTGATCCACACGGTCGACGGCAAGATCGTGAACATCGAAGGCGATCCCCGCAGCCCGCACAACGAGGGCACCCTCTGCCCGAAGGGCGCGGCCATCTACCAGCTCCACATGAATCCCAACCGGGCGACGAAGGTCTTGCACCGCAAGCCCGGCGCCAGCGACTGGGAGGTGGTGGAGCTCGAGTGGGCGATGGATCGCGTGGCGGAGCTGACCAAAAAGACCCGCGACGACACGTTCATCGAGAAGCTGCCGAACGGGAAGCTCGTGAACATGACGTCAGCCATATTTGCGCTTGGCGGCGCGACGCTCGACAACGAGTTCAACCACCTGTGCCAGAAGTTCTGGCGCGGGCTCGGGGTCGTCGCCATCGAGAATCAGGCCAGGATATGACACAGCTCTAGCGTCCCCGGTCTGGGGACACGGTTCGGTCGGGGCGCGGCGACCCTGTATCCGCGCAACCTCGAGCACACCGACTGCTTCGTGATCATGGGCTCGAACATGGCGGAGTGCCACCCGGTGGCGTTTCGCTGGCCCATGAAGGCGAAGTTGAACGGCGCGAAGCTGATCCATGTCGATCCCCGGTTCACACGCACCAGCGCCGTGGCGGACCTGCACGTCCCGATCCGCGCCGGCTCGGATATCGCGTTCCTCGGCGGGCTCATCAATTACGTCATCAACTCGAAGCGTTGGAACTCGGACCCATTCTTCAAGGAGTTCGCGGTCAACTACACCAACGCCGCGACGATCATCAACGACGACTTCAAGGACACCGAAGATTTGGACGGCGTGTTCTCGGGCCTCAAGGGTTTCAAGGAGCCCGATTTCTGGCCTGAGAACGGGAACATCGGGGCCTATGACAACGCCACCTGGCAGTACAAGCGCGGGCCGAAGCCCCCGGGAGCCGCCACGAAGGATCTGATCGCGAAACGCGCCGGACCACCGTTCGACGACCTCGTGCGATCGCTCAAGCCCGGCCCGGCCGAAAAGGACCCGACGCTCCAAAACCCGCACTGCGCGTTCCAGATCCTGAAGCGGCACTTCAGTCGCTACACGCCGGAGATGGTGGAGCAGGTCTGCGGCTCGCCGAAGGAGAAGTTCATCAAGGTCGCCGAAATGCTGCTCGAGAACTCGGGGCGGGACCGCACCAGCGCGTTCGCCTACGCGGTCGCATGGACCCAGCACACGTACGGCGTGCAGATGATCAGCTGCTGCGCGCTGCTGCAGCTCCTGCTCGGCAACATCGGCCGGCCAGGCGCGGGGGTCATGGCCTTGCGCGGTCACGCGGCAATCCAGGGGTCGACCGACGTGCCGACGCTGTACCACAGCATCCACGGCTACATGAACGCCCCCTCGGCGCTGCGGCCACACGAGACCCTGCGGGATTACATCGCGGCCGAGACGTCGCCGACCAGCTACTACGGCAACACCCCGAAATTCCTCGTCTCCTATCTGAAGTCGATGTACGGCGCGGCGGCAACCGCCGAGAACGATTTCGCCTACGACTGGCACCCCAAGATCCTCGGCGATCATTCCCATATCGCCAGTTTCGCCGCAATGGCCGAAGGCCGGGTGAAGGGGATGTGCTGCGTCGGCCAAAATCCCGCCACGTCGCTGAACGGCGGCGCAACGCGGCTCGCCCTGCGCCAGCTCGACTGGCTGGTGGTGAAGGACAACTGGCTCACGGAGACCGCCACGCACTGGTATCTCGGCCCCGAGGTGAAGAGCGGTGAGGTGAAGATCGAGGACATCAAGACCGAGGTGTTCTTCTTCCCGTCGACCCAGATCGCCGAGTACGACGGCAGCTTCACCAACACGCAACGGATGCTGCAGTGGCACTCGTTCGCCGCGAAGGCGCCCGGCGACTGTCGCACCGACAGCTGGTTCTACCACAACCTCGCCAAGCGGCTCAAGAAGGCGTATGCCGGCTCGAAGCTGCCGCGCGATCAGGGCTGGAACAACGTCACCTGGGACTTCGATCCCGATCCGGGCGAGGAGCCGCTGTACCCCGGAGAGATCAGCGCACGCAAGGTCCTGCGGGAAATCAACGGGTACCAGACAGCCGACCCGAAGCAGCACTTGAAGGGCTTCGCCGAGCTGAAGGACGACGGCTCGACGACGTGTGCGTCGTGGATCTACTGTGGCTGCTTCCCGGCGTGGGAGCAGAACCTGACGGCGCGGCGCGAGCCCGATCCGCCCGGGGTGCCCGGTGCCCACCTCAAATGGGGGTGGGCGTGGCCGGCCAACCGTCGCGTGATGTACAACCGCGCCTCGGCCGACTTGAAGGGCAACCCGTGGAGCGAGCGGAAGCGTTGGGTCTGGTGGGATCCGACCTTCGTCAACCCGCCCGATCCCAAGACGGGCAAGCCGGTACCCAAGGGGAAGTGGGTGGGCTACGATGTACCCGACTTCGGCGCGACCAAGGCTCCCGACGCGCAGCCCAAGCCCGACGGCATCGCGCTCGATGCCCTCTCAGGCACGCAGCCCTTCATTATGAGAGCCGACGGCAGGGGCTGGCTGTTCGTGCCGGCGGGGCTCGTGGACGGTCCGCTGCCGACCCACTACGAGCCGCACGAATCACCGATCCAAAACCCGCTGTACAAGCAGCAGACCAGTCCGGTGCACAAGGTATGGGCGTCTGGCAAGCCGTACAATCAGCTCGCTGTGGTCGGGGATCCGAAGTTCCCCTACGTCATCAGCACCTACCGCCTGACGGAGCATTATCTGGCGGGGGCCATGAGCCGCTGGCTGCCGTGGCTCGCCGAGCTACAGCCCGAGCTCTTCATCGAGATCGGTAAGGGGCTGGCGCAGGAGAAAGGCATCAGGAACCTCGATTGGGTGCACGTCACCTCGCCCCGCGGCCGGATCCGCGCCAAGGCGCTGGTGACGGATCGCATCGGCGTCATGAAGGTCGGCGGAAAGACGATTCACCACGTCGGCATGCCGTGGCACTGGGGCTGGATGGGACTCTCCACCGGCGATGTCGTGAACGATCTCACCGCGTGGGTGGGAGATCCCAACGTGTCGATCCACGAAGGCAAGGCGTTCGTCTGCAACGTGGAGAAGGCGTGATATGCCCGAGCCCATGGGATTCTTCACCGACACCACGGTCTGCATCGGCTGCAAGGCGTGCGAGGTCGCGTGCAAGGAATGGAATCAGCTCCCCGCCGAGAACGGCGGGGTCCGGGAGCTGAGCGGGGACAGCTACGATAACACCCGCCGGCTGGACGGCATCCACTGGCGGCACGTGCGGTTCATCGAGCAGTTCAAAGGCCCGTACGACGGCCGGTGGCTGATGATGAGCGACGTGTGCAAGCACTGCGTCCAAGCGGGGTGCCTTGAAGTGTGTCCGACCGGGGCCATCATCCGCACCGAGTTCGATACGGTGGTGATCCAATCGGACGTGTGCAACGGATGCCGGGCGTGCATCGCCGCGTGCCCGTTCGGCGTAATCGACATCAACCCCGTGTCGGGCACGGCGCAGAAGTGCACCCTGTGCTACGACCGGCTCAAGGTGGGGCTCGAGCCGGCGTGCTCCAAGGCCTGCCCCACAGACTCGATCCAGTTCGGCTCTATCGCCGAACTCCGGACCCGGGCCCAGAAGCGCAAAGAGCAGCTGCGCTCGCAGGGCGTGCAAGCCGAGCTGTACGGCGACGATCCGAGCGGTCCGCTGGGCGGGCTCAACTCCTTCTACTTGCTGGTGGACAAGCCGGAGGTGTACGGGCTGCCGGTGCACCCCCAGCTGCCGACGCGCAACCTCGCCAAGAGCGCCACGTTCTCCGTGGCGAGCGCCGCGGTCTTGGGGGTGCTCGCGCTGGTCGGCCTGCGCAAGCGGCGCATGGACGAACAGGCAGGTGGCGGCGGAGGGACGGGCCATGCCTCCTGACAGCTTCTTCAGCGGTGCGCCGCACTGGACCTGGTTCATCATCCCCTACTTTTTCGTGGGCGGGCTCGCCGGCGGCGCCTACTTCCTGGCGTGCCTGCTCGAATGGTTCGGAAAGCCGGAGGACCGTCCGGTCGTGCGCGCGGGGTACGACGTCGCCGCCGTCGGGGCGATCGTGAGCGGTGCGCTGCTGACGCTCGATCTCGGACGGCCGCTGCGCTTCTGGCACATGCTATTCCAATCCGCGAACCTCCCGGCGATCGTGTTCAAGGCGTGGTCGCCGATCTCGTTCGGGGCGTGGGCAATTCTCTTGTTCGGGCTGTGCGCCGTGCTCTCGGCGCTGGGGTCACGAGCCGAGGAGGGGCGGCTACAGCTGCCGGCGCTCCGGGCGGTCGGCGGAGTCGTGCGCGGTGGCGTCGCCAAGCTCGTGGCGGGCGTGGGCGGCCTCTGCGGCCTGTTCGTCGCCGGCTACACCGGGGTGCTTCTCTCCGTCACGAATCGGCCAATCTGGGCGGACAGCCCCTGGCTGGGCGCTCTGTTCGTCGCGTCGGGGGCGTCGACCGGCGCAGCCGCGCTCATCTTGATGGCTCCAGGACGCGGCGCCGCGCAGCGATCGCTCGACTGGCTGAGCACGTTCGACAGCCGGGCGCTCGCCGTGGAGCTGCTCGTCCTGATCGTCTTCCTGGTATCGCTCGGCCAGGTGAATCGCGTATGGCTGAGCTTCTGGGGGTTGCTGCTTGTGGTCGGCGTCGTCGGATTCGGGATTCTCATGCCGTTGCGCCTGCACGCCAAGCGGGCGCCGCTCGCACAAGCGGCCCGACTCGTGCTGCTGGGTGGCTTCCTGTTGCGGCTCGCCACCATGCTCGCCTCCGAGGGGATCGAGCGCTATCGCGTGGCGCTAGGGATCTCGCCATGATCACACTTCGCTGGTGGTTGGCGGTGCTCGCTATCGGCCTGGCGGGGTGCGCCAGCCCGGAAGCCTCGCGCGTGCGGGGAGGCGGCCCCGGAGCCGACCCCGGCAACCACGACCTCGTTCCCGCGCTGCACGCGGGTGCGAAGATGTACTACCGAACGCCCTGCCGCACCGTGAAGGTGAAATGCTCTGGCCCCATGCCCGCCTCCGGCGCGCGCGGAACCTAGAGCTCCAGCAGCGGCTGGCCGCGGCCCGCCGCGACAACCCCGAGTCCCAGGCGTGGCTCGGGCTGTTGGAGGTCGCCCTTAACGAGAGCGAAGACGGCTCCGTGTGGGATGGCGCGGTGCCCGACCCTGCGGCAGACAGACCCGTCAAGGCGCCATTGCTATCTCATACCCGGATGTCCGTCGAGGGGCGTGCGGCCCGCGGCTGGGTGCGGCGCGTGCTCACGCTTGCCGTTCCCGAGAGCGCACGGCGAATCGACGGCCTTGCCTTGCTCGAAGCCGCGGTGTGCCACGACGACGTACGCATCGACGCGCTCGCCGCGAGCGCCGGCGCGGAGCCTCGCGCCGTTCGCGTCGTGGCGCAGATGGCGGCGCTGCCGCTACTCCGGGCATGCGGCCGCGCTATGGCGCGCGAGCTGCCGGCAACATGGTGGGAGGGGTATTGCCCGCTGTGCGGGACCTGGCCCGTGGTGGCTGAATACACCGGGCTCGAGCGCAAGCGGCAACTGCGCTGCGGACGGTGCGGCACCGGCTGGGCGATCCCGCTCCTGCGCTGCGTGTTTTGCGATGAGACGGCGCACGATAACCTCGGCTACCTCACACCCGAAGCGGGCGAGCAGACACGCAAGATCGAGGTCTGCCACACCTGCAAGGGGTACCTGAAAGCCTTCACGACCGTGCGCACGCTCGCCCCTTGGGCGATCCTGCTCGACGACCTGGCGACGGTCCCGCTGGACGTCGCGGCGCTGGAACGTGGGTATCACAGACCCGAGCGACCAGGCTATGCGCTGGAAGCGCAGGTTGTGGAGGATGGTGGAGGTCTTGGAGGTTGGTGGAGGACGCTCCGTCACAGCCTCCACCAGCCTCCACCAACCTCCACCAGCCTCCACCGACCTCCACTCACCTCCGGTGAGGGGACGGCGTGACGGACGCCACCGGGGCCCGCCCCGCCGCGATCTGCCGCGAGCTGCTCGCGGCGCTCGAGGCGTCGGAAGGGCGGCGCCGCCGTCGCAAGCGCGACACGACGCCGGATGCGATCGGCTTGACCATGAAACGGGACCTACTCGAGCGCGCGGTGGTCGCCGATCCCGAGCCGGACGAGTTCGAGGCGTGGCTGCACGAGCAATGCCTGGCGGCCGGCGGCAGTGAGGGCGGCATCCGGGCCATGGCGCTGTCGATCTTCGAGGAGTGGCGCCTGGCCCGGGACGCAAGCTCGTTTCGCGAGTGGCTTGCGCGCGGTGCTCCATCGGACGACGCGCCGTCCGGGGACGCATCTCAACCCAGAGCGAACTCCAGCCGTTAGCGAGGGAATACCATGCATGGCGATGCACGCGTTCGGATTGCGGCGGTGCTCGGTGGCACGTGTCTCATGCTCGCGGCCTGCGGCACGGGCCAGCGGCGGCAGGCCGCCGTCGCCACTCCGCCACCCGACGTCGTGAAGCCGCTCGAGGTGCCTCCTAGTCCGTACTACATCATTTATTCCCCACCGGTCAGCCTGGCCAAACCGCCAGACACCACGGCGCACGCGCGCAAAGGCCGAGACTAGCGCGCCGACGGTGGCGGGCATCGAGATTCGGAATCTCCGAAAGCAATTCGGCGATCTCCACGCGGTTGACGGGGTGGACCTCTCCGTTCGCGACGGCGAGTTCCTGGTACTGCTCGGCTCTTCCGGGTCCGGGAAGACGACCCTGCTGCGCATGATTGCCGGCCTGGAACGACCCACGGCGGGCGAGATCTCCATCGGGGGTGCGCGCGTGGACGGCGACGTGCCGCCTCGAGCCCGCGGGATCGCCATGGTGTTCCAGAGCTACGCGCTCTACCCCCATCGCACCGTGTTCCAGAACATCGCCTTTCCCCTCGAAGCGAGCCGGACGCCCCGAGCACAGATCGAGGAGAAGGTGCGGTGGGCCGCCGACATGTTCAGTATCTCCCGCTACCTCGATCGGTATCCGCGCCAGCTCTCGGGGGGCGAGCGCCAGCGCGTCGCCCTGTGCCGCGCCCTCGTCCGAGATCCCAAGGTCTTCCTGCTCGACGAGCCCCTGGCCAACCTCGACGCCAAGCTGCGCAACACGGCCCGCGACGACCTGAAGCGGTTCCAACGACAGATCCGGACCACCACTGTGTACGTCACCCACGATCAGGTGGAGGCGATGGGGCTGGGCGATCGGATCGCGGTGATGGAGCGCGGGAAGGTTCGCCAGCTCGGGACGCCCCAGGAGGTGTACGAGGATCCCGTGGACACGTTTGTCGCGACGTTCGTCGGCCAGCCGCCCATGAATTTGCTCGATCTGCGCGACCCAGCTCTGCCACCCCGTACACTGGTGGGGTTTCGCCCCGAGCATTTTCTCCCACGCGGTGTGTTCGGACCGGGCGAAGACACGCGGTCGTTCAACTTCTCGGTGCGCCGCGTGGAGTACCTGGGCTCCGATCGCTACGTGTACGGCTCGGTGGCCGAGAGCGGAGCCACCGACGCCACGATCATCGCGAAGCTGCCCGCCACGATCGCGCTGGCCATCCCGGAGGGCGAGACGCACGCGTTTGCGGTGCCGCGCCGAACGCTGCGCTACTTCGATGCCGAGACGGGCTTGAGGCGCACGGTATGACGCCTCGCCAGACCCTCGCGGACCGTGCGGACTTCCTGGGTGTCGTGCTGCTCGCGCCCGCCGTGGCGTACATCGTCCTCCTCGTGGGCGTGCCGTTTGTGCTCGCCATCGTGCTCAGTTTCAGCAACGCGACAGCCGGGAGTCTCACGTTCGGGTGGGCCGGCCTGCGCAATTACGCCGCGATCCTCGGAGACCCGATCTTCCTCCGGGCCCTCCGGAACAGCGCCGTGGTCACAATCGGCTCGCAGGTGCTCGTGGTCATTCTCGCCACGGGCGCGGCACAGGTATTCCGAGCGAGCTTCCGGGGCAAACGCTTCGCGCGGTTCGTCCTGCTCCTGCCGTGGGCCGTGCCCGTCTCGCTCGCGGCGATCGCCTGGACGTGGATCTTCGATTCCACGTTCAGCGTCATCAACTGGACACTCAAGGCCGCCGGCCTGCTCCACGGGTGGTTGTACTGGCTCGGCGATCCCGCGCTCGCGCTCTTCGCCATCATCATCGTGCAGGCGTGGCGCATCTTCCCGTTCGCGACCGTCATCATGCTCGCGGGGCTGGCCTCGATCCCGCAGGAGATCGTCGAGGCCGCGATTGTCGACGGCGCCGGGTTCTGGCGGCGTCTGTTCCAAGTCGAGCTGCCGCTGCTCCTGCCGGTCGTCGCCGTCGCGGTGTTGTTCGGCGTGGTCTACACCGCGACCGACCTGGGTGTCGTGTACATCCTCACGGGCGGCGGGCCGGCGAACACGACGCACGTACTGCCTACACTCGCGTTCCAGCGCGGCATCCAGGGCTCCGACCTCGGGCAAGGCGCGGCCATCGCCGTATTCCTGCTCCCGTTTCTCATGGTGGTGGCGATCGCGATACTGCGGCTGGCCCGACGCAGCGAAGTCGGGGGGGCGGGGGGGAGGGGGGGCGCCACGATGAGACGCGTGGCGCTGTACGCCGC
>DASZCN010000005.1:0-2121 GCA_035943095.1 Gemmatimonadales bacterium | reverse complement strand
GCCGATGTCACGGAAGGCCCCCACCAGGGCTTCATGCACGTAGCCATTGAAGACCAGCGGTCCGCCTCCTGAATGCAAGGCGACCTCGAGGATTCCGTCTTCTCGCTTCATCCTCACGTTTTCGTATTTGTTGCGATAGCTGTCGAACACAGCCTTACTCCCTGAATTGGGGGTGTCGCTGACTGAGGAGCGATCTGACGATGACGGGCCTCGCCCAAGACGAAGACGATCATGATTGTACCGCCGAGCGGCCGAGGCGCTACTCTATCTCCGAGGTAGGCCGTACACAAGGATCCGGCTCACGTTCGCGCCGCCCGGCCAGATGGGCGACTTCATGCCCGACGCCATCGCCACCAACTGACGGCCCCCGGCCCGGTAGGTCACGATGCCACCGCCGGTGGATTGGCCGGTGTCGAGCTGCCAGAGGACTTTGCCCGTGGCCGCGTCGAAGGCGTACACCCGGCCGCCGAGGTCCGCCGTGAACAGGACCCCGCCGGCGGTCGGCGTCACCGCCGCGAGGATCGGGCGCGACGCCTGATACTTCCACCGCACGGTTCCCGACTCCGCGTCGAACGCCGTGAGCCATCCGCGTGCCTGCTCGGCCGGGTCGTACATGGCGGCCGATACCGGTCCCTCGTTGCCGAACCAGATCGTCCCCTGAGGAGGCACCTCAGTGGTGTCTCGCTTGAGCTGCACGCGCGAGCACCAGTCGACCGCGCCGACGTAGAGCAGGTTCGTCTGCCGGCTGTACGCCGCGCCGTTCCACTCCACACCGCCATTGAATCCAGGACAGAATCGCACCACAGTGTCGCGCGACAGCGGCGCGTCCACGTTTTCGCGCGTGGTGGTTGGCCGGTCCCACAAGACGGGGAGGTCGGCGACGCGCGAGCGGTCCAGCACCGACAAGAGGCCGTTTTTGTTGGCCGACGCGACGATCGCTCGGCCGCCGCGCGTCGTGACCACGATGGGCGGACTGTCGACGTCCCAGTCGTGATTGTCGTGCTTCACGAGCTGGTTGTAGCCGAGCATCCGGCCGGTGCGGGCGTCGAGCGCGATGACGGAGTTGCTATAGAGATTGTCGCCGCTGCGCAGCTCGATATCGAAGTCGGGCGCCGGGTTGCCCGCGGGCACGAAAAGCACCCCGCGGCGCTCCTCGAGGGTGAACGACGTCCAGAAGCCGCCGCCCGATTTCGGCAGCCGTGGGTTGGTCCACGTCGTCCGCCCCACTCCTGTATCGGGGACGACGTCGAACCGCCACACCACATGCCCATCGGCCGGATCCAGCGCGTACACATGGCCTGTGACGCCGACGTTGTCTCCCCCCGCGGTGCCGATGTAGACCAGCCCGTGCCACGCGATCGGCGCCATGGACATCAACACGCCGGGTGTCTTGTCGGCGATGACGTGATCCCAGAGCAGGCGGCCGTCGCTCGCGTTGAGCGCAAACACGCGCCCGTCGGACGTCCCGCGGAACAGCCGCCCGCCGAGGTAAGCAAACCCGCGATGCACGGCGAGCGGGTGCGGCGTGTCGCTGTGTCGTACGTACTTCCACCGCTCGGCGCAGCTGGCCGCATCCACGGCGTAGGAGATCGTGTCGGTGGTGAAGTACAGGACGCCGGCGATCACGATCGGCCCGGTCTGGAGCGATGTCACCTCGGGCAGCGCGTAGCGACAGACTTCTCGCAACTGTCCCACATTGGCGCGCGTGATCTCGGTCAGCGGGGAGAAACGATCCCCAGCGAGCGTTCGGTTGTACGTGAGCCAGTCGGCGGCCGGAACACCCCCCTGCGCCGGCAGCGTTACCGGGGTCATCGCGGCGAGCACCGCCATCGCGCTACCGCGGATCATGCGTTGCAGCATGAGGCTCTCCAAAGAAGGGATTTGCCGTGACTCGCCAAGCAAGCGCCGGGCCAGGGCTATATGCTTCAACGGCCGAGACTTGGTCTCTCGGGCGCCGCCGACCGATTGGCAATTGCCAAGTGGTTGGCGCGCCGTATATCTGACGCTCATGGTTGATCCCGCGACGACCGGTTCGCTCGAGGCGTTCTACCTTGCGGAAGCGCAGCGGCTCGCGCACACGGGCAGCTGGGCATTCACCGCCGCGGGGTTCACGCACTGGTC
>DASZCN010000004.1:0-29400 GCA_035943095.1 Gemmatimonadales bacterium | reverse complement strand
CGCGGCACCACCTGCACCGCGCGCATCACGAACGTGAGGCTGAGCGCGACGACGATCCACCGGACCACGGGCTGCTCGAAGAAGGTCGCGATTGCACCCGAGATGCCGACGGACAGGCCGAACAGGATCACGCCGGCGAGCAGCGCCAGCCCGCCGAGCTGAGCGATCTGTGAGCGGGTGAGGTCGCGATACTGGACGATGGCGAGGCTCAGGCCCAGCTCGTTCACCAGCTGGATGAATCCCGCGTACACCATCGCCATGGCGAACAGGCCGTAGTCAGTGGGAGTGATGAGGCGGGCGACCACCAGGGTCGCAGCCCAGCTCACGAGCTGGGCGAGCCACTTGATCCCTCCGGTCCACGCCAGCCCGGTGAGCAGCGCGCGATCGAGGTTTCGGTCGGCTTCGGCCATGTCGTGAGTGCGAGAGGCAAGAGGAAGGCCACGCCGCAGGGCGGTGCGTTCTCCACGCATGTTGCGCCGCCGCCACACGGGGCGCCGCTCGCTACGCGACGGCACTTCGCGGCACAGAACTTGTCCTATCATTGTCCGATGGCGAGCCTCGCTCCGCTCACCCGCCCGGTCAGCGTCCCGTCGCGCAAGACAAGCGCGTCGCGGCGCTCTTCACACTGGGAGATCGCTTCTGACTGTCCCGCGAGTTGGTGGACGCTGCTGGAGCGATCCGGTGGCGGCGTCTTCCACTCGCCGGCCGGTCTTGCGGCGGGCGCGCCGACTGGCGCGGCAGTGTTCGCGGCGCTCCACGAGGGAGATCAAACCGTGGGTGTGGCCGCGGGGGTCGCCTTGCGCTGCCGGCTCGCCTTTCGACCCCGCCACTTCTACTTCCCGACCATGCCGGCGGTGGTCGATCCCGCCCGGCGGGGGGATGCGCTCCTGGCGCTCGTCGAGGCCCTGCGCGCCATCGGCGCCGCCGAGCTACGAGTCGATTCGTTCGACGCGTGCTGGTGCCCCGAGCCGTCGAATGCGACGAACGCGAGCGACCGGCTCGAGTATGTGGTGCGACTCGGGCCGTCCGACCAAGATCTCGCGAGCCGCTTTTCGAACCATCATCGCCGCCACGCGCAGCGCGGCGATCGCGACGGCTGGGTCTTGCGGGAGCTGGAGGGCGAGGACGCGAAAACCTTGCTGTCCGCCGTGCAGCGGGAGGCGTCGGCGCGCGCGGCCGGGAGGGGCGATCCCTTTGCCGCCGCGCACCCCAACGTGCGGTCGAGCCCGCCGGGAGGGGGAGGCGCCCCCTGGGGAGTCACGACCTTCTCGGCGTGGCACGGTGAGGAGCCCTTGGCGGCCGCGCTCATTGGGTGGGCCAATCGCCGGGCGTTCTATCTGATCGGCGGCTCCACGACGGCGGGGTATGAGTGCAACGCCGCACAGTGGATGCACTGGCGCATCATGTGCGCACTCCGGACTCATGGGTTCACGCACTACAACCTGGGCGGTACGTCCGCGTCGGCATCGCAGCCTGGCGATCTGGCGCACGGGCTGTATCGCTTCAAGACCGGCTTCGGGCCGGAGGTGGTTTCGTGCCGGAGCCTGGGCTGGACCCTGTCCGAGGGACACGCGCGGGCGCACCGCTTCGTCGGTCGTCTCGCGCGGCGCCTTCACCGCTGAGCGTATGCCCTCACTCGGCCGTACCCTCTCCATTCCGCGTCCCTCCCCGCGCGTCGCGCGCGCGGTGCAGCGCAGCCTGAGCTGGGTGCGATCGCATCCGGTCTTGAACCCGGGGGCGCTCGAAGAAGCCTTGCAGGAGCGCAGAGGCTACCCGGTGGATCAGGATCACCGTCCCCATCTCACGGCGGCGGTAGACTGGCTGTCGCGGGCGCAGGATGTTACCGACAGCGGCGGCATCGCGCGGGGCTACAGCCTCGCGTGGAATCCCTACTTCAAGTCGAAGGGGTGGCAGCCCGCGTATCCCGAGACGACGGGCTACATCATCCCGACCTTGTACGAAGCGGCGCGGCACCTACAACGCCCGGAGCTGGCCGAGCGGGCGGAACGCGCGGCCCGGTGGGAGCTCGAGATCCAGCTCCCGTCCGGAGCGGTGCGCGGCGGTGTGATGGGGCAGCAGACGTCGCCGGCCGTGTTCAATACGGGCCAGGTGCTGCTCGGCTGGCTCGCTGCGTTCGCGGAGAGCGGCTCGGGAATCTTCGCCGGGGGGGCGCGCCGCGCCGGGTGTTTTCTGCTCGCGACGCTGGACGAGGACGGCATGTGGCGGCGCGGGAACTCGCGGTTCGCCAACCCGCGGACGACCCTGTACAACGCGCGCGTGGCGTGGGCGTTGGCGGAGGCCGGGGCGCGGCTCGGTGCCCCGGAGTTCCGGGCCGCGGCGGCGCGGGCGCTGCGGGCAGTGGCGCGACGCCAACACGACGACGGCTGGTTTCCTGACTGCTGTCTCACCGATCCCGAGCGCCCGCTGTTGCATACCATCGCGTACACGATTCGCGGTCTGCTCGAGGGCGGTCGGGTGCTCGAGGACGAGCGGCTCGTGGCGGCGGCCGCGTGTGCCGCCGAGCGGATTGCGCTGGCGGTCGGCCCGGAGGGCCGGTTGCCGGGGCGCTTCGCGGCGGAATGGCGTGGCGCGGCGTCCTGGAGCTGCCTGACGGGTCAGGTCCAGATGGCGAACATCTGGCTGCGTCTCTTTGCGATCACGAACGACCGCGCGTGGCTCGAGCCGGTGGCACCGGTGCTGCGCTTCGTCAAGTCGACTCAGAATCGCACGAGCGAAGACGCCGGGGTTCGTGGCGGGATCAAGGGATCATTCCCGGTCGGCGCCGAGTACGGATCGTATCAAGTCCTGAACTGGGCCACGAAGTTCTTCGTCGATGCGCTGTTGCGGGACGAGCGTCGCGGGGCGGGCGTTGCACCGGTCGGCACGACCGGGGTGCTGGCCTGACGGCGGCCACATGGTCCTGGGCGTCGGTGTCGATCTCGTGCAGACGGAGCGCGTCGCCCGCGCCCTCGTCGCCAACGGGGCAGGGTTCGAGGGACGGGTGTTCACGGAGAACGAGCTGGCCGAGTGCGCCCATCGGCGCGACCGGATCGAAGCCCTCGCGGCCCGGTTCGCGGCCAAGGAGGCGTGCTTCAAGGCGCTCGGTGCCGGGCTGCTCGAGCGCGCCTCGCTGAACGAGGTCGAAGTGACCCGCAGGAATGGCGGCCCACCGGAGCTGCGGTTCACCGGCGTGATAGCGGAGCGCGCCCGCAGCCGTGGGGTGCGGAGCGCGCACGTCAGCCTCACGCACGACTCGGGCGTCGCGGCCGCGGTAGTGGTGCTCGAAGGACCAGACACCGGAGGTGCATGAGCGCCGTCTCCCCACCATGGTGATCCTGCATGTCGTGGCGCCCGCCGACGTGGGCGGTATTGAGCGGGTGGTGCAGGGGCTCGCACGGGAGCAGCACGCTGCCGGCCATGACGTCCACGTCGCCGTTGTATTCACTGGACCACGAGCAGACGACGCGTTTCTCGCTCCGCTGAGGCAAGCGGGCGTAGTGACGCACCCACTCGCGCCCGGGGACCGAGGGTACCGCCGCGAGCGTCGCGCCGTCGCCGATCTTTGCGCTCGCCTCAAACCGGCGGTACTCCACTCGCACGGCTATCGCCCCGACGTCCTCGACGCAGGCGTCGCCCGCAGTGCCGGCATTCCCACGGTGACGACCGTGCACGGCTTCACCGGCGGCGGTTGGAAGAACCACGTGTACGAGTGGGCGCAAACCCGCGCCTTCCGCCGGTTCGATGCGGTGGTGGTGGTCTCGCGGCCGTTGCAGCTGCGGCTGGTGCGGAGCGGTGTGCCGGCGGAGCGCATCCACGTCGTGCCCAATGCCTGGACTCCCATCGTGCCGGCCCGGAGCCGCGACGACGCGCGGCGCACGCTCGGGCTCCCGCTCGACACGTTCGTGATCGGATGGGTCGGCCGCTTGAGCGAGGAAAAAGGACCCGACGTGCTGCTCGATGCGCTCGATCACGTCGCCGACCTGCCGCTCACGGCGTCGTTCATTGGGGACGGGGTGGCGCGGCGGCGGCTCGAGGAGCGCGCGCGTCGGTCTCGGGCGAACGGCAGAGTGCGGTGGCACGGCGCCGTCCGCGACGCCGCCACTCTCTTCGCGGCGTTCGATCTGTTCGTGCTGAGCTCACGCACCGAAGGGAGTCCGATCGTGCTGCTCGAGGCGATGGCCGCCGGAGTGCCGGTGATCGCGACGAGCGTCGGCGGCGTGCCGGAGACGGTCTCGGCGGACGAGGCCGTCCTGGTGCCGACGGAGCATCCCCCGGCGCTCGCGGCCGCCATCCGTGCCGCGTACCGGGCGCCGGCGGTCGCGGAGGCGCGGGCAGCTCGAGCGGGCGAGCGGTTGCGCCGGGAGTTCGCACCTGAGCCCTGGGCGGAGCGCTACGAGCGGATCTATCGTCACGTCGCGTCGGGCGCCGGGCACGCCCTCGTACCGGCGTGACGGACGCGGCCGTGACCGAGTATGCGGCCCTCGCCGGTGCGCTGGCGTTGCCGCTCTATTCGTATCTCGGATATCCCGCCCTGCTCAAGCTCCTGAGCCTCGCGCGGCCCACCGCCCGGCCGGCCGGTCGCGCGGGGCCCGAGCGGGACCTCCCGTTCGTGAGCATCACCATTCCGGTGTACAACGAGGCCGCGGTGATCGCCGATACGCTCGAGTGCGTCTTGGGCCTCGACTATCCCGCGGATCGACGTCAGATCGTCGTGGTGTCGGACGCGTCGACGGACGGTACGGACGAGATCGTGGCTCGGTGGGCGAGCCGGGGCGTCGAGCTGCTACGGCTGCCGCATCGCGGCGGCAAGACGGCCGCCGAGAATGCCGCGAGAGCACGGCTTGTAGGCGATATCGTCATCAATACGGACGCGTCCGTCCGGATCCATCCGCAGGCGCTGAGGGCGCTGGTCGCGGCGCTCGCGGACCGGTCGGTCGGCGTCGCCTCCGGGCGCGACGTCAGCGTGGACCGCCTGGACGGAGCCGCCAATCGAGGGGAGCGGACCTACGTTGGCTACGAGATGTGGGTGCGGGATCTCGAAACGCGGGTCGGCGGCATCGTCGGCGCGTCGGGATGCTTGTACGCGATTCGGGCGGCGCTGCACCGGGAGGCCGTGCCGGAGAACCTGAGTCGTGACTTTGCCGCCGCGCTGATCGCACGCCGCCAGGGGCTCCGCGCGGTGTCCGTACCGGAAGCGGTATGCTACATCCCGAGGAGTGCGTCACTGCGCCAGGAGTATCGGCGCAAGGTCCGGACGATGGCGCGCGGCCTGCGCACGCTGTGGTACATGAGGGCGCTGCTCAATCCGGCGCGTTACGGTGGGTTCGCGTGGAGTCTCGCCAGCCACAAGTTGTGCCGCTGGCTCGTGCCCTGGTCGCTGGCTGGCGCAGTGGCCGCCCTGGTGGCACTCGCGATCGGCGGCGAGTCAGCGTGGCCCGCGGCGACGCTCGTCGCGATCGGCAGCGTCGCGCTCATCGCCCTCGTGGGCTGGACATGGCCCGACGGCCGCCCGCTCCCGCGGCTCGTGGCCCTACCGGCCTATCTCGTCTCGGGAACGATCGCCGCGCTTCACGCCTGGGTGCTCGCGCTCCGCGGCGATCGGACCGCGGTGTGGGAGCCGACGCGTCGGGGCGACCGGGGCGAGGCGAGGGCCGGCTAGAAAAGGGGGAGCGTTACCACCCACCGCGCCGCAGGACCATCACCGGCACGGTGCGAAGCATGATACTCAAGTCCTCGAGTGTCGACTGGCGCCGGATGTACTCGAGGTCGTAGCTCACTTTGCGGCGCACGTCGTCCACCGATGTGTCGTACCCCTGATTGATCTGTGCCCAGCCGGTGATGCCCGGCCGGACCCGCTGGCGTCGCTGGTAGCCCTCGATCTGCTCGCGCAGGTACACGAAGATGGTGGGCTGCTCCGGCCGCGGGCCCACGATGTTCATGTCGCCCCTGAGGACGTTGAACAGCTGTGGGAGCTCATCGAGCCGGAACTTGCGGAGCACCCGGCCGACGGGCGTCACCCGCGCATCGTCCGGGTTGGCCCACGTTTGCTGGTCGTCGGGCCGGGCCGGCCGCATCGTGCGGAACTTGTACATCGTGAACGGTTCCCCGCCCTGATCGGTGTGGCGGCGCGTGTTCCCGCCCGCGTTGGAGAGCGAGCGGCGGTCCAGACCGACGCGCGTCTGGGTGAACAGGACCGGCCCGCGAGAGGTCAGCTTGATCAGCGCCGCGATCACCAGCAGGAACGGGAACGCGAGCACGAGCCCCACGGCGGCGACGGCGAAGTTGAGCAGGCGCCGGCCCTGGCGTTCCCGGTCCCGGGGACGGAAGGGCGCGACGCGCAGCAACGACAGCTGCGGTCGGGTGTGGCGGGCCTCGATGAATGACGTGATTGGTTGTGCCATGGCCCGGATCCGTGGCAAGGTCCGTGCGCGACCGCGTTCGGCCGTGTGAACTGCCGCCGCCTGCGTCGCCTCAGTAGAAGCGGCCCGTGCCACTTCGGCATGCGGAGCGGTCGCGACATAGCGAACCGGCGTCGCCTGTTGATGCACCGCCACGCCGCGAGGCAAGGTCATGCGCGGGCTCATTAACCGATGCGCTCCGGCGGGCACTCGATCTCGAAAAAGAACCGGCTGCCCCCGTTGGGCCGACTCTCCACGCGAAGCTCCGAGCCCATGGCGCGGACCAGCTTGGAACAGATGGCCAAGCCCAGCCCCGAGCCGGAGAAGTGATGGCGCCCGTTCCCGTTGGCGGACGGGGGCCGCACCGGCTGGTACAGCGCCGCGAACAGCGCCGGGTCGAACCCGGGGCCGGTGTCGCGCACCGAGAACTCCAGGCGGTTGGCACCGATCGGGCGCGCCGTGAGCTCGACGAAGCCCTTATCGGTGAACTTCACGGCGTTGGTGGCGAGGTTGAGCAGCGTGCGTGACACCGCCCGCGCGTGCCCCACGCGCCGCTCGGGCACGGGGTGCACCAGGCGTACGGCAAGACCCTTCTCTTCGGCGATCGGCAGCACCATGCTGCGAACCGAGGCGAACGTCTCGGCCACGGAGAACGGGGCGGGGGCACGATCGACCAGGCGGTTCGAGCCGCGTGCCAGCTCGAGCACGTCGCTCGCGGTGGCGCACAGGCTGAACGCCGCGCTGTAGATGAGCCCGAGCTGCCGGTCTTGCTCCGGGGTCACCGGCCCCCCCTGCCCCTGCTGCAATGCCTCGGCGAGGAACAGGATCGACGTCAGGGGCGAGCGCAGGTCATGGGCCAGCTCGACCACGAGCTCCAGGCCGTTCGGGCCCGCGAGGCATGCGCCGAGCTCGGACGGCTCCGGCTCGGGGGCCGGGGCGGGGGCGAGGACGGGCCTCGCCCGCGCGATGGAGACAACGGGCCAGTCGAGCCGTTCAGCAGTGCTGGTCGTCACGCGGCCTCCCCCCCTCCGGCCGGCTGGCCGAACCCGGCCTCGACCGGAGTGTCGTCCGAATCGCCATCCATCACGGATCCGGCCATCGCCTCCACCGGCGCCGCCGGCTCCCGCTCCACCACCCACCCGGCGGTGGGGCTCCGCTGCAAGCCGTGGCGCTCCATCAGGCGATACAGCGTCGTGCGGTCGACGCCCGCGATGCGGGCCGCTTTCGACATGTTGCCGCTCGCCCGATTGACGAGCCACGTGAGATATTGCCGCTCGAATTGGGCGATGACCCGATCGCGGGCTGCGTGGTAGCTCTCTTCCAGCATCGCCGAGATCAGGGACGCCGGGTTGGACCCGGTGTCGGCTGGGACGGGATCACCGGTCAAGTGCAGGTCTTCGGGCCGGATCTCGGCGCCCGGCTCCACGACCACCGCGACGTGCTCGATGACGTTCTGCAGCTCGCGCACGTTGCCGCGCCACGGGTACCCGCACAGGGTCCGGAGCGCCGTGTCGGTGAGCCGCGGGAACGGCGCGCCCTTGCGGCGGTGCCGTACCCAGTACGTCGACAGGAAATAGTCGGCGAGCAGGGGGATGTCCTCCGGCCGCTCGCGCAGCGGCGGCACGTGGATCGGTACGACGCGGAGGCGGTAGTACAGATCCTCCCGCATCTCCCCGGTCTTGACGGCCGCCTCGGGATCGCCGTTGGTCGCTGCGATGAAGCGGACGTTGACCACGGCATCGGTGGTCTCGCTCCCCACACGCCGCACCACGCCGTCCTGGATCACTCGCAGGAGCTTGGCCTGGATCGACTTCGGCATTTCGGCGAGCTCGTCCAGGAACAGGGTCCCGCCGTGGGCCGCCTCGAGCAGGCCGGGTTTGTCCCGTACCGCTCCGGTAAACGCACCCTTCCGGTGGCCGAACATCTCGGACTCGAGGAGGCCTTCCGGCAGCGCTGCACAGTTCACCGCGATGAAGGGGCGGCTCGAGCGACGGCTGTGGAGATGAATGAACTGGGCGATCATCTCCTTGCCGCTGCCACTCTCGCCGGTGATGAACACCGACGCGTCGGTCGGCGCCACCTTGCGGGCGAGCTCGATCGCCCGGCGAAACGCCGGCGCGGTCCCGAGCATGGTGATCTTGTCCGCGGCCGTCTGCCCCCGACCTTGCGTGTCCTGCTGCTCGCGCGTTTCCCGCGCCACAAGCAACGTATGCACGGCTCGCCCGATCAGGATCTGGAGGTGCGAGGCCGAGAATGGCTTCGGGAGGTAGTCGAACGCACCCTGACGCAACGCTTCGACGCTCGATTCGACGCTGGGGTTGCCGGTCATCACGATAACGATCGTGTCGTGGTTCGTCCCGAGCGCCGTGCGCAGCAGGGTCAGCCCGTCGACCTGCGACATGAACATGTCGGTGAGTACGACATCGAACGCCCGTCGCTTGAGGAGCTCCAAGGCCTCCTGGCCGCGGCTCGCGATCGTGACGTCGTAGCCCTCGTGGCGGAGCACGGCCGCGCAGCTCTCGCGCAGCGTGTGCTCGTCGTCGATGACGAGTATCCGAACCCGAGCCTTCGCTTCCGGCCCGATCGCCAGCAGCGCAGCGGGCTCACGCCCATCGCTCGGTTGGGAGACGCCCTCGTTGGAAATCGGCATGGCCATCGGAGTCGTCCTCGAAGTCGGTTGCCCCCCCTTACGCAGACTTCGGGCCACACTGTCGCGACCCCGCAGCGCGCCCGTTTTTCCCGCATGAAATGGGCACGAACGCCCGGTCACGCGGTTGCCGTTTCCACCGGCCGCTCGCACCAAGGTGCATCCGTCGCCCCGTTCGGTTGCACTGAATTGCGGCATGGCCGCGAGTGCTGCGCTGGCGTCGCACGGTATCGGACTTGCCTCACGCTCCCCCACGAGCTGTAGCATCTCGGCACGACGCCGCGCGCCATTGGAGGTACGCGCCCTATGAGCATCGGTCATTTGTCCGCCCACTCGCCCGTCTCCACGCCGGGGCCACAGCCTGGTGTGCACGGCGTCATTCCCATGCCCCAGTCGCCCCTTGGGCCCGCGCTCGGCGGGGGAGGAGGCGAGCCGGAGGGGGGGGCGGGGGGCCTCGACTGGCGCCGCGTTCTCGCCGCCGTGCTGCGCTTCAAGTGGCTGATCGTCGCGGTGACGGTGGTGGGTACGGCTTTGGGCGTCGTGGCGACGCGGTTCGTCAAAGCGGCCTACGTCGCGCAGGCGACGATCTGGATCGATGAGCCCGATCAACGCAACGGCCCCGATCGCGGGCCGATCCGTCCCGGGCAGCTGCTCGAGCCCGAGGCCTGGGTGGATCTGCTCAAGTCGTATGTCGTGCTGGACCATGTGGTACGTGAGCAGCGCATGTTCCTCGCGCTCAAGTCACCCGACGATGCCACGGCCCTGACCGGGTTCCACGTGGCGGAGCAGTACCGGCCCGGTGCCTACCGGCTCACGATCGACGGTACCGGCAAGGGTTACACGCTCGCCACGGACGACGGGATCGAGCTGCAGCGCGGCACGTTGGGGGATTCCATCGGCGTGCGGCTCGGGTTACTCTGGGCGCCTTCGGCTGGGACCATCGCCGCTGGCCGGACCATCGAGTTCTCCCTGGCCCAGTTGCGCGACGCGGCACGCCATCTGGCCGACGCGCTCGACGTGCGCATGGACCTGAACGGGAACTTCCTGCGCATGGAGCTGCAGGGGGACCAGCCCGAGGGCATCGCGGCCGTCGTGAACGCGATCTCGGAGCGCTATGTCACGGTCGCCGCCGATATGAAGCGGCAAAAGTTGGCCGAGCTGACCAAGATTCTCGACGACCAGCTCGCGTCGGCGCGCCAGAACCTGCAACAGGCCGAGAATGCGCTCGAGGGCTACCGCATACAAACCATTACGCTTCCCCAGGACCGCCCGGCCCCCACCGCCGCCCCGTCCACCGTGAACGCGGCTTCCGGCGCCACCGCCCAGAGCGGTGCGCAGGATCCCGTCTTCTCGACGTTCTTCAACACGCAGCTCGAGCGGGATCAGGCGCGCCGCGACCGGGAAGCATTGCAGCGTGTGATTGCGCAACAGGGCGATTCGGGTTTGCCGGCGGAGGCGCTGGCGGTGGTCGGCTCGGTGCAGCAGAACCCGGAGCTGGTGCAGGCGCTGCAGGAGCTCGGCTCCAAACAAGCGGAGCTACGCGCCCTGAGGTATCGATACTCGGACGTGTATCCGCCGGTGCAGCGCCTCGTCGGCCAGATCGCCACGCTCGAGCGGCAGACCATTCCCGCGCTGGCCAAGACGCTGGTGGGCGAGCTCGGGGCACGAGACGCCGAGTTGTCCCGCCGGATCGACGCCGACTCGCGGAGCCTCCGAGCGATCCCGGCCCGCGCCATCGAGGAGGCTCGCCTGCGCCGGGGTGTGACGCTCGCCGAGAACCTCTACACCACGCTGCAGTCCCGGTACGAGGAGGCGAGGCTCGCCGAAGCGAGCACGGTGCCCGACGTGCGCATTCTCGATCACGCCGTCGTGCCGCAGCGCCCGGTCCGCAACACCGCGCCTCGAGTGATCCTGCTCGGCTTCGCTGCGAGCCTGGGGCTCGGCGTGTTCGGCGCAGTCCTGCTCGATCGCGTGGATCCGAAGGTGCGCTACCCAGATCAGGTGTCGCGCGAGCTCGGCTTGGCGATTCTCGGGGCGGTCCCACACCTGCACACGCTGCCGCGCGGGGGACGCGGGCGCCAAGGGGGTCGAGGCGGCCGCACGCCCGAGGATGTGCACGAAGTGGTGGAAGCCCTGCGCGGCGTGTGCTTGAGTCTCGTCTACGCCCACGGCGGTCGAGCGCCGCTACTGATCACCGTCACGAGTCCCGGGGCGGGCGACGGGAAGTCATTCCTCGCCGCCAACCTGGCCCACACGTTCGCGGATGGGGGCCACCGCGCGCTGTTGATCGATGGCGACATCCGACGCGGCGTGTTGCACCGCCGGCTCGGCGGCCGCCGCCGCCCGGGACTGAGCGACTACCTGCGCGGCGAGGCGCCGCTCGACGGGATCATTCAGGCGACGCCCTATCCGGCGCTCTCGCTGATCGGGTGTGGGACCCGGGCGTACAATGCGCCGGAGCTGCTCGGATCGCCTGCCATGGGCGAGCTCGTCAATGGAGTGCGCTCCGGGTACGACGTGGTGCTGGTGGACAGTCCGCCGCTCGCTGCCGGGGTCGATCCGTTGATTCTGGGCACGTTGACCGGAACCCTCGTGGTGGTCCTCCGCACGGGCTACAGCCACCGCGATGTGACCGCCGCCAAGCTCGAGGTGCTGCAGCGGCTGCCGGTTCGCACGCTTGGCGCGATCCTGAACGATGTGCCGTCAGGCGCGGCCTACCGCTCCTATTCCTATTATCTGCCGGGGTACGAGGCTGAGGACGAGGACGCCGGGGACCCGCGCGTCCCGGTCTAGAGCGACGGGGGACTGCCGCCCTCTTCGAAGCGTCGCAACCACGCGTCCGAGTCCGCCCGTCCCGTGCGGACTGCCGCCGCGGCTCGCACCAGCAGATCCACTGGCTCGATGGGCGCGTACCCGACGTTCGAGACGGCCTCGTATCCGCAGCGCACCCGGAGGGCCGGTCGGCCGTCCGGTGGCTCTCCGGCCGTGGCGCTGGCGAGCGAAGCGGCGAGGCGCTCCGCGAGCCGGCGCGCTCCGGTCGCGTCGGTTCCGGGAGCAATCACGGCGAACTCGGTGCCGCTCAGCCGTCCAATCGCGTCGGAGAGCCGGGCCGCGGAGGTCAAGGCCTGTACGCTGCGCGCGAGGCTCCCCCCGGCGGGGGGCGCCGTGCCGGGGCTCGGCGCATCCACGTCGAGCGCGATGACCACGCAGGCAAGCGCGCCGTGCTCACGGTACGCCTGCGCGCCGAGCTCACGAGCGCGGCGCGCGAGCCCCTGCCGGTTGTACAGCCTAGTGGCGAAATCCAGCAAGCCTTCGGAACGAGCGCGATCGGCATCGAGCTTGGCGTGCACGTAGGCGCCGATCTTGAGCAGGATCTCGTCCGCGTCGTGCGGCGGCGCGATGCACTCCCAGGCGCCCGCGCGCAACGCGGCCAGCCGCTCCGCTCGCGCGGCGGGATCGCGGAACGACAAAAGGATCGGCGTGCTGCTCGAGACGCGCGGATCGGCGCGCAATGCG
This sequence comes from Gemmatimonadales bacterium, assembly GCA_035943095.1. Lineage (GTDB taxonomy): Bacteria > Gemmatimonadota > Gemmatimonadetes > Gemmatimonadales > GWC2-71-9 > AG41. The sequence continues at coordinate 16,839 of DASZCN010000004.1, read as the reverse complement.
CGGCACAGCTCGACGCCCGCCATGTCCGGGAGGACTTGGTCTACCAGTAGGACGTCGGGGTCGGTATTCCGCGCGCGCTCCAGCGCGTGATGCGCCGTACGCTCCTGGAGCACAGCATAGCCGGCGCCCTCGAGCAGGCCCTTGAGCCAGCGCGTCGCGTCCTGGCCATCAGCGGCGAGGAGCACTAGCGGGAGGCCGGCCATCGGTCCACTTGGTGAATATCGCTCAGTCATAACTCCAGTCAGTCGAATGTCGTCGCGACCGTCGCCGTTCATTCTGCAAACCCGGGGCCGTCGTCAGACAGCGCTCGTCCCGGCTCGCTCGCTACACGATCCGCTACGATCCGCGGCCGGGCGCGGCCGCGGCGCCGCGGGCTGACGCGCGTACGCAACGCAGCCACGGGTTCCACTGGAGCGTGTCCGCCTCGAGGCCTCGGGGCTAACCCCTTGTGGCGCTGGTCCGTTATCACCGAGCGCCGGGGTTCGCGCACCGGCCCGGGCCTCAAACTTGAAGTGCAGAGCGGCGCCGCTCTTCAGGACAGCCGTCGCGAAGTGAGGCTGATCGCCATGTACTGCGAACGATGTCGGACACCAGGTGCCAATGGGAACGAGGGACAGCGCAACCGGCAACACGCTCGCGCGGCGCGCTGCGCCCGGTGTGGCGCGCGCCTGGTGCCGGCTCCGGCCGCCCCGCCCGACGGCAAAGTCGACACCCACGGCCACCTGGCGCGGTTCGGCCTGGCGATCACGGGAGACCCGTTGCTCGAACTCAAGCGTAAGGGGGTCTAGGCGATGTGCGGAATCGTAGGATATGTCGGCCCCCGCGACGCGGTGTCGGTGCTGGTGGAAGGCTTGAGCCGGCTCGAATACCGCGGCTACGACTCCGCCGGCGTCGCCGTCCTCAACGGCGCCGGCGTCGAGACACGCAAGCTCGCGGGGCGCATCGCGGGCCTGCGCGACCTGCTCGCGCGCGATCCCGTGCCCGGGACGTGCGGCATCGGGCACACCCGCTGGGCCACGCACGGCGCGCCCACCGAGCGCAACGCCCATCCCCACCTCGATTGCACCGGTACGCTGGCGCTCGTGCACAACGGCATCATCGAGAATGCTGATGTGCTGCGGCATCGGCTCGAGCTGGACGGACACGAATTCCAAACCGAGACCGACACCGAGACGCTGGTCCACCTGATCGAGGAGTCGCCGGGCGCGACGCTCGAGGAGCGCGTGATTGCGGCGCTGGATCACGTCGAAGGCACCTACGGGCTCGCGGTGGTCGCCGAGGCCGATCGGGGCAAGATCGTGGTTGCCCGGCGCGGGTCCCCGGTGCTGCTCGGGGTGGGTGACGGGGAGTTCTTGATTGCGTCCGACGCGAGCGCCGTCCTGGGGCACACGCGCTCCGTGGTCTATCTCAACGACGGCGACGTCGCGGTCGTGACGCCCGAGGGGTATCGCGTCCTCGACCTCGAGGCGCGCGAGCAGGACCGCGCGGTGGACGACATCGAGTGGGATCTCGACGCGATCGCGCTCGGCGGCTACCCCCACTTCATGCTCAAGGAGATTTGCGAGCAGGCGGACACCGTCCGGGGCACGCTGCGCGGCCGCCTGCTTGCCGCCGACGGGACCGCGCGCTTGAACGGCCTCAACCTCACGCCGATGGAATGCAGCCGCATCCGGCGGATCGTGATCGTCGCGTGCGGGACCTCATGGCACGCGGGGCTCGTGGGCCGCCATGTGATCGAGGAGCTCTCCGGCATCCCGGTGTCCGTGGAGTACGCGTCCGAGTATCGCTACCGCCGCCAGCTCCGCCTGCCAGGAACGGTCACCATCGCGATCTCGCAGTCGGGTGAGACAGCCGACACGCTGGAGGCGCTCCGCGCCGCCAAGGCCACTGGCTCGAGGATCCTCGGGTTGGTCAACGTCGTGGGCTCGACCATCGCCCGCGAAGCGGAAGGCGGGATCTATCTGCACGCCGGGCCCGAGATCGGGGTCGCCTCGACCAAAGCGTTCACCGCGCAGGTCGTCGCGCTGTTGTTGCTCGGCCTGTACCTCGGCCGGCAGCGGGGCCTGTCCATGGAGGACGGGCGCGCACTCGTCGCGCAGCTGGTCGCGCTCCCGGAGCTCGTCGAGCGGACGCTCGCCGTCGAGCCGGAAGTGCGTGCCCTGGCGGCGCTTTACGCGGACGCCCCGAACGCGCTGTACCTGGGCCGCGGGCTGACCTTCCCCGTGGCGCTCGAGGGCGCGCTCAAGCTCAAGGAAATCTCTTACATCCACGCCGAGGGATATCCCGCGGCGGAAATGAAGCACGGGCCGATCGCCCTGATCGACGAGAACATGCCGGTCGTCTGCCTGGCGCCGCGGGACTCGATCTACACGAAGGTCGTGTCCGCCATGCAGGAGGTGAAGGCCCGCGGCGGGCGCATCATTGCCGTCACGAGCGAAGGGCCGAACGACTTGAGCCGCCTCGTCGATCACCAGATCGCCGTGCCGGCCGCCGCTCCCCTTCTGTCGCCGGTGCTGACCGTAATTCCGCTACAGCTCCTGGCGTATCACATCGCCGCCCTGCGGGGCTGCGACGTGGATCGCCCACGTAATCTCGCGAAGAGCGTCACAGTGGAGTGAAGCAATGAAATGGAAGCTCGCGTTGCGCCTTCTGGCGTTGGTGGTGATCACGGGGCTCTCTCCCCTCGTCGCACAGACGAAGGCGGGCGCTCCCCAGAGCGATTTCGAGACCGGAGACCAGATCCTTCTGGAGGTGGAAGGGGACACGCAGTTTACCCGCGCCTTCACGGTGGGACCGGGACCGGCGCTCACGCTTCCGGTGATCGGCGCGATCCCGCTCACGGGGGTGCGGCGCGCCGACGTGGAGACGTATCTCGGGCAACAGATCGGGCGCTACGTGAAGAACCCCATGGTCCATGCCAAGGTGCTCGTGCGCCTGGGCGTGCTCGGCGAGGTCGAACACCCGGGGTTTTATCCGCTGCCGACCGGCGCCGTGATGTCGGACGCGCTCATGGCGGCGGGCGGGCCCACGCGTGACGCGCAATTCAAGGACGCGCGCATCGAGCGGGATGGACGGGGGCTCCTCACGGGGAGTGCGTTTCAGGACGCGGTGTCGCGTGGGATGACGATCGATGGGCTGGGTTTGCGGGCGGGGGATCGCATCGTCGTGCCGAGACAGAACGACACGGAGCGCACCGTGCGGATCATCGGCATCCTCGTGACGCTCCCGATCGCCATTTACGGAATCACGCGCATCGGGCACTAGGGCCATGCGAGTCCTCTCGGTGGTGGGCGCTCGCCCGAACTTCATGAAGCTCGCTCCCGTCGATCGCGCGCTCGCGAAGCGGGGGGTGGAGCACGTGATCGTCCACACGGGCCAGCATTACGACCCGGGCATGTCGGACGCCTTCTTCGAAGAGCTGTGGATCCCCGCACCCGACCATCACTTGGGAGTCGGGTCGGGGTCCCACGCGCAGCAGACCGCGGCCGTGATGCAGCGTCTCGAGCCGCTCCTCGTCGAGCTCCGGCCCGACCTTGTGCTCGTCTACGGCGATGTGAACTCGACGGTCGCGGCCGCCCTGGTCGCGGCGAAGCTGCAGGTCCGCGTGGGCCACGTGGAGGCCGGCCTGCGGAGCGGGGACTGGACCATGCCCGAAGAGATCAACCGCGTGGTCACCGATCGCCTGTCCGACCTGCTCTTCCTGCCGTCGCGAGATGCTGCCGAAAATCTCGATGCGGAGGGGATACCGTCCGAGCGGATGCACTTCGTGGGCAACGTCATGATCGACACGTTGTGTTGGGCATTGCCCCAGGCCCGCTCGCTCGACCCGGCGGCACGCCACGGCGTGGCCGATCGGCCGTACGCGGTCGTGACGCTGCACCGGCCGTCCAACGTCGACGATCCGGCCGTCCTGCGCGAGCTGCTCGACGCCCTGAGCCGACTCGCCGGGAAGCTGCCGGTACTCTTCCCGGTGCACCCGCGCACGCGGAAGAGCATCGCTGGGCTCAGGAAGCTCCGGGGTGGCGGGGGCGGGGGGGGGGGCCGCAAACTCGAGCTGCTCGAGCCGCTGGGCTACCTGGAGATGCTCGGCCTCGTGGCCGGCTCGGCGCTCGTAATCACGGACTCGGGCGGGCTGCAGGAGGAGACGTCGTTCCTCGGCGTCCCGTGCATCACGGTGCGGTCCAGCACCGAGCGGCCGATCACCTGCACGCACGGGACCAATCGGCTCGTGCTCCCGCGGCGCGACATCGTGCTGGCGGCGGCGGAGCGCGCGCTCGGAGGGGGACGTCGCTCGCCCGCGCGGCCGGTGATCGAGCGCTGGGATGGGCAGGCAGCTGAGCGGATCGTCGCCGTCGTGTGCGACGATGCGCGGTTCGAGGTCGATAGCGCAGCGGCGTCGCTCCCACATGCGGCGCGACGCGCGATGGCACTCCCGGTCCCACTCGGTGCGAGCTAAGCGCAGAGGCTCACGATGGCGATGACGTATACCAGAGCGTGCGTAACCGAGGAGGTGTTTGCATGGAAGATGTAGCGCCAAGCGGGGAGCGGACCGCACGCCGCTCCCCGCGGCGCTTCCCCCCGTCGCAACGGTACTACGAGGAAAATCCGTCGTGTGGCGCACGCGTTTCGGCGGCGTTGCTACGACGTTGCCGGTGCAGGTGATGCGAGCCCGACGCTGCAGACCGGCCACACACTCCGCGTAACTCCCAGTCCGACAAGAGATTCTCCACTGATCCTCAAGTGGCACTTGTCTTGCCCACTCGTCGCTTCGCAGCCGGAACCATTCACACCATGGGCGAGGAGGCGGAGCAATGCGGAAATATTTGATGCTGCGTTTCGTGCCGGGCCTGGCAGCCGCGGCGCTGCTGGCGACGGCGTGCCAGGACTCGAGGCCGCTTACGTCGGCAACGACCAAGCCGGAATTTTGGGCCGGGCCGCCGCCCTCGTGCCTCACCGGGAAGTGGACGGGCGGTGGGCGCATTGACCCCCCAAGAAACCATGATCTCGCGGATGAAACATCGGGAGGCCAACCCGTAGCCCCGAACCCGCCCCCCCTCATGACCGGGAAAGTGACCTTCGGGTTCAACGTCTTTCTGGGCTCGGATGCCAACGGGAACTGCGTCGTGAACAAGGGTGAGATACAAGTCAACTGGCACCCCGGGAAGATCGCGTGGCACGTGTCCATCCACGACGGCGTGGATGCCTACGACGGTCGGCCCGTGTTTGCTGCGACGTTCGCCGATAACTCGGGGGGCTTCTGTGTCGTGGTGGGTGTGCCAGAAAACTTCATGACGGCGCGGGTCAACCCGCAACATGCCTTCGAATTGACGCAATTCGAGGGCTGTGACGGCGATCGTGGCGAGCGGCAGAACAGCCGAACCGACGCGATGCGCTGGCGGAGCGAGCATTTTGGGGACACGGGCCTGACGTTCCTGACGGGCGGCAACATCGTCGAGCACGGGTCGTGAACACGCGGCAACATCCCAGCTCATGAGTAATCACGGAAGGAGTGACTGATGAACGACAAGAGCATGCATTGGGTGCACCGCCTCGCGGCCCTCGAGCTCGTCGTCGGACTGACGGCCGGGTTCGCAGGCGCGGGTGTCGCCCAGACGGTAGCCGGCAAGGCGTACGGCACGTACGTCAGCACGCCGGTCGCGAACAGTGGTCAGTCGCCACTGGCGGTGCTGCCGGGCGTTTCCGGCACCGACGGGGCCGAGGCAGACGCGGCAGCGGCGACGCAGAGTGTGGCGGGCGCCCTATCGTCCAATTTCCTCAAAAGCATCACCACAGGCCAGCTCGGGACCACGGAGTCGGGCGCGCAAAGCACGGCGACCGCTGCGTCCGTGAACATCCTGAACGGGCTGATCACGGCAGATGAAGTGGTCGCGAACGTCATCAGTAGTGTCGCCGGGGGCGGCGCGACCAGCAACGCCGACGGCTCGACGTTCACAAACCTGGCGATAGCGGGCGTGGGGTCGCTCTCGGGCGATCAGCCCGTGGCTCCGAACACCAACGTCAGTTTGCCCGGCGTGGGCTACGTGGTTCTGAACGAGCAGATCCCCACGGGGGACGGTGTGACGAGCACCGGCCTGACGGTGAACATGATCCATGTGTACCTGCAGAGCCTCGTGGGCGGCATTCTGAATCCGCTCACCGGCCAGATTGTCGGCGGTACGTTACAGACGACCGGCGAGATCATCGTCGGGTCGGCGACGAGCACCGTGACGATGTAAGGCTCGCAGCAGGGAGGCGGGCTGCAGTGAAGGGAGCGGGGGCGGGGCGGCCGAGTTGAATCGGCGGCCCGCCACCCGCCCCTTTTTTGTGCACAGCGCGACAGGCTGACGCATCAAACCGTTGCACCCACGCAATATCCCGACCCTGTCACGATTCACAATTCATTGCAGCGGATGAAGTTATGCCATCACGTCCCGCGTTACGGCATGGCACTAGCCTTGCTGTTGCGCGGCGGCAACATTCACCTGCCACATTCACCAGCCAAGGACCTCCTTCATGGCCGCTAAAGGCAAGGACCCGTCGCCGCTGCCGGACCCGCTCGCGCAACCCGAGTCCACCGCCGCGTTATTGCGGGAGCTGGTGGCCCACCTGCGGCAGAACCGCACGCAGCTGCGCGAGGAATGGGCGCGGCGCATCACGCGGGCGCAGCTGCTCACGGCCATGACCGAGGAGGAAATCTTCGCCGAAGCGACCTCGGTGTACGACAACTACGTCGAGGCGCTGGAGACCGGGACGTTCGAGGCGCTGCAGGCCTACGCCCGCAACCTGTCCGAGCGCATCATCCCGCGAGGCGTCGAGACGCACGAAGTGGTCGGGATCGTTCTGCTCCTGCGCGACGTGCTGGCCCGCTCGCTATTCGGGAAGTACCACGAAGATTTCGACAAGCTCAACCGGATTCTCGACGCCTACGAGCCCGCCGCGAACCGCATCGCCAACACGGTGGCGGTCGGATTCGTGCAGGAGCGCGAGCGTATCATCCGCCAACAACAGGAAGCGATCCGGGAGCTGTCCACCCCGGTGCTCCAGGTGCGCGAGCGGCTGCTGATTCTGCCCATCATCGGCGTCATCGATCCGCAGCGCGCGCGCCAGCTCACCGAGCAGCTACTGCGCGCGATTCGCACCAACCGCGCGAAGGTCGTCGTGATCGACATCACCGGTGTGGCGGCGATGGACTCGAACGTGGCGAACCACCTGGTCCAGACCGTCGAAGCGTCCCGCCTCTTGGGCGCGACCGTGATCGTCACCGGTCTCTCGCCCGAGATCGCGCAGACGCTCGTGACCATCGGCGTGGACCTGAGCGAGATGGCGACGGTAGGCGACCTGCAGGGAGGTATCGAGGAGGCGGAGCGGCTCCTGGGGTACAAGGTGGTCCCGTTGGAAGAGCCGGGGCAGTCGTGAGCCGTCACTCCACTCCGTCCTAGGGAGCGCGCGTGGAAGTCCCGATCCTGAAGCAGGGCCACTATCTGATCGCGTCGATCCAGTCGGCGCTCACCGACGCGGACCTCTCGCAGCTGCGGGAGGCCTTGATCGAGCGCGTGGGGAAATTCCGCGCCCGCGGCGTCATCGTGGACGTGACGGCGCTGGACGTGATGGACTCCTTCGCCGTCCGGACGCTGCGCGACATCGCGCATATGGCCCGCCTCCGCGGTTCGGAGACCGTGATCGTCGGTATCCAGCCCGAGGTGGCCTTCGCCATGGTGCAGCTCGGTCTCACGCTCAAGGGCGTGTCGACGGCGCTCGACCTCGAGGAAGGCCTGCTCTTCCTCGATCAGCAGGCGAAGCTCCGCATCGAGCGCGGGTCGGGACGGATCGACCGTGGCTGACGAGCTGCGCATTCCGGTCACCGCCGACGTCGACGTCGTGACCGCCCGGCAGCGCGGACGGGAGCTCGCGGCGCAGGCCGGGTTTTCGAGCGGCGATCAGACCGTCATCGCGGCCGCCATCTCCGAAATCGCGCGCAACATCCTGAACTACGCGAAACGAGGCGAAGTCCTGCTCAGCGTCGTGACCAACGGCGATCGTCAGGGCGTGATCATCGTGGCCCGCGATCAGGGGCCCGGGATCCCCGACGTCCAGCGCGCGCTCGAGGACGGCTATTCGACCTCGGGCGGCCTCGGGCTGGGCCTGCCCGGCGCCCGCCGCCTCATGGACGACTTCGACGTGACCTCGAGCGTAGGGACGGGCACGACGGTGACGATGAAGAAATGGCGGCACATGAATGCCTGAAGTGCCGCCCAACGTCGCCACGCTCCTCGATTGGGGCGTGGCGGCAGTCGCGCTTCCGGGGGAGGCGGAGTCGGGCGACCTCCACCTGGTGCGGCCGACCGCGGGCGGTGTGCTGGTGGCGGTAGTGGACGGTCTGGGCCACGGGGCGGAGGCCGCGACGGCGGCGCGGTTGGCGGTGGCCGCCCTCGCACCGCAGCCGCACGAGGCACCGCTTCCCCTGGTCCAGCGCTGTCACGAGGCGCTCAAAGGTACGCGGGGCGTCGTGATGAGCCTCGCGTTGATTCGTCGGGCGGACCCGTCATTGACCTGGCTCGGCGTCGGCAACGTGGAAGGCATCCTCGTGCGCGCCGATGGCGGCGGCGAGACCACGCGTGCGCGACGTTCCCTGATCACACGCGGCGGCATCGTCGGCTCCGAGCTGCCGCGCCTGCACCCCGAGGTACTCCCCCTCGCGACCGGGGACACCCTGGTCTTCGCCACGGACGGAATTCGCGAGGGTTTCGCCCAGGAACTGCCGGCCGATGCGACGCCGCAACAGCAGGCCGATCACATCCTCGCCCGGCACCGCAAGGGCACAGATGATGCGCTCGTCCTCGTGGCTCGGTACCGCGGCCATAGCCGGACGGGCAGATGAGCTCCCCGACTGGAACGCAGCATTCCCCCACATCGATGGTACCGCGCAAGGAGGACGAGGCGCTCTTGCGGATCCTCGTAGTGCCGGGTGAGGGCGTTGGTGCGGCTGGTCTGCTTCAGAACCTGCGGCAATGGGCGGACGACGGCCGCCTCCAGATCGAATCGGCCCCGGATCTCCCGCGCGCCGTTCGTCAGCTCTCGGCCGGGGGCTGGGACGTGGTGCTCGCCGTCCTGGGCGATCGTGCCGACGACGATCTCTCCTGGTGGGTCGACACGTTGCGCGCCGCCACCGGAAGCCCGCGACTCCTGGCGGTCGCGCAAGCGCCCTCCATGGGCCTCGTGCTTCGCGCGGAGCAATCCGGCGTGGTCGACATGCTGTCGTTGCCGCTCCGGCGCGACGAGCTCATGCAAGCCCTCGCGAGGCTGCGGGCGGTCGCGAGCGAGACCGCGATCCCGCTGCCGATCGTCGAGCCCGAGGTCGTCGGCAAGTACGCGCTCGTCGGACAAAGCGCCGCCATGCTCGACGTGTACAAGCAGCTCGCCCGGGTGGCCGGGAGCGCGGCCACGGTGCTCATCCAGGGTGAGTCCGGGACCGGCAAGGAGGTCGTCGCCCGCGCAATCCACATGCATGGGCCGAAGGGCGGAGGGGGGGGCTTCGTGGCGGTCAACTGCGCGGCGATCCCCGAGAATCTGCTCGAGAGCGAACTGTTCGGACACGAAAAGGGCTCCTTCACGGGCGCGGTGACGCGGAAGATCGGCCGCTTCGAGCAGGCGGCGCGCGGCACGCTGTTCCTGGATGAGATCGCCGACATGAGTCTCGCGCTGCAGGCGAAGATCCTGCGCGCGGTGCAGGAGCGCGAGATCGAGCGCGTCGGTGGGACGGAGACGATCCCCATCGACGTCCGGCTCATCGCCGCCACCAATCGCGACCTCAAGGAAGCCATCAGCCAGGGGCGGTTCCGTGAGGACCTGTATTACCGGCTGGCCGTCATCACGATCCGTCTCCCCAAGCTCGCCGATCGCGGCGAGGACCTCCTCCTGCTCACGGCGTACTTCGTGCGGGTGTTCGCGGAACGCTACAAGAAGAACATCCACGCCATCTCCGACCGGGCGCTCGACCTGCTGCGCGGCCACGCCTGGGTCGGGAACGTGCGCGAGCTGCGGAATGTGATGGAGCGGGCGGTGATCGTGGCGGGCGACGACACGCTCCGGGCCGAGCATCTCCCCGACGAGCTCCGGGGTGAGGCGGCCGCGCTCACCGACCGACCCCAGGGCGGGCAGCTCACGCTGGCGCAGGTCGAGGCGCGGCACATCGCCCGCGTCCTGACGCAAACCGGGGGACAGATCGGCGCAGCCGCGGAAATCCTGGGGATCCATCGCAACACACTCACTCGCAAGATGAAGGAGTACGGGCTGTGACCGGGCCCGCGCCGGTGCGGGTCGAGAAGGCGCTCGCGCTCTTGCCGGAGCTCGAAGCGCTCGACCCGTTGCGGGCTCTCCTGGTGTCCATCGCCCGGCCGGACGCGCATTCCCTCTGGTCGAGCTCCGGGCCGTACCTCACACTGGGGAAACGCGGAGTCCAGCCGGAGGAGCTGCGACGCCACATGTCGCAGGTGTTTCACCGGGTCGTGGCGTATCTGCAGGCCTCCTACCGCGAGTACGTCGATGCCCTCGAGTGCCAGCAGGCAGCGGACCCCCCGGGCGTGGTGGCGGCGCTGCTCCGGGGCGGTCGCCTGGACGAGCGCCTGGGTCGGTTCGCGAACGCGCGCGCCTGGTACGGCCGCGCGCTCACGGTCGCGGAGACTTTGCAGGATCGCCGGCCGGAGGTCGTAGCACTCCGCGCTCTCGGATACGTGTCCCTGGCCCTCGGGCAGTATGCGGATGGCGCGCGGCATTTCCAGCGCTCGCTGGCACTCGCCGAAGCGGAGTTCGATCAGGCGGGGGCGACCGGCGCGTGCGAAGGGTTGGCCGACGCGGCGCTCGCCCAAGGCCAGTGGTCGGGCGCGCACGCGTGGTACAGCCGCGGGCTGCGACTGGCCGAGGCGGCCGGCGACGTGGTGCGGGCGGGCCGACTGGAGTGCCAGCTCGGCGTGGTGGCGCGGCGCCAGGGAGATCTCGCGGCCGCTGGCGAGTACCAGCGCCGCGCCCGCGAGCGGCTCGAGCCCGCCGGCATCGCGGACGAGATGGCGCGGGTGCTCAACGAGCAGGGCCGGCTGGACGCCCAGCTCGGCCGCCACGCCGCCGCGTCGGCCGCGTACCGAGAGGCGCTGGCCTGGGTGCAACGGAAGCCGGGGGAAGCGGGCGTCGAGCTGTCGATCCGGCTGAACCTGGCGGAGCTCGATCTCGACGCCGGACGCCTGGTGGAAGCAGAGGCGGAGTTGCGGCACGCCGAGCAGGTGGCCATCGGCGGCGATCTGATGCTGCGCCTGGCCCAGGTCTACGTGCTGATGGGCCGGTTGCGCGGCGCCCAGGAGGACGAGACGGGGTTCGTCTTCTTCGAGCAGGCCATCGAGCTCGCCAAGGTGCTGGACCGGTCCGTGGCAACGGAGGCGCAGGTGTACTTCGAGTACGGCCTGTTCCGCAACCGCCTCGGCCAGCGGGATGAGGCGCGCGCCTACCTCGAGCGTGCCCGTGAGCTGTACGCCTCGCTCGGCGAATCCGCCGAGCGCGAGCGCGCCGACGCGGAGCTGCGCCGGCTCTCGGCCTAGCTCCTCAGTTGTTCGTCAGGGGGTTCTTTGCACGGCCGGTGTCAGGCTTGGCCGCCCCTTTCCTCTTCTGCGCCTGGGCCGGCGCGGCCGTCGTCCCGGTCTTGGGCTGAGTGGCCGCTGGGTGACGCGTGCGGCTGGCCCTCGACTGCTCGGCAGCGCGTTTCGTGCATGCGACCAGGCCGATCAGCACCGCAGCCGCCAGGATGGTCCTCGTCATACGGGCCTCCGACAGGGGTTCGGGTTCCAATATACGACGACGACCCTCGTTACAGGTCAAATCGGGTCCCGCACCAGGGGTCGAGTGAGGCAGGTAGGCCCGCCACCCCCCTTGAGGCAGATCTCCCGCCCCGCGAATTCCTGCACCGCCACGCCGGCCCGCTCGAGCCGGCGCCGCGTCTCGGGATTGCCGGCCACCATCACCGCCTCCCGCGGCGCGGTCGCGAGCACGTTGCACCCGAGGGTCTCGAACTCTGGCTCCGCCACCTCGACGAGCTCGATGCCACGGGCGAGTAGCGCCTCACGGAACGGCACCGGCAAGAGGGGTGCGTGGACCAGCCAGAGATCGGTGTCGATCGGACTCGCGATCGACATGAGGTGGAACACGTCGTCGGGGCCGCGCCAGTGGGGAAGGGGCACCACGATCACTTCGTCCACGCAGTCCGCCACAAGCGCGCGTAACTGCTCGATTCCCGCATCGTTGGTGCGGTAGCCCCGCCCGACCACGAGCGTCTTCTCGTCGATCCAACACACGTCACCACCTTCGAGCGTGCCCGCCCCGGCGATGCGCCCGTGGATCGGCATGCCGGCTGATCGGAAGACCGCTTGCTGCACGGCCGGCTCGGTGCGTCGCTGCGCCTTGCCCATGTTGCACAAAATGACGCCCCGGTCCGAGACGATGGACGCGTCCCGCGCGTAGAGCGAGTCGAGCCCTACGGTCGTATCCGGTGGGAGGGACATCGCCTCCACCCCGGCCTTGATGAGCAGCGACAGGAAGTGCTCGTACTCCCGCTCGGCGGCGGCGAGATCCGGGCGGGCGGTGTAGCCCAGGTCGCGCCATTGACGCTCTATGGCGGCCTCGCTCACGAACGCATCGCGGGCGGGTTTCACCGCGACGCGGCGCAGCCTGCCGGTGTCCGACTGTCCTCCAACTCCTCCCGCCATCGCTGGCCGCCACGTGAAGGTCGCAGCAAGTTTATCCACGTTCCCGCCCCGTGTCATTTCCATTGAGGAGACACCCATGTCCAACCGGCCGATGGATCGTCGCAGCTTTGTCGAGTACCTCGCGGTGAGCGGCGCGGTGGCCGCGGCGAAGCCCGCGTTCCCCGCCGTGGCGCGGAGGGTCAGTGAGATGCCGCTCCCGTTCGACCTCGAGGAAGTGACCATCAGCGCGCTGCAGGCGGGGATGACGTCGGGCAAGTACACAGCGAAGGCGCTCACGACGGCGTACCTCCAGCGCATCGAGGAGCTCGATCGCAAGGGGGGGGGCCCGGCGTTGCACGCGGTCCTCGAGACCAATCCCGATGCGCTCGGGCAGGCGACGGCGCTCGATGCCGAACGGAGGGCCAAGGGGCCGCGCGGGCCGCTGCACGGCGTTCCCGTGCTCGTGAAAGACAACGTCGCCACAAAGGATCGGATGCAGAGCACCGCCGGGTCGCTCGCGCTCGTGGGCGTATCGCCGCCGCGCGACGCGTTCATCGTCGATCGGCTGCGGGCCGCGGGCGCCGTGATCCTGGGCAAGGCGAATCTTTCGGAGTGGGCGAACTTCCGCTCCACGCACTCGTCGAGCGGCTGGAGCGGTCGGGGCGGCCAGTGCCGCAATCCCTACGCGCTCGATCGCACGCCGTCGGGCTCGAGCTCCGGCTCGGGCGTGGCGGTCTCCGCCAATCTCTGTGCGGTCGCGATCGGGACCGAGACCGATGGCTCGATCGTCTCCCCGTCCACCTGTTGCGGCATCGTGGGCATCAAGCCGACGCTGGGCCTCGTGAGCCGCTCGGGGATCATTCCGATCGCCCATAGCCAGGATACCGCGGGACCCATGGCGCGCACGGTGGCCGATGCGGCGACGTTGCTCGGCGCGCTCACCGGCGTGGATTCGCGCGATGACGCCACCGGCGCGAGCGCGGGCCAGTCGCGCAGCGACTACACCACGGTCCTCGACGCCACCGGGCTCAAGGGCGCACGACTCGGCGTGTGCCGCTCTCACTTCATGGGGTACAGCCCCGCCACGGATGCGTTGATGGAGACCGCCATCGACGTGCTCAAGCGCGCGGGCGCGGTCGTCGTCGATCCCGCGGACATCGCGACGGCGGGCCAGACCGATGACTCGGAATTCGTGGTGCTCCTGTACGAGTTCAAGGCGGACCTGAACCGCTATCTCGCCGACTGGGCATCGGGCAGCGGACCGAAGACGCTCGAGGAGCTGATTGCGTTCAACGAGCGCGCGAAGGACAGAGAGTTGGCGTACTTCGGTCAGGAGATCTTCGCGCAGGCGCAGGCGAAGGGACCCCTCACGGACCAGGACTATCTCAAGGCGCTCGACAAGAACCGCCTGCTGATGCGCACGCAGGGGATCGACGCCGTGATGACCGACCAGAAGCTCGACGCGCTCGTCGCGCCCACGGGCGGTCCGGCCTCACTCATCGACCTCGTGAACGGCGACGGCGGCGGCGGTGGCAGCTTCTCGAGCCCGGCGGCGGTGGCGGGCTACCCGCACGTGACGGTGCCGATGGGATACGTGCGCGGACTGCCGGTCGGGCTTTCGTTTGTCGGACGACCGTGGAGCGAGGGAGTCCTCATCAAGTTCGCGTATGCCTACGAGCAGGCGACCAAGGTTCGCCGGCCACCCAAATTCCTCGCGAGCGCCGATCTGCCGACGACCTAGCGCGCGCTTTGAAGATGGTCTTGGGGATGGTGACGTGGACGCCCACGGTGCCGTCCACGAGCTCCGTAACGTGTACGTCGGAGGCCACGCTCGTCAGGCGGTAGGCCTCCATCTTCGTGAGCCCGCGTGTCGAGGCGAGAAAATCGATCATCTCCTGCACCGCGATGCGCGTCGCGGTCGTCAAGTTCGAGTCGGTGCCCATCGTCATGAACACGCCCGGCGTCTCCGCCCGAGGCCACGCGAGGCGCAGGTCCTTCCGCACCACGAGCTGCACCCGTCCCGTCAGGGACGTCTCGATCGCGGTGTGATCCACTTCGCCGTCGCCTTGGGCGGCGTGCCCGTCCCCGATCTCGAACAGCGCACCCGGCGCGAAATGCGCGATCATGCGCTCACGGTCGAGCGGGATGATGCGCGTCGTCGGATCCGTGCAATTCTCGGGCAGGAATCCCCGGCATCCGTTGTACCCGTACGGAAGGGCGAGCCGGACGTCCAGGATGCGCACTTCGAGCACGTCACCCCGCTCCGCGCCGTCCACGTAGATCGGTCCGGTGAGGATGTGTCCGCCCGGCCCCCGGTCCGTCACCTGGGACACGATGTCGCGCAACGACTGCTGCACGTCGCTCCGCGCCACGCCCGCCGCCTCGAGTCGATCGGGGGTCGACGTGATCAGCGTTTCGACGTTCACGACGTCGCCGGACGCGATCCGGAGGACGGGCGCGGCGGCCGCGCTGTAGTAGCCCCACGCCACGGTCGCCGGAGTCGCCGGCAGGCGGTGCTCCAGCGGGGTGGCGGTCGTCTGCGGACGGCAGGAGAGGGCGGCGAGCGCGAAACCGCACACGCGGCCGGCGCTCACGCTCATCGCCTGCCGGGGGCGGGGGGGCCCTGCAGCTCGCGATGACGAAAGCACGTCACCAGGTGATCGTTCACCATGCCGACCGCCTGCATGAAGGCATAGCAGATGGTGGGTCCGACGAAGCGAAACCCGCGCTCCACGAGCGCTTCGCTCATCGCGTCCGACTCCCGGCTGCGGGCGGGGAGGTCGCGCAGGGTGCGGCGGCGATATTGCTTGGGCGTGCCACCCACGAAGCTCCAGAGAAAAGCGCCGAAGCCGCCTTCCGTCTTCTGGAATGCGAGGAACGCGCGGGCGTTCCCGATCGCGGCCCTCACCTTCTGGCGGTTCCGGACGATCCCCGGATCCTTCAAGAGCTGCCGGACCTTTCGGGCGTCGTAGCGCGCCATCCGCACCGGGTCGAACCCGTCGAACGCCTCGAGGAAACGCGCGCGCTTGTGGAGGATCACGCGCCACGACAGCCCCGCTTGGAACCCGTCGAGCACGAGCTTGGCGAACAGGTCGCGATCGTCGTGCAGTGGGACGCCCCATTCCTCGTCGTGGTAGGCGAGCATCAGGGGGTCGTCGCCGCCAGCCCAGCAGCGCTTGATCATAGCAAGGGAATTTTGCACGGGGCCGGCCTGCCCGGCTAGTATTGCCGCCATGAAATACCTGCACGTCGTCGAGGAGCAGGGCCGCTACATGGCCTCGCTGCGCGAGACCCCCACGCCGGCGACGGCGCGGGGCGAGGTCTTGATACGCGTCGCCGCCTCCGGCGTGAACCGCGCCGACCTGTCCCAGATTGCGGGACGTTACCCACCGCCCCCCGGCGAGTCCGAAATCCTCGGGCTTGAAGTCTCCGGAACGCGCGAGGACACGGGCGAGCCGGCCTGCGCGCTGCTTGCCGGCGGTGGGCACGCCGAGTACGTCACCGCACCTGCGGGACAGATGTTTCCAGCGCCCCCAGGGCTCGACCTGGCGACCGCGGCCGGCATTCCCGAGGCGTATCTCACCGCGTTCGTCAATCTGGTAGTCGAAGGCGGACTGCCTCGGGAATCAGGCGTGCTCGTGCACGCCGCCGCATCCGGCGTGGGGCTCGCGGCGATCCACATCGCGAAGTTCTGCGGCGCGCGCGTCGCGGCGACGACCCGCACCGCCGAGAAAGTCGCCGGGCTCGAGGCAGCCGGGGCAGACCTGGTGGTCGACACATCCCGCGCGGATGTCGCGGCGGAGCTCGCGGCGCGCTGGGGGCCCGACGCGGTGGACGTCGTGCTCGATCCCATCGGCGCGGCGAGCCTCGCGACCGATCTCGCGGTGCTGAAAATGGGGGGACGGATCGTGATGCTCTCGACCATGTCCGGCTCGCGCGCCGAGCTCGATCTCGCCTTCTTGATGAAGAAGCGGGCCCGCATCGTGGGGTCGATGCTCCGATCCCGGAGTCGCGCCGAGAAGGCAGCGATCGTGGCCCGGTTCAAGGACGAGATGCTGCCGGGATTCGCGGCCGGCACGCTCAAGGTGACGGTGGATTCGGTGTTTCCGGTCGA
>DASZCN010000003.1:0-26648 GCA_035943095.1 Gemmatimonadales bacterium | reverse complement strand
GCCTCCTCCACCGTGATCACGCCATCTTTGCCCACCTTGTCCATGGCGTCGGCGATCTTGTCGCCGATCTCCTTGTCACCGTTCGCCGAGATGGCCCCGACTTGGGCGATCTCCTTCCGGCCCTTGGTGGGCGCGGAGATCCGCTTCAGTTCCTCCACCACTAACTCAACCGCCTTGTCGATGCCGCGCTTCAGCGCCATCGGGTTGGCGCCCGCGGTGACCGACTTCAGTCCCTCGCGGAAAATCGCCTGCGCCAGCACGGTCGCGGTGGTCGTGCCGTCCCCGGCGATATCGGAGGTCTTGGTCGCCACTTCCTTCACCATCTGGGCGCCCATGTTCTCGATCGGATCCTCGAGCTCGATCTCCTTGGCGACCGTGACGCCGTCCTTGGTGATCGTCGGGTTGCCGAACTTCTTGTCGATGACGACGTTCCGCCCCTTGGGGCCGAGCGTGACCTTCACCGCGTCGGATAGCTGGTCCACGCCCCGCTTGAGGTGCGATCGGGCCTCGGTGGTGAATTCGAGGTACTTGGTTGCCATCTCTTCCTCCCCCGCTCAACTGAGCTTGGCGATGACGTCGGCTTCCTTGATCAGGATGATCTCCTCCTCATCCAGCTCGACCTGCGAGCCGGTGTACTTCCCATACACGACCCGGTCCCCGACCTTCAGCTCCATCGGAACCCGCTGGCCCTTTTCCATCCGGCCGGGCCCGACCGCGATGACCTCACCCTGGATTGGCTTCTCCTTCGCCGTGTCCGGGATGTAGAGACCACCTTTCGTCTCCTCGGTCTCTTCCATCGGCCGGATCGCCACGCGATCGGCCAGTGGGAAGACCCTCAGCCTCGTCTTCGTCGCCGTAGTCATGATGCTCCTTCTGCAGCTTCGTTCCCGCAGGTTTGAGTTGTTGATTGCGTGACGCTATACTCGCGCCTGATCCTTCCGCTCCCGCTGCTCGTCCTCATACTGCCGCCGCAAAGCAGTGTCCGCCTCCTCGTGGCACCGCCACCAGGCCGTGACGATTCCGCACTCCAGCGCCGGATGGGGTTGCGTGACGAAACAGTCGCTCGTGGCGAGGTGGGTGAGCAAACCTTCCATAATGTGTGCGCGCTCCGTACGCGTGTGCCCTCTCCGGACCAGAGAGAGAGAGCGGCCCATGCGCCGTCCTCCCCCTCGTGCTCGTACGTCAGGCGTTCAACAACGCCTTCTCAGGCGTGACCTCCACCTCGATCAGGTGGGGCTTGGCCGTCTCCGCCTTCGGCAGCGTGATCGTCAGTACGCCGAGGTCGTACGTTGCCTTGATCTTGGTGGGATCGATCGAGGTCGACAGCCTGAACGTCCGCTCGAAGGCGCCATAGGTCCGCTCATAGCGATGGACCTGCTCGGCCTTCTCCTCCGCCACCTGCTGCTTCGTGCCCTTGATCGTCAGCAGGTTGCCCTCCACCGAGATCTTCACGCCCGCGGGGCTAACCCCAGGGATCTCCGCCACTAGCCGGATGGCGTCCGGCTCCTCGAAGATGTCCACCAACGGCAGCCAGGCGGCCGTCGCGGCCTCGGGTACGGGCCACTCGAATGTGCGGAACGGTTCGGCGAAGATCCGCCCCGTCCGGTGCTCCAACTGGTGCAGCAGATCCAGCATCGGGTCCCTCTGTGTGGTAGCGAACATGTCGGTGCTCCTTGCTCGTCATGAGGCAAATGCAGTTAACTACCTATAGTTCACAATCTCCTGTCGTATGCTCATCAATGTACGGTTGATGTACTATACTTGTCAAGTACACTGGCTCGTTTTAGATTACTCACCGGTAGGAGTTAGAGTTACTTAAGAAGTTAATCGAATGATTTGGCCCGAGGAGAGACCCCGTGGATGTCCCATTTGTGATCCGGCACCGGCTCGAGGAATTGGGATTGGAACAGCAAGACCTCGCCCGCGCCGCGCAGGTGACGGAGTCCTACATCTCTCAGTTACTCACGCGGAGAAAAGCGCCCCCAGCGCCGGGCCGCACGGACATTTATGACAAGATGGACAAGTTCTTGAAGCTCCCGGCCGGGGAGCTGGCGAAGCGGGCGGACCTGCAGCGGAAGGCAGAGTTGAAGCGAGAATTGGGGGAGGAACCCGTCCCCTTGTTTCACCAAGTCCGCGAGTTGATCCTGCGCAAATGCAATCCCGAGAACGCGAAGGGCGTGCGCGCGATTTTTCAGCAGCAGCCCTTCGGCGAGCTCGAACGCCTCGTCACGCAGACGCTGCTGGACGTCGTCAAGCGCGTGGCCAAAGACGAATTGGAAAACGCATACTGGCTCCGCATGGTGGCGAAACTCAGCGGTCGCAGCTTTGAAGAGATGCGCGTCATCGTGCTCGAGTTCCTCGATACCGACGTGTTCCACGTGTCGGGGGAAAACTGCGTCTCGTTCTTGGAGCCGCTGATTGAATCCTGGGACATGGACCTCGCCACATTCCGGTTGGACATCGTCTTGAACCGGCGAGTGGCGGCTGGGCACGTGAAGCGGTTCGAGTTTGTCGAACGGGAATCCGAGCCGCCGGTGAGCGAAGCGCCGGGGCTCAAGGGATTCCTGCAGGATCCCGCGCTCAGCGGCACGGCGACCGAGGAGGAGCTGGCGCTGCTCAAGCGGCTGACGTTCGCGAACCGGCAGCCCACGGCCCTCTATTACTATCGGGAGTTACAGAACCTCAGAGATCCGCTCCATTTTCGCACGCCGTAGACTGCTACCGCGAAGGTCGACGCTCGCTTCCGGTGCGGCGCCGGTTCAGGCATCGTCCGAGACCCGAGAACCATGGTCCGTCATGCGAGAGGAGCTTCGCCATGGCCATTCAGATTCCCGCCATGACTCACGACTACCTGGCTCAACGATTGGACGGCGCCAGGGATCTCTATCTGCTGGCGCTTGCCCTGGGTGAGCGTGGCGGCAGCCCGGGGATGTTCGGCGCCATGATCCGGGAGGCCCGCATTCACTTCGCCGCAGTGCTGGAGGAGGGCCGGATCGCCGGGCTCGACACCAGCGCCATTGCCGAGATGCTCGGAAAACGCAGCCAGGAGCTGGCCGACAGCATTCGTCCGGAGGTGTGGGCGCGCTTGGAGCAGCTCATCGCGCAGCGCACGGGCAAGAGGCCCCAGTAGACACACTACGTCGACGACCGCCGTGGTAGCTTCCTGTATGCCGAGAGACATTGACGTAGTCGGCGTCTGGCACGGCACGCCGTACCAAGTCGCGCTGGTGAGCACCACCGTCACCGTGGTAACTGTCGCCTGCGGCCTTCCGGGCCGGCACACGACGTACCCCAAGGGCGGCCACCGGCACGCGAAGGACCCGAGCTCGGGCAAGAGCACATGGTACGAGCGGCAGGTTCCCCACGCTGACATCACACTCGCGCAGCCCCTCCACGTCATCGCGTTCTCGGGCGCCACGCCGCCCGCGTGGGCAAAACCGTATGCGAACCGTCCGGCGCATGACAGCTTCACCTTCCAGGCACAGGGGGGCGGCCAGGTACGACTCGCTCTGGTGGGCGTGCGGGAAGCGGACGACGCGGTCGTGGTCATGACCAAGGAGGCCGCGACCGCGCCCCGGCTCTTTCGGCGGTACGCGCCGAACGTGCTCATGTGGGCGGTGCCGTCCAACGCGGCTTCCCCCTGAGAGACATGCCCAGGGGGCCATTGCGCGCGGCGGCTGCATCTCGAAAACCGCTATAGCGGTAACGGTATCGTGGGTTCGATCCCATCATGTCCGTTGGAGTTGCGCGGTTTTCCACCCCGTTTCCACAGGCCGTCTTGGCCACCATTTTGACCACAACGGACCTCACGATAGGAGGCTGCGATGACCCGGAAGAAGCAGCCGTGGGGGGAGCAGCGCGGCTGGATCGTTCCGGCCGACGGCAGCCCTCCGCAGGAGCTGCCGTCGCACATGGTCGGTCACAAACTCATCTCGTGGCCCGGCACGATGCCCACAACGCAGCCCGCGGAGCCGGTGAAGGACCTTGCCTCGAAGGCCTCCTATCATCGCCACGTGCTGAACCCGGAGGGTGTGTCCGTCTACGTGCCCGAGGGTCGGGACGCGGAATCCCTGCCAGAGTCCATCAAAAACGAAATCCGGCGCCAGCTGAAGGGACAGTCGTAGGCGCGCCGGATCTGCCGCGCGGCTCATGATTCATTCTTCCCCACGCGGTAAGTGACGTCCTGCCGCACGTCCGACAAAGCCGCGGTGAGCCCTTCGCCGATGTCGCGCTCTGTAGCCTGGAGCTCGGCCGCGAGTGATGCGGCACGCGACGCGGGCACTCGCTCACTTCCAGATCGATGCCTTCTTGGCCCAGGTGCTGTCTTGGAATTGCCTGGTAAACGCGCGCGCGGTTTCCTTCAGCGCCGCTCCGTCGCCGCTTGCCTTGTAGCGAGCGACGCCCGCCCAGTAGAGCGCCTCAGGCGCGGCATCGCTGTTCGGGAGCTTCTCTCCAATTTCGCGGAAACGCTTCTCCGCCTCCGCCCATTGCCCCTCCTTGAAGGCCATGTGAGCGCGGCCGAGCATCAACTGAGCGAGAAAGTCGTCGGCGGGAAGAAAACCTTCGATGCGGTGACGTTCGACACCATCGGAATCCAGCTCGAGAATCGTCGGCGTCCACTGAGCGTTGTATCGTGTCCCGTAACGCTGGAACTCTTTCGCATCGTCCTTGACGTGAACGCGGGCCGGGACAAAATTCTCGCTGACGAAACGGACGACGCGGTCGTCCGGCCACACCTCGGCATCCAGCCGAGCACAGCCACCTCACATAGGGGCCGCGCTGAAGTCGAGGAGAACCGATTTCTTCTGCGTCTTCGCGTCTTTGAGGACCTGGTCGACGTCGTGGCGGAAATCGATTTTCATGGTGTCACCCGCGGTGGGAAGCCATCTCGTTCGGAAGCAGATAGAATCAATCTACATACGGAATGACTGTCTCACTGCATCGGCAGGATTGGAGCGGAGGTACTGCTGTTGCCGCACCGCAAACCATGGTTCGCGGTCCCACACGAGACGCCCCGCCCCCCGGGTGTAGGCAGCGAGTATCTGCCAGGGCCTCCGCATGGCACGCCTCTCCTGCAACCTGCTGCCGTTGGACGTCTTGACGTTATAACGTCACAACGCTATGTTGCCCGTATGTCCAAGGTCAAGCGCGCCACGATCTACCTCGACCCCACGTTGCATCGGGCGCTTCGGGTTAAGGCTGCCGAAACCGAGACGAGTGTCTCGGACCTCGTCAATGTCGCTGTGCGCCAGAGTCTGAGTGAAGACGCGGCGGACCTGGCGATCTTCGACGCGCGCGCTCGCGAGCCCGTGTTGGCATTCGAGGATGTGCTGAAAGACCTGCAGCGGCGTGGCAAGCTATAAGGTCCTCATCACGCGCTCCGCCGCCAAGGAGCTCGAGGCCCTTCCTCCCAAAGTTCGCCGTCGTATCGTCGACAAGATCGCCGCGCTTGCCGTGACGCCGCGCCCGCAGGGCGTGGAGAAGCTCTCCGGACAGGAGAAGTATCGGATCCGTCAAGGGGACTATCGTGTCCTCTACGCGATTGATGACACGGCCGAGATCGTCACGGTGGTGAAGATCGCTCACCGCCGGGATGTGTACCGCTAGCCCCGCTCCCCGTGCCCCCATCTGCTCGGCAGGCTCGCTGACGCGCTCGCTCAGGCCGGACGTATGAAGGAAGCGCTCGACGCCGTGCAAGAGGGACTGGAGATCGGAGCCGCCATGCACCAAGTCTTCTACGAGGCCGAGTTGCACCGTCAGAAAACAAGCTCCCAAAGGTCCCCAAACTGTCCCCGGACAAAGACGTCGCGACGATCCCTAGCAGGCCGCGTCGTCAATCGAGCGGCACGATCGCGCCGCCCTTCATCACGAAGCGCACGTGGTGCAGCACGTGAATGTCGCGGGTCGGGTCGCCTTCAACGGCCAGCAAATCCGCCAGCAGTCCGGGCGCGATGACGCCACGGTCATCGAGATGAAACACTTTGGCGTCGACTACCGTCGCCGCTTGCAGCGCCTTCACGGGGGTCATGCCGTATTCAACCAGCAGCTCGAGCTCGCGCGCGTTGTCGCCGTGCGGGTACGCGCCGACGTCGCTGCCATTGCAAATCGTCACGCCGGCCGCCAGCGCCGCGCGCAGGCTGCGGTGCTTGAGGGCCACAGCCGCGGGCATCGGGTCCGTCCCCTTGCGCCACCCTTGTCGGATGAAGCCGATCTCTGTCCCGGCCAGGGTCGGACACAGCGCAACACCGTGCTGCAGCATGAGCCGCAAGTCCTCGGGCGTCATGGAATCGCCGTGCTCCACGGTGGTGACGCCGGCCAGAACTGCGCGCCGTACGCCTTCAGCGCTCCGCGCATGGGCCGCCACGAGCCGCCCTGCGCTGCGTGACGTCTCGACGGCCGCCTGCAGCTCCTCGAGGGAGAACGTCGGCGCGTTCTCGCCGTTCGGACTCCATCCGGCATCGGCGTACAGCTTGATCCAGGTGGCACCGTGGCCGATCTGGCTCCGCACCGCGCGAATCACTCCATCGACGCCGTCGGCCTCCTCGGCGCCCTGAGGAACCTGCCACCGCGGATCGAATCCGCTCGGGCCGTACGAGCCCGTGGCGACGATGGCGCGCGTGGCCACGAGCAGCCGCGGCCCCGGAACGATTCCTTGATCGATCGCCTGGGCGAGCCCCACGTCGGCGTACCCCGCCCCTTCGGTCCCCAAGTCCCGCTCGGTCGTGAACCCGGCCTGCAGCGTGCGCCGCGCGGCGACCGTAGCCCGCGCCACGCGCAGCGCGAGCGCCTCGCGGAGCACCTGATCCGCGTAGGACGCCTCCGCGTAGGGGTGCAGGAACAGATGCGAATGCCCGTCGATCAGTCCCGGCAAGAGCGTCGTGTTGGGGAGGTCGATCTCGCGCGTGTGCGGGGGAACGACCAACCTCTCTCGGGGCCCAACAGCGGCGATGCGATCGGCGCGGACCAACACCGACCATCCGTCGTGCGTGGCGCCGCCCGGCGCGTCGAACACGCGCGCCGGCACCAGCAGCGTCGCCGTGTCGGTCGGCGCCTGCTGCGCCATGGCGCGTGGTGCGACCATGGCGACGGCGACCATCACCAGTCCAGCTACTCTGCTCCAGTGCATTGGGAACTCCCACGTTGGCTTGACCGAAACCTCGCGAGCGCCGAACTTACCTAAACGCTTGTCCGGACAATTGGCGAGGGGTGTCCAGCGCCCTCCCCCGCCCCTACCGCCCGCGACTGGAGTGCGATGATCGAGATCCGAAACGTCACCAAGGCCTACGGTGATTATCGCGTCCTCGACGGATGCTCGGCGACCGTCGCCAGGGGGTCGGTCCTCGTGGTGTGTGGGCCCTCAGGGTCCGGGAAGAGCACGCTGCTTCGCTGCATCAATCGGCTCGAGTCCATTGACGCGGGCGAAATCCTCGTCGATGGCGTCTCGATCACCGCCCCCGCCTCGGACCTCCCCGCGCTGCGCGCACGGATCGGGATGGTGTTTCAGAGCTTCGAGCTCTTCCCCCACCTGACGGCGCTCGAGAACGTCGACCTCGCGCAGGTCACCGTTCTCAAACGAACCCGGCACGCGGCCTCGGAGCGGTCGAAGGCGATGCTGGAGCGCGTCGGCCTCGGGGACGAGGCACACAAGTATCCCTCGGCGCTTTCCGGCGGACAGCAGCAGCGCGTGGCGATCGCCCGGGCGCTCGCCATGGATCCGGTGGCCATGCTGTTCGACGAGCCGACGTCGGCGCTCGACCCCGAGATGATCAGCGAGGTGCTCGACGTGATCGTCTCGCTCGCGCACCAGGGCATGACGATGATCGTGGTAACGCACGAGATGGCGTTCGCGCGGCAGGTGGCCAACCGCGTGCTCTTCATGGATCGGGGGCGGATCGTCGAGGACCGTGACACGGAGGCGTTCTTCACGGAGCCGCACAGCGCGCGCACACGGGATTTCCTGTCGAAGATTCTGCATCACGAGCTCCTCACGCGCTGAGACGCCGGACGCCCGCGTGTCGCGCTCCTCCCCCCTTCGCTCCAAGGACGAGAGACGGGTCCACGCAAAGCCCCGCATCAAGCAGGAACGGCGCTCGGCCGGCACCGCCGCCGATCAGCCGCGCTATCAGCAGATCGCCGATGAGCTCATCGCACGCATCTCGGCGGGCCGCTATCCGGTCGGTGAGCTGCTTCCCACGGAGATGGAGCTGTGCAAGCTCTACGGGATCAGCCGGTCGACCGTCCGGGAGGCACTGCGCCGGGTCCGGGACGCGGGTCTCATCTCGCGGCGGCGGCGTACGGGCACTAAGGTCATTGCGCAAACCCCTCCCGTCATCTACCGGCAGCCTACCAACTCGATCCGCGACCTGCTGCAGTACGCCGACGAGACGCGGATCGAGATCCTGTCCGAGAAGCGCGTCATCTGCGACGCCCGCCTGGCCGCCCTGCTCGAGTGCCGCGAGGGCCATGCGTGGCTCCGGCTGGACAGCCTGCGCAGGGTGCCCGATGACCCGCGCCCGATCTGCATGACCACCTCCTACGTCGACGCGGGCCTGCCGGACATCGACAAGCATCTCGAGAGCAACGCGGGGCCGATCTCCGCAATGCTCGAGCGCACGTACGGTATCCGCATCGCGCGCATCGAGCAGAGCATCCAAGCCATCCGGCTCGGCAAGCAGGAGGCGAAGCTGCTGCGCGCCGACGTCGACAGCCCCGCCCTCCGCGCGATGCGACGCTACTACCGCGAGGACGGCACGCTCATCGAGCTGTCCGACGCTATCCATCCGGGCGACCGCTTCACGTACGTCACCAGCCTCGTGCGGGAATAGGCAACCGCTTGACCGCTTGGCGTCCCCGCCTACATTGTAGGCGCGGTGTTTTGTCCGTACAAATCTGCCCGGGCTGTGGTTCCTGGGCATTGGAGGCCGGGGGATGCCATCGGTTTCGTTTGCGCGCCGCGCCGCGCACCTGCCGCCCGCAATGCCGGCGTCCGCGCCCACCCACACCATCGCGTTTGACTCGGGCCACGCCTCTCCTTCCATCCTCCCCGACCTCACTCGCGAATGCGCCAGGGCGCTCACGCGCTACCGGTCCGAAACGCTTCAGTATGGCCCTCGCGCCGGCCTCCCCGACCTCCGCCGCTGGATCGCCGCGTACCTCGGCGCCGACGGGGCCGACCTCCCCTCCGATAACGTGCTCGTCACGAACGGCGCCAAGCACGCGATCGAGCTCGTGTGCCGGGTGTTGCTCGATGACGGCGACGCGGTGGTGGTCACCAGGCCGACGTACTTCAGCGCGATCCCAATCATCAGCAGCTTCGGCGCCCAGTTCCTTGAGATCGGCCAGGATCGGGACGGCCTCGACGTGGCCGAGCTGTCCACCCTCCTGGTGCGCTTCACCGCCCAGCGCCGCCCGCTGCCCAAGTTCATCTACAACGTCTCCGACTATCACAACCCGACCGGCGTAACGTTATCGCTCCAGCGCCGCCAGGCGCTCATCGAGCTGGCCGTGCGGTATCAAATCCCAATCGTCGACGACAGCCCGTACCGGAACGTGCGCTTCGAGGGAGAGCCGGTGCCGGCGCTGAAGGCGCTGGACCCCCACGACATCGTCATGCATCTGGGCACGTTCTCGAAGCTGCTGGCGCCCGGCCTGCGAGTCGGCTGGGCGGCGGGAGCGCCGGCGCTGATCACCCGCATGACCTATCTGAAGTCGGACGCCGGATCCTGCCCGCTCACGCAGCGCGTGATCCTCGAGTTCTGCGAGGCGGGCCGCCTCGCGGAGCACACCCGTCGGGTCCAGGAGACGTACCGTGCACAGCGTGATTGCATGGTCGCCGCCGTTCGGCGCGAGCTCCCCGAGGTGTCGTTCGACGTACCGCACGGCGGCTACTACCTCTGGCTCACGCTCCCCGCGGCCATCGACGGCGGCGAGCTGGCGCGTCGTGCTACGGACGCCGGTGTGACGATCCTCGCCGGGAGCAGGTTCTTCGCCCGCACGGATACGGGCCATCCCAGAAACCACGCACGCATCGCCTTCAGCCACGCCGCGATCGACGAGATCGAGGAGGGCGCTCGCCGGCTCGCCTCGGCCTACCGATCCTGCGCGGCCGATGCGGGCGCGACCACACAGGCCACGCGCTGATCGCCATGCGTGCGCGGGTCCAGGTTCGCGACATCACCGCGCAGCCGGGCGAGCGGGCCCGCGGGTGGCTGACGATCGGAGAGACGCCAGGCGGCCCGCTGCGCGTTCCGCTGGTGATCATCAATGGATCCGAGGAGGGACCCACACTCTGCCTCACCGCCGGCGTGCATGCGACGGAATACGCCCCGATCGCCGCCGCGATACGTCTGCTGCAGACTATTCGGCCGGACACGCTGCGCGGTGCGGTGATCGTGGTCCCGGTGACGAACATGCGCATGTTCGAGCACCGCACCGGCTTCGTGTCTCCGCTGGACGGGTTGAACTTGAACCGCATCGCGCCAGGACGGCGCGACGGCTCGATCTCCGAGATCCTCGTCGACGTCCTGCTGCGTGAGGTCATCGGAGCGGCCGAGTATCATATCGATCTCCACGCCGGGGACGTGGGCGAGCTATTGCTTCCGTTTGCCGGGTATGCGCTCACGGGACGAGCGGATCTCGACCGCAAGGGTGAAGCTCTGGCGCGCGCCTTCACGCCCTGGCTAATCTCGCTCGCCTCCCCCGACGGCTCCATCCCTCCCTTCCCCGGCTCGCTGAACTACGCCGCGAACAAGAACGGCGTCGTGTCGATTCTCGGCGAGTGCGGCGGCAACGCCACCCTCGAGGAGGGCGACGTCCAGACGCACGTGACCGGCGTGCAGAACGTGATGCGCTCGCTGGGCATGATCGACGGCGGTCCGCCGCCAGACGGGCCGCGCATCGCCGCACGCGATCGAATTGTCGTACGGGCCGGGCGGGCGGGGCTGCTGCACATGCTGGTGCGCATCGGCGACGAGATCAGCGCCGGACAGCAAGTGGCCGAGATTCGGGACGTGTTCGGTGACGTGGTCGAGCGGGTGTGCGCGCCCGGCGCGGGCATCGCGGGACTCATCTGGACGCACAAGGTGGTGAACACCGGCGATCCGATCGTCCGCTACTGGATCACGCAGCCGGCGTAGCCCTAGAGCGACGATGACGCCCCTCTGTACCGACGCGCAAGGCCAACCGATGGCGGCGGCGAGCCAGGAGAGCGCACGCCGCTTCGATCTCGCGGTGGACGCGTACCTGGGCGCACGGGTGGACACGCCCGCCCGGCTGGCCGCCCTGCTCGACGACGATCCCTCGTGCGTGCTCGGTCATTGCCTCGAGGGATATCTGCACATGCTGTCGAGCCAGCGCGCCGGGATCGGGCGGGCCGTGGAGGCACTGCGGCGCGCCGATGCAGCCGCAGCGCGGGTGGCGACCGTCACCGCGCGCGAGCGTTCGCACCTCCGCGCCCTCGCGGCGTGGGCGCGAGGCGACATGCGCGATGCCGTCCAATACTGGGACGCGGCGCTCGCGGCTGGGCCGCGCGACCTCGTGGCGCTCAAGGTCTCGCAGTTCGTGCTCTCTTATCTCGGCGAGAGCGAGCGCATGCGCGACACGGTAGCCCGCGTACTCCCGTCCTGGGACTTAGGGATGCCCGGCTACGGGTTTGTCCTCGGCTGCGACGCGTACGCCCTCGAGGAAACGGGCGACTACGTGAGCGCCGAAGCCCAGGGTCGCCGTGCGGTGGACCTCAACCCGAGCGACATCTGGGCCGCGCATGCGGTGGCGCATGTGACGGAGATGGAGGGGCGCGTCCAGGAGGGCGTCGCCTGGATCGCGAGTGTCTCGGGCCACTGGGTCGAGTGCAACAACTTCAGGCTCCACCTCCGGTGGCACGAGGCGTTATTCCATCTCGATCTGGAGCGCCACGCCCGCGTGCTCGAGTTGTATGACCGCGAGATCCGTCGGGAGTCGAGTGACGAGTACCTGGATGTCGCGAACGCGGTGTCCCTGCTGTGGCGGCTGGAGCAGGCGGGGGTCGATGTGGGGACGCGCTGGCACGAGCTCGCCGATCGCGCGCGCGGGCACGTGAACGATCACGCCCTCGTCTTCGCTGACCTCCACTACCTGATGGCGCTCGCGGCCGACGCGGACGCCGTCGCCGCGTTCTTGGCGTCTTGCGCGCGGTTCGCGGCGACGGCGACCGGGACCGAGGCCGCCGTGATGGCACAGGTCGGCCTGCCGCTCGCGCGGGCCATCGTGGCGCATCGGCGCGGGTCGTACGGCGAGGTCGTTGACCTCGTCGAACCCGTACGCCGTCACATCAGGCGAATCGGCGGCAGCCACGCTCAACGCGACCTGTTCGATCAGCTGTTGATCGACGCCGCTTTACGCGGCCGGCGCCTGGACCTCGCGGCCGAACTCCTCGCCGAACGGACGGCACGGCGGCCGCACAACATCTGGGGGTGGAAGCAGTACGCCACCACGCTTAACGCGCTCGGAGCGAGCGGTGCCGCAGCGGCGCACCGGCGTGTGGAACAGCTGCGCAACCCCTGACCGCGTATGACCCGGGTCCAGGGCGACGCCATGCGCCGGCCTTCCGGTCGCCCGGCGCGCTCGTACTTTGCAGCATGACACGACGCGACTCCGATCCCGGCGCGGCGCGATACGCGACGGACACCACGCTGGCCCACGCCGACGGCGACCCGTTCAGCCGGCACGGCGCCGTGAACCCGCCCGTGTACCGCGCGTCGACGATCGTGTTTCCGACGGTCGCGGACTACGAGGCTGGCCGCGATCCGGCGCGGCGCTTCGACGTGGTGCGCTACGGCCAGCTCGGCACACCGACCACGTTCGCGCTCGAGCAGGCGGTGGCCGCGATCGAAGGCGGATACCGCTCGATGCTGCTGCCATCCGGGCTTGCAGCGGTCACCGCCACGCTCCAGGCGCTGCTGTCCAACGGCGACCACCTCCTGATGGTGGACACGGCCTACGCGTCCACGCGCCGTTTCTGTGACGCGACGCTCTCGCGGTTCGGTGTCACGACCACGTATTATGATCCGCTCGTGGGCGGCGAGATTACGAAGCTGTTCCGTCCGAACACGCGCGTCGTGTTCCTGGAATCGCCGGGATCGGTGACGTTCGAGGTTCAGGACGTGCCGGCGATCGCCGCGGCCGCGCACGCCGCGGGCCTCACGGTGGTCATGGACAACACCTGGGCCACCCCGTACTACTTTGCGGCGTTCGCGCACGGCGTGGACGTTTCCATTCAAGCCGCTACGAAGTACGTCGCCGGCCATTCGGACCTGATGATGGGGACGATCACGACGACCGAGGCGCTGTACGACCGCGTGCGCTCGACCGTGGCTGAGCTGGGGCACTGTGTCGGTGGCGACGATGCGTACCTGGCGCTCCGCGGGCTACGCACGCTCGGCGTGCGGCTCGAACGCCACCAGCGCAACGCGTTCCGCGTCGCCGAGTGGCTGCGCACGCGGCCGGAGGTCGCGCGCGTGCATTACCCAGCCCTCCCCGACGACCCGGGGTACGCGATCTGGAAGCGTGACTTCACTGGAGCAAGCGGCTTGCTGGGCGTGGCCTTGGCGCCGGCGCCGAAGGCCGCGGTCGATGCGATGCTGAACGGGCTCGAGCTGTTTCGCATGGGCGTGAGCTTCGGCGGCTTCGAAAGCCTGGTCATCCCGATCGACCCCGCCCCGCTGCGAACGGCGACCCAGTGGACCAGCACCCTGCCGTATCTGCGGCTGCACATCGGCCTGGAGGATCCGGACGACTTGATCGCCGACCTTGCACAGGGGCTGGACCGCGTCCGTGCGATCACCGCTCGAGGACACTAGCCACGTGTCTCGTGCACCCTCATTGGTGGCCCGGTGCGCGGCGGCCCTGGTGCTCAGCGCCGCCACCGCGTGCAGCGGCAGTGCGGCGTCGAGCAACATCGACGGCGGCGCTGGGTCCACGCTCCGCGCGATTCGGGCGCGCGGGGCCGTGAAATGCGGTATCACCCAGGGCGCAGGGTTCGCAACGCCGGACGATGCCGGCCGCTGGCGTGGGTTCGACGTCGATTTCTGTCGCGCGCTCGCGGTCGCGCTGTTCAACGACGCCGACAAGACGCAGTTTATCCCCTACACGCAGCAGCAGCGCTTCTCCGGGCTCGAATCCGGCGAAGTGGACCTGTTGGCGAACGGCACGTCGGTGACGAGCAGTCGCGCGATGCACCAGCCGCTGCACTTCGGACCCATCTACTACTATGACGGGCAGGGCTTTCTCGTCCCGAAGACCTCGCGGGCGACTACGGCGAGCATGCTTGGCGGCGCCACGATCTGCGTCCAGCAGGGTACGACGACCGAGCTGAACCTCGCCGACTTCGCCCGTCGCAACGGGATCACCTTCAAGCCGGTCGTCATGGAGGATCTGCGCGCCGCCGTGTCCGCGCTCGCGGGCGGACGCTGCGACGCGATCAGCCAGGATGGCGCCGGCTTGGCCACGACGCGCACGATGCTCCGCGATCCTGACGCGTTTCGGATCCTCCCCGATCGGATCTCCAAGGAGCCGATTGCCCCGGTGATTCGCGCGGGCGACGATCAATGGCTGGAAGTGGTGAACTGGGTGTTCCGCGTGCCGGTGCAGGCAGAGGAATACGGCATCGATCAGCACACCGTCGCCCAATTCCTTCAATCGAGCGATCCGGCGATTCGCCGCTTCCTGGGCGTCGAACCCGGCGCCACAGACGGCTTCGGGCTCGATCCGACGTGGGTCGCGAACGTCATCGCGAAAGTCGGCAACTACCGCGACGTCTTCGAGCGCAATCTGGGGTCGGGCACGCCGCTCCACATCGACCGGGGCCAGAACAAGCTCTGGACCGATGGAGGGCTACTCTACTCGCCGCCGTTCCGCTGATGCTGCGCCGCTCCCGGCGCGCCGTCCTCCTGCAAGGTCTGGCACTCGGCGTCACGGCCGCCGTGCTCTGGTGGCTCGGGCATAACGCCGCCGCGAGCCTGCAGCGTCACGGTATCTCTCTCGGCTTCACCTTCTTGAAGCAGCCGGCAAACTTCGAGATCGGGGACACGGCGTGGCTCAGATTCTCACCGGAGCAAAGCGTCGGCCGGGCGATCCTCGTCGGGCTCGTGAACACCGCACGCGTCTCGGCCGTCGGGTGTGTGCTCGCGATCGCGCTCGGCTTCATCGTCGGTATCGTCCGGCTCTCCCCCAATCCGGCGGCGAGCGGGCTCATGCGCACGGGTGTCGAGCTGATGCGCAACACGCCCTTGTTGCTCCTGGTGCTCCTCGTGGCGGCGAGTCTGCACGCCCTGCCGCCGACCGAGCGTGCCCTGCATCCGGCCCCTGGGGTGTTCCTCTCCGAGCGCGGGCTCGTGCTGCCGACGTTGCGCGTGAATGGACTAAGCCTCTGGCTCGGCGTGGCGACGGGCGCGACTCTCTTGATGCGCCGCTCGCTCGGTCGCACGGGCTGGCGGACCGCCGTGACGGCGGCAGCGGTTGCTTGGGTCATCTCGCTCATGGCGCGTCGCCCCACGATCGAACTCGCGCATCTCGATGGGTTCAACTTCACTGGCGGGACGACCCTCTCGCCCGAGTTCGCGGCGCTCGTCGCGGCGCTCGTCCTGCACCACGCGGCACACATCTCCGAGGTCGTGCGCGGCGCCCTCCTCGCCGTCCCCCGCGGACAGCGAGATGCCGCGCGCGCGCTCGGGCTCTCGCGCTTTCAGGTCCTGCGACTGGTGACCATCCCTCTCGCCCTGCGCGCCATGGTTCCGCTGCTCGCGACCAATTGTGTGAGTCTCGTCAAGAACTCAAGCCTCGCCGTCGCGATCGGCTTCCCCGATCTCGTGAGCATCTTGAACACCGCCGGCAACCAGACAGGCCACAACATCGAGACGATGCTCATCATGATGGCCGTGTACCTGTCCCTCAGCTTGAGCGTGGCCGCGGCCTTAAACCGCTACAACGCGGTGCTGCTCGCGCAGGGCACCCCGGCGCAGTGAGCACGATGCTCGGCGCTGGACCGCTCGATTGGCTCTCCGGCGCCGTGCGGCGCTCGTTCGCCACAAAGCTCAATGGCGCTTTCACCGTGGCGGTGGCAGCGACGGTCGTCGCCGTGGCCCTGCCGCTCGCACGCTGGGCGCTCCTCGATGCCACGTGGACGGGGACAGCCGAGGATTGCCGAGCGGCCTCGGGGGCCTGCTGGGCGTTCATCGGCCACAAGCTCTCGTTCATCGTGTTCGGGCTCTATCCCCGCGCCGAGCAGTGGCGGCCCGCGGTCGCGCTGACCGCGCTGGTGGGGCTCATCGTGATGATGGCCCTGCCGCGCTCGTGGAACCGCTGGCTCCCGATCTGGTGGATGGGAGGGGTTGGGATCGCGAGCGCGCTGATGCACGGCGTGGGGAGCCTCCCCGTCGTCCCAACCCAGGCGTGGGGCGGACTTCCGGTCACGGTCCTGTTGACTGCGGTCGGGCTCTCCGGCGGATTCCCGCTGGCCGTGCTGCTCGCCCTCGGACGCCGCTCGCGCTACCCGATACCGCGGATGCTCGCGACGACGCTCGTCGAGGTGGTCCGTGGCGTCCCGCTGATCGCGGTGCTCTATCTCGCGGTCCTTATCTTCCCACTCGCGTTGCCACCTACGCTCACCCCCGACAAGCTGCTGCTCGTGCTCGCAGCCGTGACCGTGTTCGCCGCCGCGTACCTCGCCGAAGCCGTGCGTTCGGGTCTCCAGATGGTGCCCCCGGGGCGGATGGACGCCGCGAGCGCGCTCGGACTCCGCTGGTGGCAGGCACAGCGGGAGGTCATCCTACCAGAAGCGCTGCGGATCGTCATCCCCTCGTTCATCTCGATCGCCGTTGGATTCTTCCAGGACACGAGCCTGATCGTCATCGTCGGGCTGTTCGATCTCCTGAACACGGCACGGCTCGCGGCCCAGGATCCCACCTGGCTCGGCTTCTCGACCGAGGCGTTCGTGTTCGTGGGCGCGATCTATTTCAGCGGCAGCGCGTTGCTCTCTCGCTACGGGCTGTGGCTCGAGCGGCGGATGAGGCCTGCGCCCCACCCGGGCCCTGAGGTGCGCTGAGGGACCGCGCGGCCTTCATGGCAGCGTCACGGGTCTCACAGCCGGGACCGGCGGCTCTTGCGCGACGGCATCCCGGAGCTTCGCCACGTCGCCCGTGATCAAGTCGTTGAGCCGCGTCAACGTCGTGCGCAGCTCCCCCCTCACGACGGCGAGGGTACGCCGCTCCGCCTCGGTCGGTGTGAGCGACGAGCTCTCGAGCCCACCTAAGAGATCGAACGCGGCACCGATCGGCGTGCCGTACGCCTCGGCGAACCCGGGCCGCAACGCGGCCAGCTGCTCGCCAACGTGTCGCAGCAAACTGTCGGTTCGGGCATCGAGCGGCCGGTCTTTCGCGAGCGCCTTGACGAGCGTGAGCTGGGTATCGAGCGCCGCGTAGGCACGCTTGCCATCGCGGAACGCTCGGCTGAGCGAATCGATCGCCGTCATCATCTCGTGGCGAGCAGCGAGCGCCTCGGGGCCCCCGAGCGCCTGGGAGTCCGCCCGCACGCGCACGGTCTGCGTGACCGTCGTGCCGCGCGCGGACAGCGTCACGGTGTAGTCCCCGGGACGTACGTACGGCGCGCGGGGCGCGCCGTAGTATCCCGAGTCTGGTGCCGCCGGGGTGAACGGGAACTGCGTGCGCAGATCCCAGCGCACGCGATGGAGGCCGTTCGTGGCGGGGCCCGCGAGCTCGCGCACGACCGCGCCGTCCGCCGCGCTGACCCGGATGCGCACCCCCGTAGTGCTGTCGCCCTGCTCGCCTCCTCGGGTACTCGGGGCGGGCCCCGCGAGCGCGTACGTCACGAGCACGCCCAATGGGGCATTGGGCGCGGCCCACTGCCGGGTGCCGAGCACCGGTTGGTCGCGCCATTGATAGAACGCGGTGGCGTCGCGGAGCGCGAAGAGCTGGACCGGCTCGGCTGCAAGCGCGGGGTCACGGGTCTCGAGCGCGCTGATGTCGTCGAGGATGATCACGCCGCGCCCGTAGGTACCGAGGATCAGGTCGTCGGTTCGCCCATCCACGAGGATGCGGTCCACCATGACGCGCGGCAGGGCGCCGCCGGGAAAGCGCCAGTGCCGTCCCCCGTCGAACGACCAGTACAGACCGAACTCGGTTCCAGCGAACAAGAGCAGCGGATTCCGCGGATCTTCGGTGAGCGTCCGTACCACGATCCCCGCGGGCAGGTCCCCGGCGATCGATGACCACCGCACGCCGTCGTCGGTGGTCTTGAAGACGTAGGGTGCGAAATCGTCGTCGCGGTGGCCGTCCATCGTCACGTACGCGGTCTTGGGGTCGAACCGCGATGCGAGGACCGAGCTCACCCACCGCGGGGCCGGCAGGTGCAAGCGTGACGTGATGTTCGACCAGTGGGCGCCGCCGTCGGTGCTGAGCTGCACGTTGCCGTCGTCGGTGCCGACGTACAGGGTCCCGGCGGCCCGGGGCGATTCGCTGATTGTCGTGATGTTGCCGTACAAGCCCACGCCGTCGTCGAGCGATGGCATCGTGCTGTCACGCAGGGGGATCGCGTTTCCCAGACTGCGTTTCTTCCAGTCGGGGTCGTTCCTCGTAAGATCGGGACTCATCACCTGCCAGGTGGTGCCGCGATCCATGGTCTTCAAGAGCTTGTTCGCACCGTAGTAGTACGTATGGGGGTCGTTCGGCGACAACAGCGTCGCCGTGTTCCAGTTGAAGCGGTAGCGCTCGGTCGAGTCGACCGGCACGGGGGTGAAGCGGCGCTCCTCACGGCTCACGAGATCCACCAGGTAGCCGCGCCCGTTCTGAGAGTTGGTGTAGACCAGGCGCGGATCGATCGGATCGACGGCGACCTGAAATCCGTCGCCGTAACCGAGGAACGTCACGCCCTCGTCTGTGAGCGTGCCGCGCGAGTGCGTGCCACTCGGAAACATGAACGTGCCTTGGTCCTGCAAGCCACCATAGATCCAATACGGGTCGCGCCCGTCGATCGCGATGTCGTAGAACTGGCCGATCGGGAGGTTGTTCACAGCGTCCCAGTCGCGCGCGCCGTCGTAGGTGACGAACACGCCGCCATCGTTCCCGAGGATCATGTGCTCCGGCTGACGCGGGTCGATCCACAGAGCGTGATTGTCGGCGTGCACGCGCACCGCGAGCGAGTCACCGGTGAACGTTTTGCCGCCGTCGATCGACAGGTAGAGGGTCGTGAGCAGGAGCCATACCCGATCGGGATTGACCGGATCAACGCGGATCTGGCCGTAGTAGGTGCCGCGCTCGTTGAGGCGGTTCTGCCTCGTCCACGTCGCCCCACCGTCGCTCGAGCGGAACACTCCGCCTTCGTGGTGCTCGATCACCGCGTAGACGATGCGAGGATCGCTCCGCGCGATGGCGAGGCCGATGCGGCCGGTATTTCCTGTGGGGAGCCCCTGCGAGACCCGTACCCACGTGTCGCCCGCGTCGAGCGAGCGCCAGATCCCGCTCTCCGGTCCGCCGCCCACGAAGCCGAAGGCACGCCGCCGCCGCTCGTAGGTGGCGGCGAAGAGCGTGTGCCCGTCGGCGCCGAGCGCGACGTCGATCACACCCGTGTTGGCATCGACGCCGAGCACCCGCTGCCACGTCGCGCCGCCGTCCTTGGTGCGGTAGAGGCCGCGCTCGTCGTTCGGGCCCCACAGGTGACCCACCGCAGCCACGAACACGGTGCGGGGATCGTGTGGGTCGATCACCACACGCCCGATGCTCTGCGTGTCGCCGAGCCCCCTGTGCTGCCAGGTCGTGCCGCCGTCGAGCGATCGATACACGCCGTCGCCCCACGTTGAGGTCTGGCGGTTGTTCGCCTCGCCGGTCCCCACCCACACCGTGTGCGGATCGCTCGGGGCGATAGCGATGGCGCCGACCGAAAGGGCGGTGCCGAAGGCGTCGAACACCGGCTCCCACGTCACGCCGTTGTTCAGGCTGCGGAACACGCCGCCGCTCGCCGCGCCCACGAAGATGATCCGGGGGTCGTCCGCCACGGCCTCGATGTCGTCCACCCGGCCGCCGAACAACGCGGGCCCGATCTGGCGCCAGGCGGTGTCCGGCCATGCGGGCCGAGGCGCTGCAGCGGATGAGGGGGGCAGTTGCGCCGCGAGCGGACTCACTAAACCGCACACTGACACGAAGGCGGGAAGCCCCCAGCGTACGGCCCAGCAACCGCGCATGGTCATCTCCGAGTCAGCCCGGGCGACGAGCGCCCATACGTTACTTGCGCGCCGGCAGCCGCTCGATGACGTGCCCATCCGCATCGAGAAACTCCAGCGTAGGCACGCCGAGCGAGTCCACCATCAGCCTGATCCGGGGCCGCCCCTGGGGGTCGGAAAGCAGCATGACGGCCTCCTTGTGCGGCCCCTTGCCGATGGATGCGCGCGACACGCTACCGAACAGCCCGCGCTCTTCTAAGTTCTTCCGAAACGCCGCAAACCGGCGCGTCTTGTCGGGACCGTCGGGGAGGCCGCGGTACACCATCGCGCTTTCGGCGAATGCCTGAATCGAGACGTCCGGACGGTCGGCGATCTCCAGCCTCGCCATCCGCTTCCCGTTCTCGTCGTCGTATGACAGTGTGACCGTCTCGTCCTGATTGAACTGATCAAAGGAGAGGCCAGCTCCCGCCTGGTACCCGTCGGCCGTCGCCCTGCCGGAGTACACCAGGCCGCCGTTCTCGTTGCCCTCGTCGTTGAAAAAGATGATTCCCGCACCACGTCCACCGCTGCCACCGCGCAGCGGATATGACTTCCCACCAATGATCGGATCCGGCAGCTTGTCGTGGCCCGAGATTGTCATCCGCAGGGTACCGTCGTGTTCGACAACGTTGATGCGCTCGACGTCGATCTCCTCGAAGTGGGGCTTGCGGGACCGGCGGAAAGCGACGAGCGACAGGACGATCACGAGCGACGTAGCGCCGAAGGCGTACCCCTTGAGAAACCGCAGCTCACCGCTCATGGCGCTCATGGCGACGCTCCTTGCTCACTGGTTGACGCGGTCCAAGCGGAACAGCTTGGAGGCCTCTGCGCTGCGCAGCAGGTGGAGCACGTTCTCGGGCGTGATCACGCCGTAGTACTGCGTTCCCGCCTCGCGCACCTCGGCGGCGGCGATGTGGTACAGATCGAGTCCCGTGCGCGCGCCGTCCACCGTGGCGAGGAGCTGGCTCGACAGATAGCCGTTCACGCCGCTGTCGGCGACGATGTCGTCGCGGTGATACAGGAACTCCTTGGGCCCGCCGACCAGCACCGGGCGCACCCTCGCAAGCTCGGCTTCGGGCGCGGACAAGGCGCGTGGCGGAGGCTCGTGCGAAGTGTTCGCCTGCTGCTGGTAGGCTGACCGCAGGTCGCGCAGCGCTTCGGCCTCGCGCCGGTCGAGCGCAGCGAGCAGCGGTGTCACGAGCGGTTCGCTGCGCGGCGAGATCGTCGCGAGCGAACCGATCCCCTTGCGCTCGCGCTCAGCGGCGTAGCTCAGCTGGTCGACCGCAGCGTAGTACGCTGCGAGCTTGTCCGGCCACACGGCGAGCAACTGCAGTGCCGTAGCCACGTTGCGACCCACGCGGCCTTCGCCGCGTCCCACGGTCTCGGCCGCCAGTACGGGTAAGTCACTTCCGTCCGCCCGCGCCATGGTATACGCGATGAGCGCGGCGCTCACGGCATTCCGCCCGAGCTGCGTCCGGTCGATGCCCCAGAGGTCGTCGAGATTCGAGTGGATGAACCGATCCGGCTCGTTCCCGAAACCCACCGCCGGAATCCCCGCCGGGGCGTCGACGAACGCCTCGTGGTCGGAGTCGCCCTGGTACCACACGGCTTGGGCGTTGTAGCGGTGCATGCTGCCGTTGTGCGAGAGATACGGCTTCGGGTACAAGCCGTACCCATTGCGGTACTGGGTGATGTTCGAGGAGTTCGCCGCCACCATGTACTCCAGCACCGACTCCATGACGTCGTTCAGGAAGTGAAACCGCGAGAACGGGACACGGTTCACGTTCTGCGTGCGCATGACGTCGATCGACTGGTCCGCGCCCACCATGTCCTGGTTGATGTCGACCCACAACCGCTTCAGGATCTCGGGGTGATCGGCGAAGTAGCGGCGCTCGCTGTCGTTTTCGGTGGTCCACCAGAACCGGATTTCGCGCCGCGGCCTCGGCAGCACCCCATCGTTGATCAGCTTCGTGAGCGCCCGTGCGATCTCGAGCATGCTGGCACAGCCGCTCGCATCGTCGTTGGCCGAGTGCTGCTCTTCTTGCATGTGGGCCGTGAGCACCACGTCCTGAATGGTGGTCGGGTCGTCGCCGCGAATGACTCCCTCGACCATCGGCATCCAGGGTTGGGGGTGCACCGTCGAGCCCAGCTCGGAATGCACCACCGCATGCACGTGGATTGGCGTCTGCGATGCCGCAACGAGGTTGTGCAGCGCAATGCCGCCGCGCAGCGACAAGATGAACGCGAATGTCGGCAGCTTGCCGTCGATCGGCTGCGTGGAGAGCGTGAGCCACGGCACCATGGTGGGCTGGTCGCCGAAGCTGAAGAACCCGCGCGACGGGGTGTACGGGTCGGGGTACCAGATCACGCCCGCGGCGCCTCGGCGCTGCACGGCCTCGGCCATCACGCGGTTCAAGTCGCCGGGGCCGCCCCGCGCGAGCACGATCTTACCGGCCACGGTCGCCGCATTTAGCTCGGCCGCGGTACCCGCCCCGATGTCGACAAGCTCCGCGGTCACGTCGGCCGGCCGGCTGCGGTCCGCGAGATGGATACGATTCTGGATCGAGCTGGCGATGCGCTGCACGGGCGCACCGCGCTCGTCCACGAGCCACAGGTCGGACGTCCCCGGATTCCACGTCGTCCGCTTGGACTCCTGCATGATCAAGCGAACACTGTCGAGCCCGAACGCCCGCGCCATGCGCTCGACATACTGGGCGGCGACGTACAAAGTGTCGGAGCCCTGTGGCCGATGGTACGCCGACAGGATCCGGATGTGATCGTACGCCGCGTCGCCGGAGATCTCGGCGCTGATCAGATTGGTCTTAACGGAGTCGAGCAGCGCGTACTGCTGCGCGCGCGCCGCGGGCGGGGTCGCAGCAAGTGCGAGCACGGCGACCACCGCGCAGTGGCCTATGGCGCGTCCACGGTCAGCGTCGCCCCGCTTCATCGTTCGACGCAGTTGTGTGCGTCGCCGCTGCATGGGCTTGGCTCCTCCGTGCTGGGGACGATCGAGCTGAGCCCGGCGCGCTGCAGGATTACGTTCACTGGCCCCAGCGCGCCGAGCTCGCCCCTCAGTGCGAGGAGCTGCGTTGCCAGCCGCGTCGCGAGCTCGTCGAACACCGCGTAGTCCTGTGCGGGCGGTCTCGTGGTGCCGTCACCGACGGAGTTCGCGAGTGCCGCGAGCTTGTCGTTGAGGCCGATCGGATAGTTGAGCGGATCCTCGCTCGCCTTCGTACGGACCTGATAGATCGCCTCCTCGATGCGTGACAGGCTGTCGGCCAGTGCGGCGGCGGATCCGCGGTATTCCGCGCGCGCCTCCTCTGGGAGCTGGGCCTCGTGCGCCGACAATTGCGCTTTCACGTTGCGGATGGTGCGCACCGCGCTGTTCGCGGCGCTCAGCGTATCGTTGATGCGCGTCAGCAGCGCGAACTGCGCCGCTACGTCGGCCGGCGTCGCCCGCGAGCGCGGATCGCGAAGCACCGTGAACCGGCGGGTCTGCGAACGGCCGTTCACCGTGAGACGCACCGCGTACGAGCCGGGCACAACGCGAGCACCTACCGGATTGCCGGCCCACAGCACCATACCATGAAACGCGACCGGATCCGGTTGGCGGAGGTCCCACGCGAACGTGTTGAGCCCCGCCGCGTTGGGTACGCGGGGCTCGCGTCGTCGAGGCACCTCCACGTCCCCAGGCACAGCGGTCGAATCCCGTGCGCTGTCCGGCCGGCTCGTGAACGACCGGATCACGGTGCCGCGCGCGTCGAGGAAGTCGAGCGTAATGGGCTGACGCGGCGACGCGAGCCAGTAGTACACGATCGCCCCCGCCCGCGGATTCGCGGCCTTCGGCGGTCCGGCGTCGTGCTGCGCGCCGTTGGTCGGGCCGCCGCTGAAGCTCGCGCGGTACACGTGCCGCGGCGTGAAGAGATGCGCGCCCTGCGCGACGACCGCAGGGGTGAGTTGCCGCAGGGACGAGATGTCATCGAGGATCCAGAACCCGCGCCCGTGCGTCGCCGCCACCAGGTCGCCGTCCTTCACTGCGAGATCGTGGACCGGGACCGCAGGCAGGTTGCGGAGGAGCGACTGCCAGTGCGCGCCGTCGTCGAACGAGACCCACACCCCGCGCTCGGTGCCCACGTACAGCAGGCCGCGGCGTTCGGGATCCTCGCGAATCACCCGTGTGAACTCCGTCGGCGAAATGCCGGTGACGATCGGCGTCGAATGCTTGCCGTAGTCGGTGATCTTATACAGGTACGGGTGCAGATCATCCATCTGATATCGATTCGCGGCCACGAACGCGGTCCCGGGATCGACGTGTGACGGCTCGATGATCGAGATCCGCATCCAATCTGCCATCCCTGCGGGCGTCACATCCGACCACGTCGTGCCGCCGTTGCGCGTCAGGTAGATCTTGCCGTCATCGGAGCCCGTCCAGATCTCCCCTTTAGCGACCGGCGATTCAGCGACGGCGAAGATGGTGCCGTAGTACTCCACCGAAGTCTGGTCCTTGGTGATCGGGCCGCCCGAGGGCCCCAGCGTGCGCCGATCGTGCCGCGTGAGATCGGGGCTGATCACCTGCCAGCTGATCCCATCATCGCGCGATCGGAAGAGGACCTGCGCCGCGACGTAGAGCGTGTTCGGATCGTGCGGCGACAGGACGATCGGGTACGTCCATTGAAACCGGTACTTGATTTCGCCGGCGCTGTACCCCATCGGATTGTCCGGCCACGGGCTCACCACGCGCAGCTGCATCGTCCGCGTGTCCAGCCGCGTGAGCCGGCCCCCGTACGAGCCGGCGAAGATGATGTTGGTCGAGTCGGGCCGCACCGCGATGTAGCCGCTCTCTC
Organism: Gemmatimonadales bacterium; assembly: GCA_035943095.1. Lineage (GTDB taxonomy): Bacteria > Gemmatimonadota > Gemmatimonadetes > Gemmatimonadales > GWC2-71-9 > AG41. Next base: position 1,559 of record DASZCN010000003.1, on the reverse strand, counting down.
CACCGCCCACGGGCTGCCACGCTCCGATGTCGATGCCGCCGCTCAGGCGGCTCGGTCCGCACAGCGTGCCGGCGTCCTGTTGCGCGCCGCATATGCGGTACGGAAAATCGCTCGTCGTGACGACGTGGTAGAACTGCCCTGTGGGCTGTGCCTCCGGCAGCCACGAGTGGCCACCGTTGATCGAGACGCTGGCGCCGCCATCGTTGGCCTCGATCATCCGCTGGGGGTCGTTCGAAGCGATCCACAGATCGTGGTTGTCCGTCGAAGGAGTCACGATCGTCGAATCGAACGTCTTCCCTCCGTCATCCGAGCGGAACGCGTGCACGTTGAGCACGTACACGCGGTTGGTATCCTTGGGATCGGCGAAGATCCGCGAGAAGTACCACGCGCGCTGGCGCAGCTTGCGCTCCTCGTTGCAGCGCGTCCAGGTCGCGCCGCCGTCGTCCGATCGAAACACGCCGCCGGAATCGGCCTCGACGAGGGCCCACACCCGGCTCGGCTTGGCCGGCGACACTGCCAACCCGATGTTGCCCACGATCCCGGCGGGCAATCCCGGCGCGTGAGTGATCTCCATCCAGTGTTCGCCCGCATCGGTCGACTTGAAGATTCCGCTTCCCGCGCCGCCCGACGAGAGGAGCCATGGCGTCCGGCCCGCCTGCCAGAGCGCCGCGTAAAGCACGTCTGCGTTCGAGGGATCAGGGACGAGCTCGATGGCACCAGTCGAGTCGTTGCGAAACAGCACCCGGCGCCAGTGCGCGCCACCGTCCGTCGTCTTGTAGACGCCGCGCGACGAGTCTGGCGCCCAGACGTGGCCCAACACCGCGGCGTAGACCACGTTCGGGTCGCGTGGGTCGATCCGCAGGCGCGCAATCTGGCGTGAGTCGGCGAGGCCGGCGAACGTCCATGTCTTGCCGGCGTCGGTGGACTTGAACACCCCGTCGCCGTGCGACACGTTGCCGCGAATGTCGTACTCGCCCGTGCCGACGTAGACGATGTCGGGATCCGATGCACTGACCGCGATCGTCCCGATCGTGCCACCATAGTACTTGTCGGTGACCGGGAGCCACGTTTCGCCGCCGCTGGTGGTCTTGAAGACGCCGCCGCCGGTCGTGCCCATGTAGTACTCGTTCGGCCGCGAGGCGGCACCGGCCACCGCGACGGACCGACCGCCCCGGAACGGGCCGATCTCGCGCCACGTGAGCGCCGCGAACGCGGACGAATCGTACGCTGCGGACTGCGCGCCGAGCGCGGCCGGAACGGCTGCCCCAAGCAGGGCGCACAGCGTCGATGCAGTCGTTGCCGTGCGGCACAGGCCCGTGCCGCGCGGCGCCGTCACGCCTCGCGGCTCCAGCATCCTCATGGCACGTTAGAAATTCGGGTTACCGCCCGTCTCCTGCGGCGGAATCGGCGTGCAGAAGGTGCTCCCGAAGACGCCGCCGCCCACGGACGTATAGAACGGCGCCCCGACGGTGTCGGTCAATACGGCCTGCAGCGGGACGGAGGGATTGCGCCGCAGGTCCCCGAGCTTCTTCCCCTCGATCCAGAAGTCGCGGGCGCGC
>DASZCN010000002.1:0-41658 GCA_035943095.1 Gemmatimonadales bacterium | reverse complement strand
CACCGAGCGGGACCTCCTGTGCGGTCCGCATTCGCCGCTCTCCGAGCGGGTCGCGCAGGATTACCAAGCGCGTGGCGTGCGGCTCACGCCGGTCTATTCGAATTGCTCAGGCAAGCACGCCGGCATGCTCGCGCTCGCGCGCCACCACGATTGGCCCACGGAGTTCTACACGCGGCCCGAGCACCCCGTCCAGCAACGCTGTCTCACGGAGGTCAGCCGGTGGACCGAGGTTCCGCGGGAAGCGATCGGGACTGGCGTGGATGGCTGCGGCGTGGTGTGTTTCGCGCTCCCGCTTCGCAACATGGCGCTGGCGTACGCGAACCTCGGGAGCGGGGAGCAGGGAGCGGGACCGATTGCCGCGGCCATGCTCCACCATCCCGAGCTGATCGCGGGTGACGGACGGCCGTGTACGGAGCTGATGCGGGCCCACCCCGGTCGCGTCATCGCGAAGGTCGGTGCCGAGGGCGTTTACTGCGCGTTGCTCGTGGGGGAGCGACTCGGCGTCGCGCTCAAGGTCGGCGACGGTCATGCCCTGGCCTCGGCACTGGCCATGGCCGCCGTCCTCGAGGCGCTCGGGCTTCGGCCCCTCCCGCCCTCCCTTGGTGCCCGGACGAATCTGAACACCCGGGGCGAACCGGTGGGCGAGCTGCGCGTAAATGGAGGACTGGAGCAATAGAAGGGTTGGGGAGAGGGGAGAGGGGAGAGGTACAATGAGCGATCGGAAGGTCTCCGTGCTCGAGCGATCTACCGAGGCGCTCGTGCGCGTGGCGGCGGCGGTGGCCAAGGGCGACGCACCCGAGCTCGAGACACGGCTCCGGGCAGCGCGCAACGCGGGCGTGCCCGGGTTGTGGGTCGAGGAGCTGCTGCTGCAGAGCATGCTCGTGGTCGGCTATCCGCTCGCGCTCGTGGCGTTTGGCGTGTGGCGAGCGGTCGCCGGCCCCGCGCCCGCCGAAGGACACGGCGCGGAGCCGCTGGCGCACGAGGACTGGGAAGCGTGGGCGACACGGGGGGCGGCCGTGTGCCGCGAGGTCTACGGGCGCGCGTATCACAAGCTGCTCGTAAACCTCCGGTCTCTCCACCCCGCGCTCGAGGATCTCGTCCTGGTGGACGCATACGGCAAGGTGATCGGCCGGCCCGGGCTCGACCTGAAGCGACGCGAGCTCACGACCGTCGCGGCGATCGCGGTGCTCGGTGGGGCGCAGCAGCAGCTGCACTCGCACTTGCGAGGGGCGCTCAACACCGGTGCGTCGGCGGCGGAGATCGAAGCGGTCCTGCAGGTTGTGGAGCAGGATCTGGATCCCGATCGGAGAAAGGTCGCGTGGGAGCTGTGGGCGGACGTGATGAAGCGGAAACTATGAATGCGGATTGCGGATGGGAATCGTCGAGGAGGACGGGGATGAATGTCACTTTTGGATCGACCTTCTGCATGAACGACGCGTGGTCGACTCCAACCGTCTATCATCGCTGCGCCGTGAGGCAGGTGAGATCGTCGCCATGACCGTTTCATCCATCAGAACGGCGCGGAATTCGCCCCGCTCAACGCCGCACTCCGCACTCCACACTCCGCACTCAGCGTCGCAATGTTCATAGACCGAGCGCTGGTCCAGGTCACCGCTGGCGCCGGCGGCGCCGGGGCCTCCTCCTTTCGCCGCGAAAAGTTCGTCCCCAAGGGCGGCCCCGATGGCGGCGATGGTGGCTCGGGCGGCAGCGTGTACGTGCGCGCGGACCCGAACCTCGCCACCCTGCTCGATTATCGCTACCGCACCAACTGGAAGGCCGAGCGGGGGCAGCATGGAAAAGGAAAGGACATGACGGGGAAGTCGGGCGTGGACTTGGTCCTCCCGGTCCCGCCTGGGACCGAGGTGCGCGACGCCGAATCCAGCACGCTGTTGGGCGAGGTGTTGAGCGGCGGCGACCAGGTGCTCGTCGCGCGCGGCGGGCGGGGAGGGCGGGGCAACGCTCGCTTCGCAACGCCCACTCATCGCAGCCCGCGCGAATGGGAGCCCGGGGAGCACGGGGAGGAGCGCCGGGTCGAGCTCGTCCTCAAGCTCATCGCGGACGTCGGCCTGTTGGGCGAGCCGAACGCCGGGAAGAGCACGCTCCTTTCCGTGATCTCTGCCGCCCGGCCCAAGATCGCCGACTACCCGTTCACCACGCTCGAGCCGCACCTCGGCGTCGTCCCCCTGTCGGACCACCGCAGCTTCGTGGTGGCCGACATCCCGGGGATCATCGAGGGCGCGCACGTCGGCAAGGGATTGGGCCTCAAGTTCCTGCAGCACGTCGAGCGGACGCGTCTCATCGCCGTGCTCGTGCCCGTGGACAGCCCCGATCCCCAGCAGACCTATGAGCGGCTGTTGCGCGAAGCAGCAGCCTATTCGCCGGCGCTCGCTGGCAAGCCACACGTGGTTGTCCTTACGAAAGCCGACCTCCGAACACCTGACACCGCACACCCTGGCCTTCGTCCGCACTCCGGCGCGGCCATGGTCGCCATCTCGTCGCTAACCCGCGAGGGGCTACCCGAGCTCTTGGAAACCTTGTGGAAGGCCCTGCGGGTCGGAGCCGCGACGAACTAGCGGCCTACCTGGCGCTCGCGCAGGTCCCGGGCATCGGATCCGCGCGGCTGCGTACGCTCGTGGCCGCGTTTGAAACGGCCGCCGCCGCGCTGCGCGCGCCGCACGGTGCCATCGCGGCGCTGCCCGGATTCAGTCGGGCCGGGGCGAGCGCCATCCGCGCCGGTTCGGTGCGGGGCGGTCACGCGATCCTCGAGCAGCTCGACCGACACGGCGCCACCGTCCTGCTGCCCGACGACGCGGCGTTCCCGTCCCTCCTGCGCGAGATCCCCGAGCCACCCGCGCTCCTCTATGCGTGGGGCGACGCGTCCCTGCTCGGGCGAGTCGCGGCCGGCATGGTGGGCAGCCGGGACCATTCGGCGTATGGGGCGGACGCGGCGCAGGCGCTCGCCTCCGGCGTCGCGCGCGCGGGCGTCGTCGTGGTCAGCGGCATGGCCCGCGGGATCGACGCGATCGCTCACGTCGCCGCGTTGGACGCGGGCGGTGCGTCGATCGGCGTGCTCGGCAACGGGTTCGGCGTCGTCTACCCTGCTGCGAACCGCGCGCTGTACGATCGGATGGGGACCAAGGGGTGTCTCGTCACCGAGCTGCCTCCGGGGGAGCGTCCGCATGCCGGCGCGTTTCCGAGGCGGAATCGGCTGATTTCGGGACTGGCCGGCGTCACGGTCGTCGTCGAGGCAGCGCCCGGGTCGGGGGCCCTCATTACCGCGGATTGCGCGCTCGACCAGGGCCGCACGGTACTCGCCGTGCCGGGGCCCATCACCAGCCCGACTTCACTCGGCTGTAACCGCCTCATTCAGCAGGGCGCCAAACCGGCGCTCAGCGCGGGAGATATCCTCGAGGAGCTGGGGCTGCCTGCCATGGCGCACGCGTCCGCGGAACGGCCGGCGACCGGCGGGGCGCCGCCCGAGCGACCACCGCCACCCGATCTGAGCGGGCTGCAACGGTGCCTGTGGGAGACCCTCCGCAGGGAGCCGACGCATGTCGACGCCCTCGTCGCCACCGCTGGCACGGACACCAGCGCGGTGCTCACGGCCCTGACCGAGCTGGAATTGCGGGGTGTCGTGAAGCAGCAGCCGGGGATGGTGTTCGGGTTGGTGTGAGCCGGCCCGGGGTCCTTACCCCGCGCCGCGACGCAATCCGGCCCCATATACCTTTGTACAAGTATGCGCCACGTCTACGTCCACATTCCCTTCTGCCGGCGCCGCTGCTCGTATTGTGACTTCTCGATCGCGGTGCGTCAGCGTATCCCGGCGCAAGAGTACCTGGACGCCGTCACGCGGGAGCTGGAGCTTGTCCGCGCGGCTGACCCCGCCGGCCTCGACACCCTCTACTTGGGCGGCGGCACCCCCTCGCTCCTGCCCGCCGACGCCGTCGGAATCCTCCTTACGGCCCTCTTCGAGGCCTTCCACGTGCCCCGCACCCCTGAATCAATGGAGGTCACCCTCGAAGCCAACCCCGAGGACGTGACCCCCGAGAGCGCCGGCGCGTGGCGTGCCGCAGGGATCAATCGCGTGTCCCTTGGCGCGCAATCCTTCGACGACCATGTGCTCGCGTGGATGCATCGCCCGCATGACGCACGTCGCATCGGTGAGGCGGTACGGGCCCTCCGTGGCGCGGGCATCGACAACGTGTCACTCGACCTGATCTTCGCGTTGCCCGCCGAGTTGCGGCGCGACTGGTCGCGCGACCTCGATCAGGCCCTCTCGTTGCTCCCCGCTCACCTCTCGCTGTACGGCCTGACCGTCGAGCCCCGCACTCCGCTCGCGCGATGGATCACGCGCGGGGCGGCGTCCGGTCCCGATGACGAGCGCTACGCGGAAGAGTACCTGTTTGCGCACGAACGCCTCGCACGCGAGGGCTATCGCTTCTACGAAGTCTCGAACGCGGCGCGCGCGGATCGTCGATCGCGGCACAACTCGGCGTACTGGTCCGGGCGCCCGTATCTCGGACTGGGGCCCGCCGCGCACTCCTACGACGGTCACGTCCGTCGCTGGAACGCATCGGCCTGGGAGGCCTATCGACGCGCGCTACGGGCGGGTCGGTCGCCGGTCGACTCCGAGGAAGTGCTCACGGCGGAACAGCGCGACCTCGAGGGGTTCTATCTCTCGCTCCGTACCGACGGCGGGGTGCCGTTGAACGACCTCTCCCGCCCTCTAGCGCCTTCTACCGCCCTCTTGATCGACCGCGGCTGGCTCGAGCAGCGGGACCAGCGCCTCGTCTGCACTCCTGAGGGCTGGCTCCGGCTCGACGACTTGGTTCATGCCTTGACCGAACAGGCCGGAATCGGCTAAATTGTTAGCCGCTAATGGGTTGGGTCATATGGCAGCATCCCTGAACGAGCGCGAGCGCCAAGTCCTCGAGGCGGTCATCGAGACGTACGTGGCGACCGCGGAGCCCGCAGGCAGCCGGACCATCTCCCGAAGGTTCGGCCACTCCCTCTCGCCGGCCACCATCCGCAACACGATGAGTGACCTCGAGGAGAAGGGGTATTTGTACCATCCCCACACCTCGGCGGGGCGCATCCCCACGGACCTCGCGTATCGCGTCTACGTGGATTCCCTCATGCACTTGGCACAAGTGTCGCCGTCCGACGCCCACCAGATCCGCGAAGAGCTCGCGGAGCGGAACGCTGTCGACCAAATCCTCGAGCGGGCGGCGCAAGTTCTCGGCGTCTTGACGAAGGAGCTGGGTGTCGCGGTGGGTCCGTCGCTCGAGGAATCGCTGCTCGAGCGCGTGGAGCTGCTGCAGGCCGGGTCGGACCGGCTGCTCCTCGTGCTCACGCTCAAGAGCGGCATCGTGCGCACCATCTTCGTCGAAGTGCCGACCGCCATGGCCCCGGAGGCGGTCGTGCAGGTGTCGCTCGTGCTGAACGAGCGGCTCGCGGGCCTCACGCTGCGGGAAATCCGCGCCACCCTTTCCGAGCGGCTCCGCGATGCGGCTCCCGATCCGCACTCCGGTGAGCTCCTGAACATCTTCATTCAGGAAGCGGATGACCTGTTCGACGTCCCGCCGGCCGGCTCCGCAGCCGGCGGCGTGGTGCTCGGCAGTGCCCAGCTGCTCGCTGGCCAGCCCGAGTTCGCCACCAAGGAGCGGCTGCAGGGTCTGATGGAGGTCACCGAGCGCCGCGATCTGTTGCGCGAGGCCCTGGCGAAGCGGCTGGGGCAGGGGCTCACGATCACCATCGGCAGCGAGCACCACGACGCGACCCTGGCGCCGTTCACGCTCGTGACCGCGTCGTACCGGCTGGGCCCGCTCACCGGCGTGATCGGCGTCATGGGTCCGACCCGCATGCCCTACGACAAGATCGTCGCGCTCGTGGAGCACACGAGCCGCCTCGTCGGCGAGCTCCTCGAATGAACCTCGACTATTACGCCGTCCTCGGCGTCAAGCGCGGTGCGGACGAGGCGGAGATCAAGAAGGCCTACCGCCGCCTTGCCATGCAATACCATCCCGACCGCGTGGGACCGGATGAGAAAGCCGCGGCCGAGGAGAAGTTCAAGGAGATTACCGAGGCGTACGAGGTGTTGTGCGATCCCGAGAAGCGGGCCGTGTATGACCGGTACGGCGCGGCCGGGCTCAAAGGGGCCGGCGCGGGTGGGAGTGGATTCGCCCCCTTCGACCTCTCCGAGGCGCTCAACATCTTCATGCGCGACTTCGGGGGCCTGGGGGGATTCGACGCATTGTTCGGGGGGGGCGAGCGCGCCCGCCGCGAGCGGCACGTCGGGCAGGATCTCAAAGTCACACTCAAGTTGAGCCTCGCGGAAGTCGCCAGTGGCACCACGAAGCGAGTGAAGGTTCGCACGTTGGATCGGTGTACCGCCTGCGACGGCACGGGCGCCGCGCCGGGAACCGAGCCGACACGGTGTGGGACCTGCGGCGGCTCAGGTGAGGTCCGCCGCGCGGCGCGCTCGATCTTCGGGCAGTTCCTCTCGGTTTCACCGTGCCCGACGTGCAGCGGAGACGGGACCGTGTTGTCGCACCCTTGTCCCAAGTGCCAGGGCGAGGGCCGGGTCCGAGCGGAGAAGGAGCTGGAGATCAACGTGCCGGCGGGCGTCGCCGACCATCACTATCTCACGATGCGGGGTCACGGCGTGCCTGGGCCGCGGAACGGGCCGCCGGGCGACCTGATCGCCGTGCTGGACATCGCGGAGGATTCGCGGTTCGAGCGGCACGGCGACGACTTGATGTACGACGTGGCACTCTCGTTCACGCAGGCTGCCCTGGGTGCCGAGATCGAGGTGCCGACACCCTACGGCCCGGCGATGCTCAAGATCCAATCCGGCACCCAGACCGGTGCGGTGTACCGGCTGCGCGGCAAGGGACTCCCTCGGGTGGGAGAGGCTGGGCGCGGCGACCTGCACGTCAGGGTACACGTGTGGACGCCGATCAAGGTGACGGCGGAGCAGCGCGCGCTCCTCGAGGAGCTCGCGAAGATCGAGGCGAAGCCGCCGTCGGAAGAGCACGCGGGCAAGAAATTCTGGGAGCAGCTGCGGCAGGCGTTCGGGCGATGAGGATCAGCGAGGGTCATGGCCGGTTGCGTCTTCTGTAAGATCGCGGCGGGTGAGATCCCCGCCTCCGTGGTGAAACGCGCGGACGGGATGCTCGCGTTCAAGGATCTCAATCCCCAGGCACCCACGCACGTCCTCGTGATCCCCACCCATCACCTCGCCTCCCTGAACGACGCGAAGGATCCCGCGCTGCTCGGCAAGCTGCTCGCGTTCGCGCGGGACCTGGCGCGCGAGGCGGGACTGGCGGACCGCGGCTACCGGGTGGTGGTGAACACGAACCCGGATGGCGGGCAAACCGTGTTCCATTTGCACCTCCATCTCCTGGGCGGCCGGCCGATGACATGGCCGCCAGGCTGATGGCTTGCGATGCCTGGGGAGCACCGCTAAGTTTTTGTGTCAATCACAGTTAGCGAGATGATGAGCTTGCCCGAGCGGCTGCGCGCCGCGATGAACGAAGCCCGGAAACGCCGCGATCAGGCGCGCACCCTTCTCCTCTCCACGATCCTCGCAGACCTCAAGAACCGCGAATTCGAGCTCCAGCACGCACCGTCCGACGACGAGACGGCCGACGTCCTGCGGCGCGGCATCAAGCGACGGCGTGAAGCAGCGGAGCAGTACGCGTCCGCCGGCCGTCCCGATCGTGCCGAGGCGGAGCTTTCGGAGGTGAAGGCCCTGGAGGCCTTCCTGCCGGCGGCTGTGGACCCGGACGAGATCCGTCGCGCCGTGCGAGAGGTGATTGCTGGAGGGACGAAAGACCTGGGGAAGGTCATGGGGCAGGTGATGCCGCGCTTCAAGGGTCGGGCTGACGGCAAGCTCGTGAATCAGATCGTCCGCGAGGAGTTGGCGGCCGCCGTATGAGCGTCGGGGTCGCACCCGCCGTCCTCGAGACACTGGAGTTCCCGGCCGCGCTGGAGCGCGTGGCGGCGTACGCCGCTGGTTCCCTCGGCGCAGCTCGAGTGCGGCAACGGCTCCCCGCCGTCGATCCCGAGCCGATCCGCGCCGCCCTCGCGCAGGTGGCGGAACTCGCCGCGCTGTTGCTGCGCGACGACGCCATCCGGGCCGAGCCCGTCCCCGATATCGCGCCCGCGCTCGATCTGCTGGTCGTGCCGGGGAGCCTCCTCGAGGGCGCCGCCCTCGCGCTTGCGGGCCAGGCCCTGGCCGCGGCGCGCGTCACGGCCGCCGATCTCGCGCGGCTCGCTCGAGACGCGCCACGGACCGCCGCCCTGCGGGTCGATCCTCCGCCTCGGGAGCTCGAGCGTCGGCTCGCCGAATCGCTCGACCCTGCGGGGCAGGTGCTCGACGGCGCCTCGCGCGGTCTCGGGCGCGCCCGCCGCGCGGTCCGGGATGCCCGGGAGCGGCTGATCCGGAAGCTCGAGGCCATGCTCGCAGGCCTCGACGTCACGGATCGCGCGCCCGATGCGGCGGTGACGATCCGCGGCGGCCGCTATGTGATTCCGGTCCGCACCACGGCCCGCGCCCGGATCGGCGGCATCGTGCACGATGAATCGGCGACGCGCTCCACCGTGTTCGTGGAGCCGCCGGAGGTGATCGAGCTGGGCAACGAATTGCGGGCGGCCGAAGCGGAAGAGCAGCGCGAGATCTTGCGGGTGCTGCGCGAGCTCACCGACGCACTCCGTCCCCATGTGGGCGCGATCGCGGCTGCGTGGGACATGTGTATCGCGTTCGACGATCTATGCGCGCGCGCACGCTACGCGGTCCAAGTCAATGGGTTCGCGCCGGCGGTGGGTCCGGGCCCGCTCGAGATCCGAAATGGCCGGCATCCCCTCCTCCTGCCCCCTCTCCACGAGGACAAGAGCGAGGCCATCCCATTCGACTTGGTCCTCGCGCCCGATGAGCACACGGTGCTCGTCTCGGGTCCGAATACCGGTGGCAAGACCGTATTGATCAAGGCGGTAGGACTGTTGTGCCTCATGGTGCAGAGCGGGATTATTCCGCCGATCGGACCGCAGTCGACGCTACCAGTGTTCACGGGTGTGTTCGCGGATATCGGTGATCGGCAGTCCATCGCGGCGAGTCTCTCCACCTTTTCGGCACACCTCGCCCAGTTGCGCGACATCCTGGAGCACACGGGCTCGGGCTCGCTGGTCCTGCTCGACGAAATCGGCAGCGGCACCGACCCGGCGGAAGGCGGGGCGCTCGCGGCCGCGATCCTGAAGACCCTCACCCGGCGCCGCGCCCTGACGCTCGCCACCACTCACCTGGGCGCCCTAAAGCAGCTCGCCGCGGAGACCGTGGGCATCGTGAACGCCTCGCTCCAGTTCGATGCCGAGACGCTGACGCCGACCTATCGTCTCTTGAAGGGGGTGCCGGGTCGGTCTTATGGCCTCGCCATTGCGCGGCGCCTGGGTCTCGCGACCGATGTGCTGGACCTCGCCGAACGCGCGCTGCCCGACGCCGAGCGAGCGCTCGACGCGTTGCTCGCGAGCGTCGAGGCGCGCGCCCGCGACCTCGAGGCCCGGGAACGCGACCTCGTGAGTCGGGCGGAGCGGCTCGAGGAAGACGTCGCGCGCGTCGACGGTCGCGCCGCAGAGGTCGCTTCCCGCGAGCGCGAGACCGCAGCCCGCGCGCGAGACCTCGACCGCTCGGCGCGAGAGCAGACCCGCGCGTACTTGCTCGAGGCACGCCGCAAAGTGGAGGAGGCCCTGGCGCGCGCTCGGGCGGCCGTCGACGAGGCCACGGCACGAGAGGCGCGCAAGCTGGTCGAAAAGGCCATCGAGGAAACGGCCGGGGAAGAGGCCGGGGAAGGGGAAAGGGCCAGGGAAGGGTGGATGTCTCTGGAGGAGCTAAAGCGTGCGCGGCAGGCGCCTCCCTCTCCCGCCCTCTCCCGCCCTCTACCGCCTTCTACCGCCCAGGCACCGTCTGTCGACGCTGCGTCGGAGGTTTCTCTCATCGGCATGCGGGTCGCCGACGCCGAGCCCGTGCTCCTCAGGGCTTTAGACGACGCGGTCCTGGCTGACCACCCCTACCTCCGCGTGATCCACGGCAAGGGGACCGGCGCGCTACGCCAGTTCGTGCACGACGTGCTGGCACGGGACACGCGAGTCAAACGGTTCGCGTTCGCTCCCGCGAGCCAGGGAGGCCACGGCGTGACCGTGGCGGAGTTCACCGCGTGAGCCTCATCCCCGACGACGTGATCGAGCAGGTCCGTGAGGCTGCGGATATCGTCGGGATCATTGGAGAGCACGTCGAGCTCAAGCGTACGGGCGCCGACTTTCGTGCGCCATGCCCCTTTCATGGTGGTACGCACCGCAACTTCGCCGTCATCCCCAGGAAGGGGATGTTCTACTGCTTCGTGTGCCATGAGGGCGGCGATGTCTTCACGTTCTTCATGAAGAAGCTGGGCATGGACTATCCCACCGCGGTACGGGAGGTCGCGCGCCGCGTCGGGATCACCATCCCCGAGCGCGGGCCCTCCGGCCCGGATCCGCGCGAACCCCTGTACAGCGCCGTGGCCGCCGCCGCCGACTGGTTCGCGCGGCAGCTGCGGGAGAGCCCCGAGGGAGAGGTGGCGCGCCAATACCTCGCCTCCCGGAGCGTCGCCATGGAGACGGCGCTCCCGCTCGGCCTCGGCTATGCCCCCCCCTCCTCCCGTGGTGCCGCGTTCCTCGACGCAATGAAAGGGTTGGGCGTGCGTGACGAGGTGTTGCTCGAGGCGGGTCTTCTCGCTAAACGGGAGGATGGCACGGTCGTGCCCCGATTCCGCGGGCGACTGCTCTTCCCGATCCACGATCTCCGGGCGCGGGTGGTGGCGTTCGGTGGCCGCCTGCTCGGCGAGGGAGAGCCCAAGTATCTCAACTCACCGGACACGCCGATCTTTCACAAGGGACAGCTGCTCTACAACCTGCACGTCGCGAAACATGCGATGCGCAAGGCCGAACGGGCGATTCTCGTCGAAGGGTACTTCGACGTGCTGCGAGTGTCCCTGGCCGGGATCGAAGAGGTCGTGGCGCCGCTGGGCACCGGGCTCACGGCCGAGCAGGCACAGCTCGTGAAGCGCCACAGCGCGCACGTCCTCCTGCTGTACGATTCCGACGACGCGGGGTTGCGCGCCACGTTCCGGGCGGGCGACGAGCTACTGCGTCAAGGACTGCGGGTCAGTGTGGCCACGCTCCCGGTGGGGGAGGACCCCGATACGCTCGTCCAACGGCACGGTGCGGCGGGGCTCGAGGAGCTCCTCAAGGACGCCGTGGACGTACTCGAGCGCAAGGTGCAGATCCTCGAGCGAAAGGGATTTTTCGGCACGCTTCCGGGCCGGCGCCGCGCACTCGATCGGCTCCTGCCGACGATCCGCGCAGCAAAGGATCCGATCACGCGGGAGTTGTATATGTCCCGCGCCGCCGAGGCCGCCGGTGTTCGGAAGGACGTGCTGGAGCGTGAAGTCCAGGGAACGGGAAGCAGGGAGCGGTACCCTCCCGGGCAAGGCGGGAACCGCTCCCCGCTCCCCGCTCCCTCGCTGCCGGCCTCCGCCGAGAAGGCGCTCCTGCTGCTGATGCTTGAAGGGGAGCCGTGGAAGTCCCGCGTGTCTGACGCCGTCGATCCCGAGGAATTCGAGTTCGCGCCCTATCGGGCGGTGTTCGAGAGCGTTGCCGACGACGCCGTCCTGGCGCTCGACGACACCTCCGCGCGCGCCTACGAGCACCTCAAAGCCGAGGGGCTCGACGGGCGCGATCCCAACGCGATGTACGAGATGGCCGTCAACTGGATCGAGGCCCGGCGACTCGAGCGGGAGCTCGAGCGGCTCGACGATAGGCTCCCCTTTGAAAGCCCCGAGCGCCAGGCGTCGCTGATCGCGGAGAAGCGACGCGTGTTCGATGAGCTCCGCAAACGGTATCCGCGTTACAAGATCGCTGCGAGGAGGCGAGGTGCACCAGGAACTTGATGCGTTGTTAGCGCTGCAAGAGAAGGATCGCGCGGTGACAGCGTCCGACGACGCCATCGCCGCTCTTGCGCCTGAGGTCCAAACGCTCGACGAGGCGCTCCACGTCGCGGAGCAAGCGCGTGCGGCGGCGCAGGCGGCGATCCAGGCCGCCATGGACCGCCGTGACGCCCTCGAGGGCAAGATCGCGAACTACCGCACGATGCAGGAGCAGCGTCGCCAGCGCCTCGAATGGGTTCGAGGGGCCAAGGAGGCGTCCACACTCATGGCAGAGCTGGATCTTGCGCGGTCCGTCCTCGCGAAGGAGGAGGCCGAATTCATGCGCTCGGGCGACGCCGTGAGCGAAGCCGAGCGCAAGGCGGCGGAAGCCGAGAAGGTGCTGGCGGAGGTGCGGGCGCAACAGGCCCCACAACGGGAGGCGGTGGCCGGGAAACGGGAGCAGATCGCCGCGGAGCGGGAGCGCGCCGTGGCCGAGCGGGAGCGCGTGGCGACGCAGGTCGAGCCTGGGCTGTTCGCGCGCTACGAGCGTATCCGCCGCGGGAAGGCGCCGCTCGCGCTCTACCCCCTGCACGGTGACGCGTGCGGCCACTGCTTCACCGCCGTCCCCACGCAACGCCGGGCGCTCATCCTGCGCGGCGCCTCGATCGAAGGCTGCGAGGCCTGCGGCGTGTTGCTGTACGCCGCCGAATGATTCCGGCCCGATGGGCCGTGGCCGCGCCGCCCGACCCGGCGCTCACGGCGACCCTCGTGTCGGACCTGCACATCCCCGAGGCCCTCGCCGCCATCCTGGTGCAGCGCGGCCTGGCCGCCCCCGACCACGCCAAGGCGTTTCTCCGCCCCGACCTCGAACGGCTCTCGGATCCCCTCGCGTGGGCGGACATGACCCGCGCGGTGGAGCTCGTCGGGGCGGCCGTGCGCGCTGGGAAGCCGATCCTGGTGCACGGCGACTACGATGTGGACGGCCAGTGTGCGGCCGCGCTGCTCACGCGTGTGTTGTCGAGCGTCGGCGCCAAGGCGCACGCGTTCGTGCCGCACCGGCTGCGGGACGGGTACGACTTCGGGCCGGCGGGCCTCGCGGAGGCGCAGCGAATCGGCGCAGGGTTGGTCATCACCTGTGACTGCGGGATCACCGCCGTCGCGGCGGTCCGCGCGGCCCGTGCGGCCGGCACCGACGTCATCGTCACGGACCACCACCTCCCCGGCGACGAGCTGCCTCCCGCCTCCGCGGTCTTGGACCCCCGTCGCGCCGATTGCCCCTCGGCGGACAAAGACCTGTGTGGGACCGGTGTGGCCTTCAAGCTCGCGCAGGCCCTGGTGCCGGCCCTCGGCGTGTCCCCCAACCTGCCGCTGCATTTCCTCGACTTCGTCGCGCTCGCGACCGTAGCCGACGTGGTGCCGCTCACCGGGGAGAACCGCATTCTCGTACGACACGGCCTCAAGATGCTTTCGGACTCGCGTTGGACCGGACTGCGGGCGCTGGTGGAGGCGGCGGGACTCACCGGCCGGCCCCTCAAGGCAGGCCATGTCGGGTTCATCCTGGCCCCTCGGCTGAACGCGGCGGGACGGATCGGCGACGCGCGCGATGGGCTGCGCTTGCTGCTCTCCGATGACCCCGACGAGGCGGCCGCGATCGCCCGCGAGCTCGAAACGACGAACGCGAGGCGCCAGGAGCTGGACCAACGCATTCTCGACGAAGCCATGGACCTCGCCGAGCGGGTACTCCAACCCGACGACCGGGCACTCGTCCTCGCCGCCGACTCTTGGCACCCCGGCGTGATCGGGATCGTGGCCTCCCGGCTGGTCGAGCGCTATGGGAGACCGACGTTCCTGATCGGCTGGGACGGTGAGTCCGGTCGCGGATCCGGGCGCAGTATCGCCGGCTTCGATCTGCACGCCGCCCTGCACAGGGTCGGCCACCATCTCGAGAAGTACGGCGGACACACCATGGCCGCCGGGCTGACCATTCGGCGTGAGCGATACGAGGCCTTCCGTGTTGCGTTTCTCGAGGTCGCGGGACAGCTTCTGCGCCCCGATGATCTGGTGCCCGCGCAGCGGGTAGACCTGGAGCTTCCCCTGGGCCTCGTGAGCGATGAGTTGGAGAAGCTCATCCGGCATCTGGAGCCGTGCGGGCCCGGGAACCCTGCGCCGGTGTTCGGCGTGCGGCACGCCCGAGCGGTCGGCGCGCGGCGCGTCGGGACGAACCACCTGCGCTTCACGCTGGACGACGAATCGGGGGCACTCCCGGCCATCGCGTTCCAGTGGGCCGACGCCATCCCCGACCACTGGCTGGCCGACCGGCTCGACGTCGCATTTCGCCTGGAGCGCGATGAGTGGCAGGGACGGACGACACTTCAGGCCCGCGTGGCGTCTATGGCGCCGAGTCAATGAACGCGTTCCGAGTTGGAAGGGGGCCGGGGTGGGAACGGTTCGGATCATCGCCGGCGAGTTCAAAGGCCGCCGCCTGAAGACCCCTGCGGGCGACACGGTCCGACCCACCGCCGATCGCGTGCGGGAGGCGTGGTTCTCGATTTTACAACGCCCGGTGCAGGGCGCCCGGGTACTCGATCTGTTCGCCGGCTCCGGCGCCCTCGGGCTCGAGGCCCTCTCGCGAGGCGCCGTCTCCGCCGATTTCGTGGAAGTCCATCGGCTGGCCCTGGCCACCCTCAAAGCGAACATCGCGACGCTCAAGGTAGACGACCACGCGGTGATCCATCGCCTGGATGCGCTCACGTTCGTCGAACGGCTCGTCCCCGGGCGCTACGACGTGGCCTTCGCCGATCCGCCGTACGGCGGGGGGCAGGCCGCTCGGCTCGTCGCCCTGTTCCGCATCAATCCGTTCGCGCGCATCTTCTCGATCGAGCACGCCGCGGATGCGCCGATCCCGGGCGATGACACGCGGCGTTACGGAGATACCGCGGTGACCTTCATCTACGCGCCATGACCAGCATCGCCGTGTACCCGGGCTCCTTCGATCCCGTCACACGCGGACACGAAGACCTGATCCGGCGCGCGCGCCGGCTCGCCGACCGCCTGGTCGTCGCGGTGGCGGTGAACCCGGCGAAGCAGCCGCTCTTCACGCTCGACGAGCGCGTCGCGCTGATCCGTCAGGTCGTCGAGGATCCCGCCATCGAAGTGCGGGCCTTCGACGGGTTGCTCGTCGAGTTCGCGCGCGCGACCGGCGCGACGCTCATCGTGCGCGGTCTCCGGGCCATCAGCGACTTCGAGTACGAGTTTCAGATGGCGCTCATGAACCGCAATCTTGCGCCCGGCATCGAGACGGTGTTCCTCGTCCCCGCCTTCGATCTGACGTACCTGAGCTCGAGCCTCGTGCGCGAGGTCGCACGGTTCGGCGGCGATGTGTCGAGCCTCGTCCACCCCGCGGTGCAACAGGCGCTCAAGAAAAAGCTCGGCAGGTGACGTTTCGGGACTCGCTGTACGAGCGGGCCCGGCTCGCCGGTCGCCGGATCGTACTTCCCGAGGGGTCGGACGACCGCGTGCGTGCCGCCGCGGCAAAGATCGAGGCCCTGGGGATCGGACGCGTCCAGATCTTGGAGGGTACCGCTCCCCGCTCCCCGCTCCCTGAGATGGTAAGACTCCTCCGCTCCCGGCACCCGCAGAGGTTCCCAACAGACGCGACGGCGCAACGAGCCCTGCAGCACCCCCTCACCTTCGGCGCCGCGCTCGTCGCCCTCGATCGAGCGGACGTCATGGTGGGCGGGGCAACGTTCCCGAGTGGGGACACCATCCGGGCGGCGCTGTGGACGGTCGGCATGGCGCCGGGGATCGGTACGGTAAGCGGTGCCTTCTACATGGTGCGCGAGGGTACTGTGCTCACCTTCACCGACTGCGCCGCGGTGCCGGAGCCCACACCCGAGCAGTTGGCCGAGTCGGCGGTGGTCGCGGCGGGGGACCGCCGGCGCATAGTGGGGGACGAGCCGGTGGTCGCGTTCCTCTCCTACAGCACCAAGGGCAGCGCGGCGGGCCCCCGCGTGGACCGCGTGCGCCAGGCCTGCGACGTGCTCCGGGCCCGACCGCACGACTTCGCGTTCGACGGGGAGTTGCAAGTTGACGCCGCGCTCGTGGCGGACGTGGCGGCGAGGAAGGCCCCCGAGTCGCTCGCGGCGGGCCGCGCCAACGTCTTCGTGTTCCCCGACCTTGACAGCGGCAACATCGGATACAAACTGGTGCAGCGCCTGGGCGGTTGGGAGGCGATCGGTCCGATCCTCCAGGGCTTGGCGCGACCCGTGTCCGACCTGTCGCGGGGCGCCACGGCCGATGATATTGTCGACACGGCGGCGGTCGCCGTCCTTCAAGCCGGGGAGCGTCCATGAGCTTCAGTCTAAAAAAGGACAAGCGCGGGGTGGTGGTGGTCGGTGTGGACGGGCAGCTGATCGTCGGCAACCGTCAGGAGCTGAAGCAGAAGGTGCTCGACGCCCTCGAGGGGGGCGGGGCGAAGTTTGTCATCGACTTCACCAAGACCGGCTATATCGACTCGTCGGGTCTCGGCGTTCTCGTCTCGCTCTCGAAGAAGATTCGCGAGCAGGGGGGGGACCTGCGGCTGTGTGGTCTGAACGAGGACCTGCAGACGCTGTTCGAGCTCACCAAGCTCGATACGCTTTTCGCGATCGCGAAAACCCCTGAGGAGGCGCTCGCCGCGTTCTAGCGCGTGACGAAACCGCCGCACTTCGCCGTTCGCCGCCGCGCGACAGGCAGTGAGACCGAGCTGTCGCTCGATGTCCCGAGCGACCTCCAGTATGTCGGTCAGGCGGTCGAGCTGATCACCGACGCCCTCCCCGGTGGCCTGCTGTCCGCGCGCCGCATCCGCTTCAATTTCCGCACCGCCTTCGCGGAAGCGCTCGCCAACGCCATCTCCTACGGCAATCGCCACGATCGCGCCCGGATGGTCCGCGTGCGCGTGGAAGTCTCGCGTGATGCCGTCCACCTCCACGTCACCGACGAGGGCTCGGGCTTCGACCCCGCCGGCGTCCCCGATCCCACCCGTCCTGATCGGCTCGAGCGGGAGGACGGTCGCGGGCTGTTCGTCCTGCGCAGTCTCGTCGACCAGGTCGTGTTCAACAAGAAGGGCAACTCGGTGTGCCTGACGCTCCGGGCGGGGTAACCCGGCTCGACCGGCTGCTCCCGGCGCTCGAGCGGCTCGCGGGCGGCCGGGTGCGGGTGTGGCGGGTGGAGGGGCGAGGGGATGCGGGGGCCGGCGGGCGGGCGCGGCTGCTGGCGGGAGCGGGAGAGGTCCCCGCCTGGAGTCCGCCGCTCGACGGTGATGCGGCAGGCCGCCGCTGGGACACCCCCGACGGGCCCGCCTGGTTCGAGCCGGTGCGGGACGCCGACGGCGTGTGGCTGGAGACGGTGGAGGGTGGAGCGTCCCCCCCTCCCCGCGTGGCGCTGGCGGCGATCGTCGGGTCGGTGCTCGCCGCCGAAAACGACGCCACGCAGGTGGCGGCCGAGCTCTCCGAACGCTACGAAGAGATCGATCTCATCTACTCGATCAGCGAGATCCTCGGCCACACCATCCGTCTCGACGAAGCGGCCGAACGGATCCTGCGGGAGGTGTCGACGGTGGTCGGCGCCCGACGCGCCACGCTCCTGGTCTACGACCCCGAGCAGCGCGTGTTGCGCATCGTCGCCGCTCGCGGCATGAGCCCCGACGAGGCCGAGCCGATCGAGGTGGACGACCCGTGCTCCGTCGCCGCCCGCGTGTTCCGCGATGGGCGCATCGTGAGTTACGACCCGACCGATCCCAAGGCTGCCAATCCCGGCTGTCCCGAGGGACGCAATTACCGCGGCCAGGCGTTCCTCGCCGTCCCGGTGCTCTACGCTGCGCCCGGCGCGCGCGCCAAGCCGATCGGGGTGATCAACCTGACTGACCGCGAAGGCGAGGACGCGTTCACCGCGGGTGACCGCAAACTGGTCGCCGCCATCGCGAACCAGATCGGGGCCGCGATCGAGAACTCGCGACTCGTGGCTCAGGATCTGGGCCAGCAGCGCGTGCGACACGAGCTGGAGCTCGCACGCGATCTGCAGATGAAGTTGCTCCCCTCGCCTCTGGTGATCGCGGCGCGCGTCGACGTGGCGGCTCGCTGCCGCCAGGCGGAGTCGGTCGGCGGCGACTTCTACAACCTGCTGAACCTCCGCGCCCAGCGCATCGGGGTGATGATCGGCGACGTCACGAGCCATGGCTTCGGAGCCGCACTGATCATGGCGCAGGTCATGGCGGCCTCCGGCATCCACGCCGAGTCGGCTCAGACGCCGAGCGAGGTGCTGCGGCGGATCGAGGAGTCGCTCAAGGGCGAGCTGGCCAACACCGAGATGTTTCTCACCGTGTTCTATGCAGTCGTCGACCCCAAAGCCTGCCGCATCACCTACGCCAACGCCGGGCATCCCCATGCCTTCTTGGTCTCCGCACGCACGGGCGAAGCGGTCCGGCTCGAGGCCACGCGCCCGCCACTCGGGCTCGCGACGGAGCCGGGGGAGGATGCGGGTCGCGAATGGCTCCGGCATGACGCGATCCTCTGCTTGTTCACCGACGGGGTGGCGGACGCCGCGGGCAGCCGCGACGAGCGGTTCGGGGAACAACGTGTCTTGGGGCACGTCGAGCGGTTGAAGGACCGCTCGGCCCGCGAGATCCTCGAATCGGTGCACGCCGACCTAGCCGGGTTCACGGGCGGCGCGCCGCCGGCGGATGATCGCACCGTGGTGATTCTCAAGATGTGAAGCCGAACAAGCGGCTCGGCCAGCACTTCCTCACCGATCGGAACATCCTGCGACGCATCGTCGACGCGCTCGACCCAGCGCCCGACGATCTCGTGCTCGAAATTGGGCCGGGGAAGGGGAGCCTGACGGAGCAGCTGCTCGCCCGCGGGCTGCGGGTCATCGCGATCGAGAAGGATCGGCGGCTGGCGGCCGCGCTCGGGGAGCAGGGAGCGGGGAGCGGGACCCTCCGCGTCGTTACCGGCGATGCGCTCCGGCTCGACTGGCACGCGTTGTCATCCGGACACCTGACACCGGACACCCGACACCGGCTTAAGATTGTCGGCAACATCCCTTACGCCATCACCTCGCCCCTGATCGACAAGGCGCTCACGCCGCCGCTCCCGGTGTGCGTGGTGTTTCTCGTCCAGCGAGAGGTCGCCGATCGCCTCGGCGCCGCGCCCGGATCGAAGGCGTACGGTGCGCTCTCGGTCGGCGTCCAGGCGCAATGCCGCGTGGAGCGGGTCTTTTCCGTCCCCGCGGGCGCGTTCACGCCGCGCCCCAAGGTGACGAGCGCATGCGTGCGGTTGACGCCGCTCGCGGAGCCGATCGTCGCAGGCGGCGATGTGGCGGCGTTCCGCACGTTCGTCACTGCCTGCTTCACGCGGCGACGCAAACAGCTCCGTAACGTCGTGATGGCGGTGACGGGACGCTCCGCTGCCGTGGTAACCGCGGCGCTCGACGAGCTCTGCCTCGACCCGGCCGCCCGTCCCGAGACGTTGCGGCCGGCCGCGTTTGCCCGGCTCTTGCGGTGGAGCGCACGATTGTGAAATAATTCACAATGCGGAAGATCTCCGAGAGCACTGTGCGACGGCTCTCTCTGTACTTGGGCTTTCTCGAGCAGTTCGCGGCGCAGGGCCAGAGCACCATCTCCTCAGCCGAGCTGGCGCGCCGCGGTGGCACCACCTCGGCGCAAGTCCGCAAAGACCTCTCGTTCTTCGGCTCCTTCGGCAAACGCGGCCTCGGGTATGCCGTGCCCGAGCTCACCGCCCGGATCCGGGACATTTTGGGTCTCCGCCGCACCTACCGCGTCGTCCTGGTCGGGGCGGGGCGCATCGGCGGCGCGCTCATCCAGTACCCCGGGTTCCGCGAGCGGGGCTTTCACGTCACCGCCATCTACGACAAGGACCCCAACAAGATCGGTACCGGGTGGAACGGGCTGGTGGTTCGGGACATTCGTCACCTGGAGGCCGATCTCAACCGCGAGCCCAGTGACATCGCCATCGTCGTCACGCCGGCGACAGCCGCCCAAGAGGTCGTCGACCGCCTGGTGCATGCCGGTGTGAAAGCAATCCTCAACTTCGCCCCGCTGCAGCTCACGGTCCCGTCCGACGTCGTCGTCAGGTCGGTGAACATGGCGCTGGAGCTCGAAACGCTGAGCTTCGCGTTGGCGAACCGGTGAACCACACTCCGCACTCTGCTGGTTAGATTCCGCGCCATGGCGCGCGTCCACGTCACCTCCGAAATCGGCCCGCTGCGAGCGGTGCTCGTGCACACCCCGGGCCGCGAGCTCGTGGCGGTCACGCCCGGCAATCGGGAAGACTACCTCTACGACGACGTGATCGACTTGGAGCTCGCCGAGCGGGAGCACAAGCGCTTCGTGGCCGTTCTGGAGCGCTTCGCTCAGGTATACGAGGTGCGCACGCTGCTGACCGAGCTCGTAGCGCGCCCGGACGTGCGGGAGTTCCTTGTGACCCGCGCGCTCGAGGTGGTTCCTTCGGACGCCCTGGCGAAACAGCTCGCGGCGCTTTCGCCCGAGGCGCTGGTGGCATTGATGGTCGAAGGAGCGCTGGAGGAGGCCGGACCGATCGCCCGGGCCCTGAACGAAACCGGTTATGCGCTCCCGCCCCTGCCCAACCTCTTCTTCACTCGCGACGTCGGCATCGTGATCGGCGAGCACTCGATCATCGGCTCCATGCGCTACGGCGTGCGTTGGACGGAAGAGCTGCTGGTGAAGGCGCTGTTCCGCTACCACCCGTGCCTCGAGAACGCCGGGATCCTGTATGACGGATCGGAAGAAAAGCGGAACAACTACACGCTCGAGGGCGGGGATGTCCACCCCGTGCGTCCCGACCTCCTGCTCCTCGGCTTCAGCGAGCGCTCCAGTCCCGCGGCGCTCGACCACCTGTGCGACCTCGTGTTCGAGCACTGCGGAGTGAAGGACGTGATCGTGGTGGTGCTCCCCAACGAGCGTACGGCGATCCACCTCGATATGATCTTCACGCAGCTCGACCGGGAGCTCTGCTGCGTGTATCCGCCACATTTCGTGGGGCCCGAGCGGCTCGCCGTGCTGCACCGCCGGAAGAAATCAAAGGGTGTCAAGGAGATGCCGAATTTCTTCGCCGCGATGCAGGCGGTCGATCACCCGCTCGAGCCGGTGTTCTGCGGTGGCGCGGACCGCTCGCTGCAGGAGCGCGAGCAGTGGTCGTCCGCTTGCAATTTCTTCGCGGTGCGGCCGGGCCTCGCCGTGACCTACGCCCGCAACGAAGCGACTCTGCGCGAGCTCGAACATGGCGGCTTCAAGACAGTGACCGCGGCAACCCTCCTCACGGGCGACGACGCCCTGAGGGACGACGAACGGGCGGTCATCACTATGGACGGGAGCGAGCTGGTCCGGGGTGGCGGTGGACCGCGTTGTATGACGCTGCCACTCCGGCGCGATGATCTCTAGCGCCCCCCCCCTCCCCCCGGGGTCGGTCGACTTGGCGCGATGCCGCTTCGCCGTCGTGGATGTGGAAACGACCGGCGCGCGTGTGGACCGAGGCGGGCGGATCATCGAGGTGGCCGTCGCGATCCTCGAAGAGGGCACGGTGCATCTGGCCTACGAGACGGTGCTCGATCCCGGCACGCGGATTCCCTCGTGGGTGACTCGTCTCACTGGCATCACCGAGCGCGACGTAGTGGGACGGCCGCGGTTTCAAGACGTAGCCACGGATCTGTGGCGCGCCCTGGAGGACGGGATCTTCGTGGCGCACAACGCACGCTTCGACTGGCACCATCTCGTGGCGGAATGGACCGCCGCGGGTGTCTCGACCACCCCGCCTGGCCTGCGGCTCTGCACGGTCAGGTTGACCCGCCGTCTCATCCCCGAGCTGCGCCATCGCGGGCTTGATCACGTATCTGCCTTCTTCGGCCTCGAGAACCCGGCCCGTCATCGCGCCTTCGGCGATGCCCTCACCACGGCGCGTGTGCTCCGCGCCCTTCTGGGGCGAGCGGCCGAGCGGGGCGTGGAAACGCTGGACCAGCTGATCGAATTGTACGACCGGCCCCGGCACAAGAACGAGATCCCCGCCGTCAATTCCGCACTCCCCACTCCGCACTCCGCACTCCAATGAGTCACACCCCCTTCCGGATCGGCCGCCTCACCTGTCACGCCCTCGACGGCGGGGCGCAACGCCTGGACGGTGGCGCCATGTTCGGCGTGGTCCCCAAGCCCCTGTGGCAGCGACGGATCGCTCCGGACGATCGAAACCGGATTCCCCTGGCGATGCGGTGCCTCCTCGTGGAGCATCCGGACGGCCTCGTGCTCGTAGATACGGCGTTGGGGAACAAGGAGGACGCCAAGTTCAAAGACATCTACGGCGTCGAGAATGAAGGACAGGGAGGGCGCACCCGGCTGGAAGATTCTCTCGCGGGGCTCGGGTTTGCGCCTGAGGACGTGCGCTGGGTGATCAACACGCATCTCCACTTCGATCATGCGGGGGGCAACACCTATCGGGAGGTGGTGGAGGACGGTGGAGGTCGGGGAGGGGGTGCGGTTCGAGTCTCCTTTCCACGCGCCACGTACGTGGTACAGCGGGGAGAGCTCGAGTTCGCGCGCCACACCAACGAGCGCACGGCGGCGAGCTACCTCCCGCCGAACTTCGAGCCGGTCCCTTTCACGCTGGTGGAAGGCGAGGCCGAGCCCCTTCCCGGGATCCATTGTGTGCCGACACCGGGACACGTTCCCTATCACCAGTCGGTGCTGGTAGAGAGTGGTGGCGAGCGCTTGTGCTTTCTGGCGGATCTGGTGCCCACGAGCGCCCACCTGCCGTTGCCGTGGATCATGGGATACGACATCGAGCCGCTCGTGACGCTCGAATCCAAGCGACGTCTCTACGCCCGCGCGGAGGTGGAGGGGTGGCTGCTGTTCTTCGAGCACGATCCCGAGGTGGCGGTCGGTCGACTCGCGCGCGACGGCAAGGGCTTCGGCCTTGTGGAGCCCGTTCGGGCGGGCTAAGTTACCGCCGACAATACGGTAAGCGGGCGCCGCGTGCGCCTCACCCGCTGCCTCTCCTGATCGGGGAGTGCTCTAGGGTTCGAGGAACGTTGTCCGTAGTCCGTTGTCCGACACTACGGATGACGGATGACTGAGGACGGGCGATGCCACGCGGATTCCGGGACCCCGGATCCGCTTTTTCTTTTGTTGAGGAGGACTGCACCTGGCGATCGAAAGCCCGAACAACAAAGCGCCGCGCATCCGAGTGAACCGGCAGATCCGGATCAGTCCTCTCCGGGTGATCGCTCCCGACGGCGCGCAGCTTGGCGTATTGACGGTCGAAGAAGCACTGGCCGCGGCCCAGGAGCGAGGCCTCGACCTGGTCGAGGTGGCGCCGCTCGCCCGACCGCCCGTCGTGAAGATCATGGATTACGGGAAGTTCAAGTTCGAGCAGGCGAAGGCGGCGCGTGCGGCGAAGAAGAAGCAGCACGTCATTCACCTGAAAGAAGTGAAGTACCGCCCTGGCATCGACGACCACGACTTCGCGTTCAAGACGCGCCACGCGCGGGAGTTCCTGCAGGACGGCAACAAGGTGAAGGTGACGATGATGTATCGCGGCCGGCAGATGGCCCACATCGACCTGGGACGTGACGTCCTCGACCGCGTCGCGCAGGAGTTGAAAGACGTGGCCAAGATCGAACAGGATCCGAAGCTCGAGGGCCGCAACATGTCGATGGTGTTGGCGCCGAAATAAGTCATCAGTCGTCAGTCATCAGTTGTCTGACTGATGATCGACGACTGAGAACTGAGGACTACGATGCCAAAACAGAAATCGAAGCGCGCCCTCCGCAAGCGCGTCCGGCTGACGGGCACGGGCCGGCTGCGTCGCCATCGCGCGTATAAGAGCCACTTGCTCACCCGGAAGCACGCCAAGCGGAAGCGCCACCTGCGCAAGGCCACCTTGGTGTCGCATGCCGACGAACGACGCCTCAAGCGGCTGCTGATGGCGTAAGGAGCCACCCATGCCTCGCGTCAAGAGCAACGTCGCGCGCCTGAAGCGCAAGAACAAGATCATGAAGCTCGCCAAGGGCTACTTTGGCGGACGCTCCAAGCTGTGGAAGGCGGCGAAGGAATCGGTCGAGCGCGCGCAGAAGTACGCGTACCGCGACCGGCGCCGTAAGAAAGGCGACTTCCGCCGGCTCTGGATCACGCGCATCAACGCGGCCGCGCGCCTCAACCAGCTGTCCTACAGCCGCCTCATGAACGGGCTGCGGCGCGCCGGCGTTGAGATCAACCGCAAAGTGCTCGCTGATCTCGCGGTCCGCGATCCGGCGGCGTTCGAGCAGCTCGCGGAGGTCGCCAAGCAGGCCCTCTGACCATGCGCGACCTCCTGGCAGCCACGGCCGAGCTGCGGGAGCGTCTAACAGAGATTCCGCAGGCGGATGAGCGCCGGCTCGCGGATCTCAAGACGGAGATCCTGGGGCGCAAGGCCGGCGCCCTCACCCAAATCCTCGCCCGCGTCCCGAAGCTCGACCCCGCCTCCCGCAAGGAGGTGGGCACCGCCGCGAATGCGCTGAAGCGGGAATTCGAGGCCGCGTTCGCGGCCCGCGAGCGCGACCTGAAACGCGCCACCACGGGCGTCTCCGACGTCGACCTCACCATGCCCGGCCGGCCGTCGTGGCAGGGCGGGCTGCACCTGGTCACGCAGGTAGTCGACGAAATCTGCGAGATCTTCCACGAGCTCGGCTTCACGCGCGCGGTCGGCCCCGAGATCGAGACCGAGCGCTACAACTTCTACGCGCTCAACTTCCCGAAGGATCACCCGGCACTCGACGCCCAGGACTCGTTCTACCTAGACGGGGACCTGCTGCTCCGGACCCACACGTCCCCGGTACAGATCCGCACCCTCGAGCGGTATCGGCCTCCGATCCGCGTCGTGATTCCCGGCCAGGCTTACCGGCGCGACCCGTTCGATGCCTCGCATTCACCGGTCTTCGAGCAGATCGAAGGGTTGGCGGTCGACGAAGGGATCACGTTCGTGGATTTCAAGGCGACGCTCGCCGCGTTCGCGCGGAGGTTCTTCACCGCGGACACCCGGGTGCGCTTCCGGCCCTCGTTCTTCCCGTTCACGGAGCCGTCGGCCGAGATGGATGTCCAGTGCCAGATCTGCCGGGGATCGGGCTGTCCGACCTGCAAGCAGACCGGCTGGATGGAGATCCTTGGCTCCGGCATGGTGCACCCCGCCGTGCTCGAGAACTGCGGTGTGGACAGCGAGCGCTACAGCGGCTTCGCGTGGGGGATGGGGCCGGCGCGGATCGCGATGAGCCGCCACGCAATTCCGGATATTCGGATGCTGTACGAAAGCGACGTCCGGTTCCTCGCGCAGTTTGGGGGAGGCGCTCGATGATCGTCTCGCGGCGCTGGCTGGAGGCGCTCCTCGGCCGGCCCATCGACGCCCGAGACGCCGCCGAGCGACTCACGTTGCACGCCGCCCCCGTGGACGCGGTCGTGCCGCTCCACCAGGACCTGGGCGACGTCTTGATTGCCCGTGTGCTCGAGGTGAAGAAGCATCCAGATGCGGACCGGCTTTCGGTCTGTCTCGTGGATGCGGGCGGCGGTGCGGCACCGGTGGAAGTCGTGTGCGGCGCCCCGAACGTGCAGGCGGACAAGGTTTACCCCTACGCCCCTGTCGGCGCCGTCCTGCCGGGCGGCTTGAAGCTCGAGCGCAAGAAGATCCGCGGCGTCGAGTCCAACGGGATGCTGTGCTCCGCCAAAGAGCTCGGCATGGGCGCGGACCATTCGGGCATCCTCGAGCTCGAGACCGCCGCCGCCCCGGGCACACGGTTCATCGATGCGATGGGGATCGCCGATCACCAAATCGTGATCGACGTGCCCGCCAACAGGCCTGACCTGTTGTGCCACAAGGGCGTTGCCCGCGAGCTGGGTGCCTGGCTCGGCGCGCCCGTGAAGCTCCCGGAAATCCCCGGCGGTCAGGCGGTCAGGCGGTCAGGTAGACTGATCGACCGACCGCCCGTCCGCCAGACCGCCGGGGAGGGGACGGTGGATGGGGTGCGGGTCCGCCTCGAGGATCCCGAAGGCGCCCCTCGCTACATGATCGCCGTGATCAGGGGCGTCCGGGTCGGACCGAGTCCTGCCTGGCTGGTCGAGCGGTTGACGGCCGTTGGCCAACGCTCGATCAACAACGTAGTGGATGCGACGAATTACATCCTCTTGGAGCTGAACCAGCCATTGCACGCCTTCGATCTCGCCCGGCTCCGGGGGCCGGCGGTCGTCGTCCGGCGGGCACGGCCAGGCGAAAGGATCGTCACACTCGATGGCGTGACGCGCACGTTGACGGCCGACATGACGGCGATCTGCGACGCCGAACGGCCCACGATCATCGCCGGGGTCATGGGGAGCGCCGAATCGGAGGTCTCGGGCGACACCAAGGACGTGGTGCTCGAGTGCGCGTACTTCCAGCCGACGCGGATTCGGCGGACGAGGCGCGCCTTGGGACTGTCGAGCGAATCGAGCTATCGGTTCGAGCGCGGCATCGACATGCTCGGCATGCCCGACGCCGTGCGTCGCACCGTCGAGCTGATCGTCGCCGTCGCGGGCGGAGAGCAGCGGGAGCCGGTCCTCGATTTGTGGCCCGAGCCCCAGCAGGAGCGAACGACCTTCCTGCGACCCGAGCGCGTCACCCGACTGTTGGGGACGGCGATCGAGCGCGCCGAGATCGAGCAATTGCTCGGCTCGGTCGGCTTCTTCATCGCGCCGAAAGATGCCCGTCTGGCGGTGCAGATCCCTGGCTGGCGGCCCGACGTGACCCGTGAGGTCGACCTCGTCGAAGAAGTTGCACGGCTCAAAGGGTACAACACGTTCCCCGACGAGCTAGGGCCGTACCGGCCGGGAACGGTACCCGATGCGCCCGAGGAACAGGCGCGGGCGCGCGTGCGCGACCGGCTGGCGCGCGCCGGCCTCCTCGAGGCTCGCACCTTGCCACTCGGCCCTCCGGACGGGCACGAGTCCGTGGCCATTCGGAATCCCCTGTCCGCGGAGGAAGCGCACCTCCGTCGGCGGCTCCTGCCCGGTCTGATCCGGCGGGTGGAATACAACTGGTCCAATCGGAACCGGGACATCCGCCTCTTCGAGGTGGGAACGGTCTTTCGGATGCCCATTGCGGGGAGCGATTCTCGGCCGGAGGAGTGGACCTCCGTCGCCGGGGTTCTCACGGGAGCCCGCCGGCCACCGCACTGGTCGGAGGGTGCGAAAGTACCTGATATGGACATATGGGACCTGAAGTACCACTTTGAGTTAGCGGTAGCCGTGGCCGCCCCTTCTTGCGACGTGAGACCCGCTACGGGTGGGGTGGTAGCCTGGGAAGCGGTGCAGCGGGGAGGGGAGGTCGTAGGGTGGTGCGGCCCGCTCGAAGCGGACGCACCGCCGTGGGCGCGGCCGCTCTACGGGTTCGAAGTGCGCCTGTCGGTGGGCGAGCGGTCGCCGGTGACCTATCGGCCGCTGCCCGTGCAGCCGCCGGTCGAGCGTGACTTGGCCCTCGTTCTGCCGGAAGGCGTCACGGCCGGTCAGGTCGCCGACGTGCTGCGGCAGGGGATCGGCCCATTGCTCGAGCGGCTCGAGGTGTTCGACGAATACCGGGGCCCGGGCGTCCTAGCCGGGCATCGGAGCGTGGCTTGGCATTGCACGTACCGCGATCCAAGCCGGACGTTGCGGGAGCAGGATGTGGACGCGTTGGAGAAGCGCGGCCTGACGGCGCTGGAGGCAGAGCTTGGCGTACGACGGAGAGAGGTCTGATGCACCAGTGCTGGACCAGCTCGAGACGATCCTCCGCCATGTGGCGGACGAGCTGGCCTTGTGGCGCGCGCGTGCCGTCAAGGCCGAAGCCGAGCTGAAGGAAAGCGGCGGGCGTGGACCCGTCGCGAAGTTGGACCCGGAGACGCGAGGCCGCGTCGCCGACCTGGAGCAGGAGAACAAGACGCTCAAGCAGCGGGTCGAGGCGGCGCGGACGCGGGTGCACGACTTGCTCTCGCGGCTCACCTTCCTGGAAGAGCAGGCGCGAGAGACGGCTGGGGGTGGCGGTGGGCGAGGAGGGGCGGCCACTTCGTCGATCGGGGGCGCCACCGGTGGCTCGCCGGGAGCGGCCGGTGGAGGAGGGGCCCGGTGAGCACCAAGAAGCATGCGGTGAAGGTCATGATCGGGGGCGAGGAATACACCGTGCGGTCCGACCTGCCCCCGGAATACACCCGCGAGGTCGCGGCATACGTCGACCAGGCGTTGAAAAAGGTGCTCTCGCAGGGACCCATCGTAGAAACGCACAAGGCCGCTATCCTCGCGGCGCTGGACATCACCAACGAGCTGTTCCAGGCGAAGAAGGGCGAACGGGAAGTCGCGGCGCGGCTGGCGGCGCTCGCCGACGACCTGACCAAGCTCTTACCACCTGGCAAGCGGAAAGCGGTCGTAGGCCAGGCGTAGGCAAGAATTCTCGCTCCGCTTCCGGCGGGGCGTGCTGGAGATAGATCCTATGGGGAACTGGCTGGCACTTCTCTGGGCCCTTGCGGGCGGTGGTCTGGCCGCGGGGCTCGCGTTCTATGTCGTAGGTCGGCGAGTGGAACGGCGTGCCGCGGAGGCCGCGGCCCGGGCAGCGGCGGCAGAAAGCGAACGGCTGCTCGCCGACGCTCGCCAGCGCGTGGTGCTCGCGGCCAAGGAAGAGCTAATCCGGGCGCGCGAGGCCTTCGAGGAGGATGCTACGCAGCGGCGCCGCGACAGCGAGCGGCGCGAGCAGGCGCTGGAGCAGCGCCGCAACGGTCTCGACGAGCGCGAACGCGCCCTCGACGGTCGTGGGCACGCCCTCGCCGAGCGTGAGCGCGTACTCGGCGCGACGGAGCTCGCGGCGCGCGCGCGGCTCGAGCAGATCGCCGGTCTCACCGCAGAGGAAGCGAAGCAGGAGCTGCGGCGGCGCCTGGAGGATGAAGCGCGCAACGAGGCCGCGGCCCTCGCGCGCGACCTGAAGGAGCAGGCGCGCAAGGGAGCGGACAAGGAAGCGAAGAAGATCCTCGCCTTCGCCATTCAGCGGCTCGCGCCCGAGGCCACGGCCGAATCGACCGTGTCGGCCGTCGCCCTCCCGTCCGACGAAATGAAAGGCCGCATCATCGGGCGCGAGGGCAGGAATATCCGAGCGTTCGAGGCCGCCACCGGTGTCGATGTCATCATCGACGACACACCCGATACCGTCGTCGTCTCGTGCTTCGACCCGGTGCGTCGTGAGGTGGGTCGGCTCGCGCTCGAACGACTCATCAGCGACGGGCGTATTCACCCGGGGCGCATCGAGGAAGTGGTCGAAAAGGCGCGTGGGGAGGTCGACGCGTCGATCGTCGAGGCGGGAGAGCAGGCCGTCTACGAAACGGGCATCAAGGGGATGCACCCGGAGCTGGTGAAGCTCGTCGGCCGCATGCGCTATCGGACGTCGTATGGGCAGAACATCCTCGAGCACTCGAAGGAAGTCGCCTGGCTCGCGGGCATCATCGCGGCCGAGCTCAAGCTCGACACCCAGCTCACCAAGCGCGGGGCGCTCCTGCACGATATCGGCAAGGTGCTGACGCACGAGCACGACGGCACCCACGTGGAATTGGGGGTCGAGGTCGCCACCAAGTACGGTGAGCACCCGACGGTCGTCAACTGTATCGCCGCGCATCACGACGACGTGGCGCACGACAGCCCGATCAGCGTGATCGTGCAGGCCGCCGACTCCGTCTCGGGGTCGCGTCCGGGTGCGCGGCGCGAGGCGTTTGAGACCTACGTCAAGCGGCTCACCCAGCTCGAGCAGATCGCCGCCGAGTTCGCGGGCGTGGAAAAGGTGTTCGCGATCCAGGCCGGGAGAGAGGTCCGGGTGGTCGTGACGCCCAACGCCATCGACGACGGCAAGGCGAGCGAGCTTTCTGAGCAAATCGCGCGCAAGATCGAGCGCGACCTCCAGTACCCAGGACAGATCAAGGTCGTGGTGATCCGCGAGACGCGCGCGGTGGACTTTGCCCGCTAGGCTGATCGATGGCACCGCCATCGGGGGCGCGATGCGGGCGGAGCTCACGAGTGAGATCCGGGCCCTGGCGGCGCGGGGCGTCCGGCCGGGCCTCGCGGCGGTTCTCGTCGGGAACAACCCGGCGTCGGCGACCTACGTGCGCATGAAGGGCAAGGCCTGCGAAGAAGCCGGGCTGCACCATGAGACTATTCGACTCCCACAGGAGACCAGTGAGGCCGAGCTGCTGGCCCTCATCGATCGGCTCAACGCCGACCCGAAAATCCATGGCATCCTGATCCAGCTGCCGCTTCCCAAGCAGATCGACTCGCAACGCGTGCTGCGGCGAGTGGCTCCCGCCAAGGACGTGGATGGGTTCCACCCTGAGAACGTGGGCAAGGTGTCGATCGGTGATCCCACCGGGTTCCGTCCCGCGACGCCGTACGGCGTCCAGCAGCTGTTGTTGCGGAGCGGGGTGGATACGACGGGCCGGCACGCGGTGATCGTGGGCCGCTCCAACATCGTCGGACGGCCGATGGCGGCGTTACTCCTGCAAGATGGACCCGGAGGCAATGCGACGGTCACGGTGTGCCACTCGCGTACGCGCGAGATCAAGTCGGTCACCCGGCTCGCCGATATCCTGATCGTGGCGATGGGCAAGCCGGAGTTCGTCACCGGGGACATGATCAAGCCTGGCGCGGTCGTGGTCGACGTCGGCACCAATCGGGTCGACGATCCCACCGCCAAACAGGGCTACCGTCTCGTGGGCGACGTCAGGTTCGCCGAAGCCGAGCTCGTGGCAGGGGCGATCACACCGGTCCCCGGCGGTGTCGGTCCGATGACCATCACCATGCTGCTCTACAACACCGTCCAGGCGGCACGCCAGTGGGCCCAGGCCTAGACCTCTTCACCGCAGTCTCGCCCGAGGGCGCATGGACGGTCACGCAGGTGACCCGCCGCGCCCGCGCGGTCGTGGAGGCCGGGCTGGCGCCGCTGTGGGTGCGCGGCGAAATCTCCGGCTTCAAGGCGTGGCAGAGCGGTCACTGGTACTTCACTTTGCGGGACCGCGGCGCCCAGATCCGCTGCGTGATGTTCCAGAAGGACAATCGGAGACTGCCTACGGCGCCGGCGGACGGGCTGCAGGCCTTCGTGTTTGCCCGGCCCACCGTGTGGGAAGAGAAGGGCGAGTTTCGCCTCACCGTGGTCGATCTCCTCTCTACCGAAGCGGGCGGGCTGTGGCAGCTCGCCTTCGAGAAAGCGAAAGCGGCGCTCGCGAAGGATGGGCTGCTCGATCCGGCCCGGAAGCGGCCGCTCCCGCCCTATCCCCGCCGCATCGCCGTGGTCACGAGTCCCGATGGAGCGGCCCTGCGGGACATCATCGCCGTGGCGGGACGCCGCTGGCCGGTGGCGGAGCTACTCGTCGTCCCGACCCGCGTGCAAGGGGACGGGGCGGAGGATGAGATCTGCGCCGCCCTCGGGATCGTGTGCAGACTCGACGGGCTCGATCTCGTGATTATCGGGCGCGGTGGCGGGTCACGCGAGGATCTCTGGACGTTCAACCACGAGCGCGTGGCCCGCGCGGTAGCGGCGCTGCCGATGCCGGTCGTGTCGGCGGTCGGTCACGAGACCGACGTGACCCTGTGTGACCTGGTCGCCGACCTGCGCGCGCCGACGCCCTCCGCCGCTGCGGAATCGGCCACGCCCGACCGCGGCGACGTACTGGTTGAGCTTGATCAACTCGGTGCCCGGCTCGCGCGCGCGCTCGGTGGGCGGTCGGGTCGCATGGTGGAGCGGCTCGAGCGCGGCTTCGACCGCCTCATCGGCACGCTCGAGCGCCGGCTCGAGCGGCATGAGCATGAGCTCGCCACCCTCGCGGGCCGTCTCGACGCACTGTCCCCGCTCAAGATTCTCGACCGCGGTTACGCAGTGGCGCGCGATCCGCGGGGACGCGTGCTGAAGCACGTAGCGCAGTTCACCGCCGGGCTCGCATTCCGCCTTCGGGTCACCGACGGTGAAGTGGCGGCCCGCGCGGAGCCATCGTAATGCGTGAGCCCCCGCCCTTGAGCTTCGCGCAACAGCTCGACCGGCTGGAGGAGATCGTGCGCCGGCTCGAGAGCCAGGACGTGAACGTCGATCTGGACGAAGCGCTGAAGTTGTTCGAGGAAGGGGTGGAGCGGCTGCGCGAAGCGCGGGAGCGGCTGACGGCGGCCGAGGCCCAGGTCAAGCAGGTGCTCTCCGACCGTTCCGGCAACCTCAAGGTCGAGGACTTCGACGCCTAAACGCGCCCCCCCCCTCGAGGCCTACCTCGCGGACGCCCGGGCCCGGGTCGATGTCGCTCTCGAAGCGTGGGGCGCGCGCGCCGACGAGTGGTGGCCGGCGCCCCTGCCCGCGGCCATCCGCTACAGCCTGCTCTCGACCGGCAAGCGCCTGCGACCGACGCTCGTCTTCGCTTCCGCCGAGGCGGTCGGAGGCGTCGGCGAAGAGGGCGCGTCTGGCATGGCCGAGCTCGCCGCGGCGGTCGAGGTGGTGCACGCGTACTCACTGGTGCACGACGATCTCCCGTGCATGGATAACGACGACCTTCGCCGTGGGCGCCCCACGACGCACCGCGCGTTCGACGTGGCGACCGCCACCGTCGCGGGCTACCACATGGTGGCGTTGGGCGCTCGCGTCCTTGCGGCTGGCATGACGGCCCTGCGCCTCGAGGCCGAGCGCCGGCGGGCGGTCGCGCTCGAGCTGTTTCGCGCCGCGGGAGCGGGAGGCATGATCGGCGGCCAAGCCCTGGATCTCGAGGCAGAGGGGCGCGGGGGAGGTCTGCCGGCGCGCGAGCTCGAGGACGTCCATCGTCGCAAGACGGGCGCGTTGATCGCCGCGGCGTGCGTCATCGGCGGCCTCGCAACCGGTGCACCAGAGGGGCCATGTGAGGCGCTGCGCGGCTACGGGGCCGACGTCGGCCTCGCCTTCCAGATCTATGACGATGTGCTCGACGCGACGGCAACGTCCGATCAGCTCGGCAAGACCGCCGGGAAGGATGCGGCGCTCGCCAAATCGACCTTCGTGACCCTGCTGGGTGTGGGCGCCGCCCGGGCAGAGGCAGAGCGACTGGCGGCGCGGGCGGTAGACCGGTTGCGGCAGGCGGGGTTAGCTTCTCCTACGCTCACCGACCTGGCGGACTATGTCGTCACGAGGCCCAACTAGCAAAGCGCTCCTCGAGCTCGTACACGGGCCCGAGGACGTTAAACGGCTCGCCCGCGAGCAGCTCCAGCCGCTGGCGGACGAAGTGCGTGAGCGCTTGATCGACGTCGTCTCCCGCACCGGTGGCCACATCGGCGCGGGACTCGGCGTGGTCGAGCTCACCGTGGCGCTGGCGTACTGCTTCGACTCGCCCCGCGACAAGATCGTCTGGGACGTCGGACACCAGGGCTACCCCTGGAAGATCCTCACCGGGCGCAACGACCGGCTGCCCACCCTGCGCCAGGCCGGCGGGCTCTCTGGATTCCTGCGGCGGAGCGAGAGCCCGCACGACCAGTTCGGGGCGGGGCATGCCGGCACCGGGCTCTCCGCGGCACTCGGCATCGCCATGGCGCGTGACCTCTTGGGTGATCAGTACAAGGTCGTCGCCGTCGTCGGGGACGGCGCCCTCACCTGCGGGCTCCCCTACGAAGCGATGAACAACGCGGGGCATTCCGGCCGCGACATCATCATGGTGCTGAACGACAACGGCATGTCCATCGCCCCGAACGTCGGCGCCATCAATCGCTATCTCGGCTCGATCATCGCCAGTCCCATCACGGTTCGGGTCCGCGAGCGCGTGAAGGGGCTGATCGAATCGGTCTCGCATCTGGTCGGCGGTCAGAAGCTCGTGGACTTCGCCAAGACCCTCGAGGAGAGCATCAAGAACCTCTGGTCGCCCGGAATGCTGTTCGAGGAGCTTGGCTTCCGGTACTTCGGCCCGATCGACGGGCACAACGTCACGCAGCTGGTGCAGACCTTCGAGCTCGTGAAGACCCTCAAGGGTCCGCGCGTCGTGCACCTGATCACCGAGAAGGGGAAAGGCTTCCCGCTTCCCGAGCCGGACACGGAGAAATATCACGCACGTGCCCCGTACGATCCCGTGACCGGTGAGCTCCGGCCGGTCAAGGCGGGCCCGCCCCAATGGACCAAGGTGTTCGGCGAGGCGCTCACGGAGCTCGCGGGCGAGTATCCCAAACTCGTGGCCATCACCGCCGCCATGCCGTCGGGAACCGGGACGAGCGCCTTCCAGAAGAAGTGGCCGGAACGCTTCTTCGACGTCGGTATCGCCGAGGCGCACGCGACCACCTTCGCCGCTGGGCTCGCGACCCAGGGCATCCGGCCGGTGGTCGCGATCTACTCGACGTTCCTGCAGCGCGCGTACGACAGCATCATCCACGACGTCGCGATCCAACAGCTCCCCGTGATCTTCTGTCTCGACCGCGCCGGCATGGTGGGGGAGGACGGCCAGACGCACATGGGGTTGTACGACATCGCCTACCTGCTCGCCGTGCCCCACATGACCGTGACCGCCCCGAAGGACGGCGCCGAGCTGATCGGGCTGCTCCGGTGCGCGCTCGAGCACACCAGCGGGCCGTTCTCGCTCCGCTACCCGCGGGACAAGGCGCCCGGCGAGCCTCCCCATGCCGCCGAGGTGGCACCGATCCGCTACGGCACTTGGGAGGTCCTGCGCAAAGGGCGGGAGTGCGCATTGCTCGCGGTCGGGACCATGTGCCAGCCAGCGCTCGCGGCGGCGGAGGAGCTCACCCGCGAGGGACTCGATGTCAGTGTCGTGAACTGCCGCTTCCTGAAGCCCGTGGATCGGGAGACGCTCGACGTGTTGCTCCAGACGCACCGCTTGCTTGTCAGCGTGGAAGATGGCACGGTGACTAACGGATTCGGAGCGTACCTCGCCGGCCTCGTGGAAAATGTCGCGTCCGAGTCGCGGGTCGTGCCCCTCGGCGTCCCCGACGGGACCTATGAGCACGCGCCACGGTCGGAGCAGCTCGCCCTCGTCGGCCTCAACGGCCCAGGGATCGCGGCGCGGGTGCGGGCGTTGGCCGCCGAGGAATCGCTCACCCACTCATGAACGTCGGGGTCGTCGGCAACCCGAGCTATCGCCATCTCAAGACCATCCTCGCGCACCTGGCGCAGGTGGCGCCGCGCCTGGGCGTGTTCCTGTTCACCGAGGAACAGATCGGCCCGCTCTGGCCGGACCCCGTCCCGCCCCCCCTGAGCCGGGCGACCGGGCTCGACTGCCTGGTCACCCTTGGCGGCGACGGGACCTTGCTGCGCGGCGCGCGCACGCTCGACGCCGCTCCCGGGCCCACGCCGATCCTCGGCGTCAACCTCGGCCGGGTGGGCTTCCTCACCACCGCCACGTCCCAGACCCTCGACTGGGCGCTCGATGCCCTGGTGCGGCGAGCCTATGCGACCGAGGCGCGCCTCGCCCTCGCCCCCTTCATCGAGGACAAGGAGGGAAAGAGCCGTGCCGAGCCGGTGGTGCTGAACGACGCCGTCGTCCACAAGGGCGGCGTGGCGCGCGTGATCCGGCTGCGCGTTTCCGTGGATGGCGACGAAGTCGGTCAGTATTCGGCCGACGGCATTGTGATTGCGACCCCCACCGGGTCGACCGCTTACGCCCTCTCCGCGGGGGGGCCGATCGTCGTCCCGAGCGTCGACGCCATCGTGGTCGCGGCCATCTGCCCCCACACCCTCGCGGTGCGCCCGCTCGTCCTCCCGTCGGATGCGGCCGTGACGGTCGAGCCGATTTCGCCATCGACCGAGGAAATCCTCGTCTCGTTCGACGGCCAGGTCGGAACCACCATGCGGGCCGGCGAGCGGCTGATCGTGAAGCGCGCCGCGCGGCCCGTCCTGCTGGTGCGGCTCGGGCCCGAGGGCTTCTTCGCGCGGATGCGCAAGAAGCTGAATTGGGGCGACCTCTCCGACCGCGAGCGACGCTAGTGCTCACGGAGCTGCGCGTCCGCGACCTGGCCGTGATCGCCGACGTCACGCTCCCCCTCACTTCTGGTCTCAACGTCCTCACCGGGGAGACCGGCGCCGGCAAGTCGATGTTGGTAGACGCGCTCGCCCTGTTGCTCGGCGAGCGCGCCTCGTCCGACGTCGTCCGCCCGGGTGCCCAGAAGACCATAATCGAGGGGGCTTTTGACTTTACCTCCACCAACTTCCGCCGACCTCCACCAACCTTCACAGACCTGGGCGTTGAACTAGAGGACGGCAGACTCGTCTTGAAGCGTGAGGTCACCCGCGAGGGGAGATCCCGCGCCTGGGTGAACGGGAGTCCGACGACGATCGGCGTGCTCGCCCAGCTCGGAGCCCTCCTCGTCGATCTCCATGGTCAGCACGAGACGCAGTCCCTCCTGCGGGCCGATGCCCAGCGCGACATCCTCGATGCCTACGCGGACGCCGTCGTGGAGCGTACCGCCGTGCGCGACGCGTACGATCGGCTCCATGCGCTCGAGCGTCGCGAGGCGGAGCTCATCGCGAAGCGCGAGGAGGTCCGTCGCAAGGCCGATTACCTACGCCACGTGGTGAATGAGATCGAGCGCGCCGCGCCGCAGGCCGGGGAGGGAGAGGCCCTCGAGCTGGAGGCCCAGCGCCTGGGGCACGCGGACGAGCTGGGTCGCCTGTCGCGAGACCTGGGCGACGCGCTCGACACCTCCGGCCTCGCCCGGGCGGCCAAGCTGTTCGCGGGGCTGACGCGACTCGACTCTTCGACGACGAAGTGGCAGGAGCTCTTCGACGGGGCGTTTGCCAACCTCGAGGAGCTGAGGCAGGCGGCGCGGGACTATGCCGCGCGTATTGAGCACGACCCGGCCCGCCTCGCGGCCGTCGAGCAGCGGCGCGACGTGTTCTTCCGCCTCACTCAGAAGTACGGTCCGACGCTCCCCGATGTGCTCGCGACGCGCGACCGCTCGGCCCGGGAGCTGGAGCTCCTCGACACGGCCGATCTCGATCTCCGCAACATCGCTGAGCAACGCGAGCGCGCCGGCAGCGATTTCGCCGGCGCGTGCGCCGCGCTCACGGCCAAGCGGACGCGGGGCGCGGCTCACCTTGCAGCCGCAGTAAATGAGCTGCTGCCGGCGTTGGGAATGGAGGGTGGTCGGTTCTCAGCACGGACGGTACCGCTCCCCGCTCCCCGCTCCCAGGGCGCAGAGGACATCCTCTTCGAAGTGCAGCTGAATGTCGGCCTCGACGCCCGCCCGCTCGCGAAGGTCGCGTCCGGCGGCGAGCTATCTCGGTTGATGCTCGCGCTCAAAGTCGTACTGGCCGAGCACGACGCTGTGCCCGCGCTCGTATTCGACGAGGTCGATCAGGGGATCGGCGGCGAAGTCGCCGGTCATGTGGGCGACGCCCTTGCCACGATCGCCCGGGGTCGTCCGGACCGGCAGGTTCTCGTCATCACGCACCTGCCCCAGATCGCCGCATGTGCACACCATCACCTGGTCGTGGCGAAGGGAGCGCGTGGTGGAATTGCGACGAGCGACGTGCGCGTCGTGGGCGGGGAAGAGCGGACGCGTGAGCTGGCCCGCATGCTCGGAGACCCCGACATGCAGTCGGCGCTGGGCCACGCCGCTGAGCTGGTCAGAAAAGCTTCCGCGACGTCCGAAACACGATCCGATATACCGTCGCCGCAGGGACGATCCCCGCGCCGCTGACGGTTTGCTCGATCGAAAAGCCGCCCTCGACGGTCGGGGCGTGGTAAGTCACCGCAAACCCGAGCCGCACCCAACGTTGCGACGTGCCGGCATCCAACACGCTCGCCGCCGTCGGAAAGCCCGTGCGCGTCGCGAGGTCGACGGAATCCTGAGCCGACTGATAGGCATAATGGTCGCGGGCTTTGGAGAAATACCCGGCCGTGAAGCCCGCCGCGAACTCGTGGGAGAAGTTGACGAGCGGCGCGACATCGACTGCGAGATAATCCCCTGGATCCCACCGCAGGTTTGCCGTCGCGCTCGCCGGCACCAGCAGGGCGTCGATCGGCGCCACCCGTTGGATCCGCGTTCCTGGGCGTTGCACTCCCGCGCGAACCGCCACGTTGAGCCATAGGGGGCCGGCCACAAGCTCCTGCGTCAGTTGCCCTTCCAAGTCCAACTGGTGATCCCCGATCGACTGCCGCAGCAGGTCGTCGGCCGAGTCGCGGGCTCCGGTGGGCAGCCGTGCGAGCGCCTGCGCGGCTGCGGCGTAATGCGCGCCCTTAGCGAAACGATACTTGGCGGCGAGCTCAACGTCCCCCAAGCCGTATCGAAAACTGCTTCGGAACGGCAGGCCGGCGTACCCGAAGCCAATGCCGGTGTTGTCGAGGATGGCCTGCTCGACGTGAGTCCCGGTCAGGCCGTCGGAGGGGAGCGTGAACGCCGAATCGAAGCTGGTCACGCCGAGCGAGTCGAGCGCCCGTTGAATGCGTACGACGGTGCTGTCGATGGCCTTACCGGCCGCCGAGCTGTCGAGCGGCATGAAGGGAGCGGTTGCCACGGCCCGGAGCGCGTCACGAATCGCGCTCCACTGTCCGGCACTGCTCTGAGCCGCGCACGACGGACTCGACGCGCAGTGCGCGAGCGCCGTGTCGAATTGGGCCAGAAACACGGCGTTCGCGCTGGCCCCGGTGAGGAGCCGCGGGTTCAGTCCAAGATTGGCCCCGTTGGTCGACAGTTGAAACGACGTGCGAGTCGCGACGCGCACGATCGGCACCATGAGGCTCACCGAGAGACGATTCGTGAGGCCCAGCTCGGCCTTGAAAGGGTACTCGCGGCGCTCCTGGCGGACGCTCAAGAGACCCTGACCCAGGCTCGCCAGGAACCCGGTGAGCCCGCTCGCGACCCGGACATTCTGCTCCATATGGGCAACCGCGGGGATGTAGCGACCGCCGACCGTGTCGCCCGTGAGCCCCGCACCGAGCCGCTTGCGGCCCGTGGGGGTGAACTCGTCGTTCCAGGTCATGACGCGGGGATCGAACGTCACCCGGAGCACGCCGCGCTCGGGCGCGTCGCTGCGCTCGACCGCCTGGGCGGCAAGCGTTCTCCCCAGCATCAGAGCGGGGCCCGAGAGCAGGATCAGGAGGGCACAGGGTCGCATTAGCGAAACGGCACCCGCTGGAAGACGGATGCCGTGTTCGCTACCCCCCACCACGGGCGAGGTTCGCCTCAGGGGATCGCCGGAATCGCGGAGTGATAGAAGGCGTTGATCGCCTGCTGCAGCGATTGCGCGACGAGCTTCTGGGTCGACGTGCTCGGATGAACGCCGTCCCGGCTGATTGCCGTCCCGAACGGCGCCGCGCTCGCGTTGGGGTCGGGGGGAAAGGCGGGGAAGGGTCGTATCGCACCGCTGGCGGCCAGGGTCTGGAGCAACGGGTTGGGATCGACGAACAACCAGTTCCGCGCCGTGGCGGCCGCCTGGATGGCCGCGTTGTATTGGGCCACCGTCGTGATCATGTTGACTGCTTCGGCCACCGAAATCACGTGGTAGTTGGAACAGTCGAGCGTATCGGGAACCCCCGCTGCAGCTTTCGCCACGATCGGGGCGCCGTAGTGGAACGGCACCTCGACGAACGCCGTGTCGGTCGCGGTGAGCTGCTGGAAGGCGAGGCAGTTTGGCAAGACCGTCATCGTCGGG
This sequence comes from Gemmatimonadales bacterium, assembly GCA_035943095.1. Lineage (GTDB taxonomy): Bacteria > Gemmatimonadota > Gemmatimonadetes > Gemmatimonadales > GWC2-71-9 > AG41. The sequence continues at coordinate 2,042 of DASZCN010000002.1, read as the reverse complement.
ATCACTGCCTGTGCAGCGAAGTACGCGCGCCCCTGCGAGACGTACGGCGCTCCCGTTACCTGAACGGCGCCGATGAGCGCCCCGCCCTGGATGCTTCCAAACGAATCGAGACTGTCCATCAGGGCGTTGTAGCGCGTAGTGAACGTGGCCGGAAGCGTGATGTCGGCAGCCTGCCCCGCGTCCCCGGTGTCGAGGATGGCGCCGAGCACGTCATTGTTTCCGACCCACACGGTGACGAACGTGGGGAGGACTTCACGTGCTCGCTGCAGCTCGGTGCGACCGCCGAGCAAGAACAGCTTATAGGCGTCCGTGGCAGAGCCGGGCGGTTGGGGCGGGCTGTAGTTCGTGTTCAGCAGCTCGAGCACTTCCGCGCCGGGGAAGGCCACGTTGTTGAGTAACGCCGGCACATTGGCGCTCCGCAACGCGCAGAACGTGTCGGGAAGCCCGAGGAGGCGCGTCGGCGGATTCGTGAAGATGTTCGTGATCGGCGGGGGGCAGCCGGGATTGTTGAGGCTCGGGTAGTTGAACGGCGTGCCCATCGCCCGCGCGAGCAGCACGGGATACGCGAGTCGCTGTGTTGAATCGCTCAAGCCGGCTGACTGTATTCCCGCGGTGATACTGTTCCCGAAGGAGACGTAGCGCGCGAACATCGCGCCGCCCGCGTACTGGGGCGGCGTCGGTGTGAACAGGTCGTCGTTCTCGCAAGCAGCGGCGAGCAGCGTCAGGCCCAGGCAAACCCAGAGGACATGGCGTGATGTCACGGTCAGGCTCCGTCAGAACGTGTAAGCCAGGGACAAGCCGACGAGGTGGGCGGAGAACGAATACAACCCGTTGTTGAGCGCGATCAGCTGGTCCGCGGTCGCTCCGCTCACGTCACGAGTTCTCCCCCGCCGATCGTTCTGCTTGATGAACTGGTACGCGAAATCGACCGACCACTTCGGCGTGAGCGCGACCCCGGCGCCCGCGGTCAGCTCGTTGCGCGCGCCTTCGGGAAGGAGCGGCGTCACGGTCTCCGGAGGCGCCGCCGCGGTGTTGTAGAGGTATCCACCGCGCAGCGTGAGCTTCGAGTTCTTCACCCACTCGGCGCCGAGCCGGAAGTCGCTCGTGTTCTGGTAGTAGGTGTTGAGCAACAGGGAAGGCGTCGCCGGGTTGCTGAAGTTAATCGGCAGCGAGGCGAATCGCTTCCCCCAGCGTGTGAACTGATAGTCGCCGTACAGCGTCCAGCCGGCCATCGGTTTGTAGGCGACTCCCAAGACCACCTGCTCTGGGTTCGTGATCGTCGTGGTGACGTTTTGGTTCGGGAGCAAGGTCGTAAACACCCCGAGACTCTGCAGCACGCCATCGAGCGGTGTCCCCGCCGGGATCGTGAAGGTTCCGACGGTAACCGTCGTGGGAATGATCACTCCCGTGGGGACCTGGGTGAACGTCGCTGTGCCTGCATAATCGATCTGTGCGTGCATCAGATACCGCCCGCCGATCGAGAAGCGCTCGTTCACTTTGACGATCGCGCCGAAGTGGGCCCCCGCCACCTTGGTATGGCTCGCCTCGAGATGCGCGTTCGCGAAGTCCGTACCCGGGGCGATGCCGAACTGCGCGAACGTCGTTCCTGGCGGCAGGCCGGCCAATGGTATGAGCTGCTGAGAGAGATCGAGCCGCTGGTTCAACTCCACGTGCCCGCTGACGATGTCCAGGCCAGCGCCGAGCGAGAGCCACGGCGTGACCTGATACGCCAGGCTGGGCTGGATGTAGACGTTACGAATGATGTTGTCGTAGCCCGTAAACCGGCCGTCGAAGCTCAAGGGCCAACGGGTCTCGAGTCCGTAGGGGGCGAACAATCCCACGCCCACCCCCAGTTTCGGCGACGCCCCGTACGCGACATACACGCTCGGCACCGGGATCCAGGGGTTGTCGAGGTCCGTCTTCGCCCCCGTCGCATCGCTCGTGAAGTTTCCCAGCGCCTTGATCAGCGTTCCCCCGCCGCTGATGTGCCACCCCTTGAGCCCGGCGAGCCCGGCCGGGTTGAAAAAGATGGCCGAGCCATC
>DASZCN010000001.1:0-4665 GCA_035943095.1 Gemmatimonadales bacterium | reverse complement strand
ATCCAGAGGTGTTGCCGAACACGGCATCACCTGGCGCATATGCCGCAACGTCACTACCAAATTGTTCGACGACTCCTGAAAACTCATGACCAGGTATCCAGGGCAGGTCGAGCGGGAATATCTGTCTTGCCGTTCCGGAGGCTTCAACAAGATCCAGATGATTGACAGTGGTACTCTTGGTCTTCACCAGGATCTCGTCGCGTCCAATCGCTGGCTTCGGCACATCGTTCAATATCAACTGCCCACCATATTCCAACAATCTGAGAGCTTTCATGGGAGTTCTCCTTGAGTCTGACTATTTGGTCGCGCGTGGCGGCGTGCCCAATCGGGGAGCTTCGTGAGCGGGCGGCCGAACTCGCGCTCCAGACCATCGATGTCGGCGCTGTAACCAACGCGGTCGAACCATTCCAGCATCAACGCCATTTCCTTGCTGTACTGCCGCACTTGTTCGATGGGCGTTTGCGCGAACGCAATCGGCCGGCCCAGGGCCTCCGTCAGGAATTCCGCCGCTTCCGGCATCGTTCGTACATCACCGGCGAGATCGATCGCGCGACGGTTCAAGGCCGCGGCGTCGGTGAACGCGCGCGCGCCGAACCAGCCGATGTCGTCCACCGCAATCATCTGTAGCTTCGTGCCTGGCCCGAGCGCCGAGGCCAGGGTGGAGCCCTGGAGACTGAAGGGCGCTAGCAGGTTCTCCATGAAGAACACCGGACGCAGGATCACATGCGAAGGGAAGCGGAGGCCGCGCACGGATTCCTCGATGCGCCACTTGTTGTCGAAGTGCGGGACACCCGTCCGCTTGTGCGCCGATCCCACCGATGTGTAGACGTAGTGTTCGACGCCGGCCTCGCGCGCCAGCGTAGCAAGACGCTTGCCCTGCACCTCCTCCCGCTCGACGCCCGCCTCCCACGTGTTCTGTACGCCGAAGACGCCCCACGCGCCGGACAACGCTCGGCGCAGCGTCGCCTCGTCATCGAGGTCGCCCTTGACGACGTCGACGCCGTGGCGCGCCAGCGCCGCTGCCCGCTCGCTGTCCGGCTTGCGCGTCAGGCCGCGCAGATGAAACCCGGTGCCCTGCAGCGCCTGCGCGACCGCGCCGCCCTGCTTGCCTGTCGCTCCGGTGATGAGAATCGTTCCAGCGCTCGTCATGGCCGATACCTCAGTTGCGCTGCAGGCGTGAAAACAGGCGTGCCGCGTTGCCGCCGAGAATGGCGCGACGTTCCACATCACTCACCGCGGAGCTCTGCAGGATCTGGTGTTTGGATTTAACGGCGAGGTCTCGGCGTAGATAGGGAAAATCAGTACCAAACAGAACGTGATCGATCCCCGCGACATCGCCTAGCATGCGAAGCACGGGATCGCTTGCCGCGAGCGCCGTATCCCAATAGATGCGGCGGAACATGGCGGCAGCGGTGGCGCGCTGCTCGCCGCCCGCGATAAACCCCATCTCATCGACGATCGCGAAACGCGCGGCAAGGTAGGGGATCGATCCCCCTGCGTGCGAGAAGATGTATGTGACGTGTGGCGTGCGTGCGAAGCGGTTCGTGTAATGCATCTGGGCGACCGCGCGATTGGTATCCGTCGGGAAGTCGAGCAGATTGTCGGGGAGCCGTAGCGAATGCGCCACAGCGTCGGGCGAAGGATTGGGATGTACGAAGACGATCGCCTTGCGACGCTCCAGTTCTTCGAAGACCGGCTCCAGAACGGCATCCCCCAGGTACACGCCGTTGGAGTTCGTGAACAGCACGAGGCCATCGGCTCCGAGAACGTCGAGCGCGTACGACAACTCTTCCAGGGACGCATCGATAGCCGGCAGCGGGATACAGGCAAAACTTGCAAACCGGTCAGGCCTTGCGTGGACGAGTTGGGCCGCGAATTCGTTACAGCGGCGCGCCAAGGCTCGCGCTTTGGCGCTATCCCCCGTGTGGACGCCGGGTGTACTCAGCGACACGACGGCCACGTCGATCCCGGCGTCATCCATGAATGCGATGCTCGCTTCTTTGGACCACCGCAGCGGCGCCAGGCCTCCGACGGGAGCTTGAGCGTTCTCCGTTTCCCGCCAGAAAAAGTCGGGCAGCACGTGCTGATGGGTGTCGATCGTCAACGGTGTGGCTCTGTCGATTTGCATTCGGCGGTCATGCGTCCCGGCCGAGGACCTCGAAGAAGTCATTATCCTTGGCGTTGCGCCACTGGTTATCGGCGAAATAGCGGTACTCTTTGACATCGATTTGCGTGGCAGTCATAGATTCATCTCCTGCCTCGTTGCGGAGACACTCTGGAGCTGATTGCGACGGCTCCATGCAACCGCCGCAGCGACGAGCAATAGCACGAGCGGTACAGCCGGTGACTGACGAAGGAACAGATTGGCTATCGCCGCACCGACCATCGTCGGAACAAGCAGGATCGCTCCGAATAGGGCCGCCGAGGGAATCAGCAACGCGACCGCCGCGCTGATCTCGATTGCACCGGTGAGGTAGCGGAACCATTGTCCCCAGCCGATCGCGGCGAAGAGGTCGACCATCGCCGGCGCTCCAACCAGCTTGGAGCCACCCGCAAACAGGAACATCGCCGCGAGAACAATCTGCGCGGCCCATAGAGCGATGGTCGCGACGCGAGCTCTCCGCAACGTGGGTGTGTTCGGGGTTGCACCTGCTGCGGTCTTCCTATTTGCGTCAGCGAGCATGGTCTTGCTCCGTTCGACATTGAGACGGGATCGACACGAGTCTGTATCCGGCTCGACGCACGACTCTTCGGGTCATGCACCAGCACGAGAAAGCAAACGCCGCGCCACGACTAAGCGGTTGGGGAATCGAGACTTGGTTTTTCGGGAGCGTGCCAACCCGCTGGCTATTGCCAACCGGTCAGCGGTTGCGGAAGGCCAACTTGTCGATGTTGAGGTTGCGGATTTTCCACTCGAGCGTCTGACGCGGAATGCCGAGTTTGGCCGCGGCACCTCGCGGGCCGGCCACGCGTCCCTCAGATTCTTTGAGCGCGGCCTCGATCAAGGCCTTCTCTCCATGGGCCAGGGTAGTCACGGACGTGGCGCTCGGAGCCTTGCTCTGCTTCCGCGCGAGCCACGATTCATCGATCGCGAACGTATCGCCCTCACTCAACACGACGGCACGTTCGATCACGTTCTGGAGCTCACGCACGTTTCCGGGCCAGTCGTAGGCCTGCAGCAGCTGCAACGTCTGTTTCGCGATAGTGCCGATGTTCTTCCCCACCTGCTTGGCGTAGCGGTCGACCAGGTATTCGACCAGGATGGGGATGTCGTCGGCACGCTCGCGCAGCGGCGGCAGCCGGATGGGAAAGACATTGAGCCGGTAAAACAGATCCTCGCGGAACGCGGCGCGCTCCACCGCGGCCTCGAGATCGCTGTTCGTCGCGGCGATCACGCGCACGTCCACGGGAATGGGATGACTGCTCCCCACGCGCTCGATCTCCCGCTCCTGGAGCACCCGCAGCAGTGAGACCTGCGCCTCCGGGGGCAGGTCGCCGATTTCATCGAGGAAGATCGTGCCCCCGTCTGCGGCCTCGAAGCGGCCGAGGCGGCGCTGCAACGCGCCCGTGAACGCGCCTTTCTCGTGCCCGAATAGCTCCGAGGCGATGAGCGACGGCGGAATGGCGGCGCAGTTCACCCCGATGAATGCGCCGCTCGACCGGCGCGAACGCTTGTGAATGGCCCGGGCGAGCAGCTCCTTGCCGGTGCCGGTCTCGCCCAGGATGAGGACCGTGGAATCGGTCTGGGCCACCTTTGCCACTTGCGCGAGGACACGTTGCAGCGCGGGCGAGGAGCCGACGATCTCCTCGAACATCGAGGCGCGGTCCAGGTCTTCCCGCAGCGCGATGGTCTCGTTGCGCATGCGATCCTCGGTCCTCCTGCGATCGTCGATATCGGTACAAGCGAGATACCACCGAATCAGCTGCCCCTGGTCGTCGCGGAGTGGATTGTACCGAACCAGAAACCAGCGATAGGTCCCGTCGCCGCTCCGGAGCCGCATCTCCATCTCGTAAGCTGCGGGGTTCGCCACAGAACGATCGACCAACGCCTTGACCCGATCGAAGTCGTCCGGATGCACTTCCGGCCCAAAGCTTCTTTGGCGCCATTCCTCGAGGGTGACGCCGTAATAGGCGAGCGCAACGCGGTTCGCATATAAGCGTTCGCGCCTGGGGCCCAATACACCGATGATCTGCGGCGCGAGGTCGAGTATCTGCCGGAGTTCCACCTCGCCCTTGCGCAGGGCGGCCGTCAATTGCTCCTGTTCCGTAACGTCGATCCCGGTTCCGACGAACCCCTCTCCGTGTGCCGCCGGGACGCCGACGCAACGGACGTGACGAATCGTTCCATCGGGTCGGACGATCCGTTTGGTGAAGTCGAACCCGCGATGGTCGGCCAGCATCTGCTGAATGTCCTGCGCGACGAAGGCCCGATCGTCCGGGTGGACGAGGGCCAGGTATTCTGCGATGCTCGGCGCCCTGCCGTCGGGAGGGGGAGCGAGGCCGTGGATCGTGAATAATTCAGGCGACCAGTGCGTGAACCCCGCGGCGGTGAATGCCCAGCTGCCCGTGTGCGCGAGCCGCTGCGCTTCCGCAAGGTAGAACGCCTCGAGCGAACCGGTCGTCGCGGGATCAACCATGAGCGTCAGATATACGGCGCGCCAACCA